>NZ_ALNS01000004.1:0-294064 GCF_000286655.1 Enterobacter sp. SST3 | reverse complement strand
GTAGGCCGGGTAAGGCGTAGCCGCCACCCGGCAATTTTTTATCACGCGCTGCAGTACTTCTTCTTAATCACCACCGCGATGGTTCCCACCAGACCCGCCACCAGCAGGAACATCGGCAGCACCATCAGGAAGGTCATCACCTGATCTTCGTGGTGTTTCACGAAGGGGATCATATTCAGCGCGTAGCCGAATGTCGTCACCACGCCAACCCAAAGCAGGGCGCTCAGCCAGTTGAAGAACTGGAAGCGGCGGTTCGACAAACCGGAAATGCCCGCCATCGTCGGCAGAAGGGTGCGAACGAACGCCAGAAAACGTCCGGCCAGCAGCGCAAGCAGGCCGTGCCGGTCAAACATGCAGGTTGCACGCTGATGGTATTTATGGGGTAACTGCGCCAGCCAGCTTTTGACCACGCGCGTGTTGCCGAGCCAGCGGCCCTGCAGATAGCTCAGCCAGCAGCCCAGGCTGGCTGCGGAAGTGAGGATAACCATCGTGGGCGTAAAGTCCATGACGCCTTTGCCGATCAACGCCCCGGCAAGCAAAAGCAGACTGTCACCGGGTAAAAACGAAGCTGGCAGTAATCCATTTTCCAGAAACAGCGTTGCGAACATCACGAAATAGACGACGCCTATGACGTGAGGATCCGCCAGGGCGGCAAAATCATGTTGCCAGAGCGCCGCGATAATATCTTGAATAACAGCCATGGACTTTCCTGTGGAACAGCAGATATAGCGCTATTGTACTCCCTAATTCGCCCGTCGGGTTTGATCCCGGGCGCAACTCATGCAGACTTTTCTGCTTGCGGTGTCCACAAAAGCGTCCAGAGAGTACATTTTCAGCCAGCACTCTACACGATACGCTCGAACCCTGCTGCTAAATCCGCAATCAGATCGTCAACATTTTCTAAACCGATATGCAGTCGTATTAGGGTACCGCTGAAGTCCACTTCACCGCCGGGGCGCAGGGCCGCGATCTGCTCCGGCTGGTTAGCCAGGATCAGGGATTCAAAACCGCCCCAGGAGTAGGCCATGCTGAAGAGGCTAAAATTATCCAGATAGCTTGCCAGCTCGTCATTATTCAGCCGTTTTTTCAGCACAAACGAGAACAAACCGCTGCTGCCCGTAAAGTCACGTTGCCAGAATTCATGCCCCTTACTGCCCGGCAGCGCCGGATGGTTTACGCGCTCAACCTGCGGATGCTGCGCCAGCCATTCGGCCACCTTCAGGCTGCTTTCGTGGTGCTGACGCAGGCGAACGCCCAGCGTGCGGAGTCCGCGGCTGGTCATGTACGCCGTGTCGGCATCCACCATCTGGCCCATCAGATAGGCGTTTTCACGCAGCTGATCCCAGCAGCGCGCGTTGGAAACCGCAGTACCAATCATGCCGTCAGAGTGGCCAATCAGGTATTTCGTCGCCGCCTGGATGGAAATATCAATGTCGAATTCCAGCGCTTTGAACAGCACGCCTGCCGCCCAGGTGTTGTCGATCATAATGATCGCCTCTGGCGCTTTGCTGCGCACGGCCTTGACGATAGCCGGCACGTCGTGAACTTCCATGGTGAGTGACCCCGGCGATTCCAGGAACACAATGCGCGTGTTTGGCTGAATAAGTTCGGCAATACCTTCACCAATCAGCGGGTCGAACCAGCCGGTCGTCACGCCGAGCTTGCTGAGGATTTTGGTACAGAAGTCCTGGCTGGGTTCATAGGCGGTGTTGGTCATCAGGATATGGTCGCCCTGTTCCACAAACGCCAGAATGGTGTTGGCGACCGCCGCCGCGCCGCACGGGAACAGCGCGCAGCCTGCGCCGCCTTCCAGCTCGCACATCGCTTCCTGTAAAGAAAAATGGGTTAGCGTGCCGCGACGGCCATAAAACAGCCCGCCTTTTGCGCGGTTGCGCGTGGCGTTTTTTTTCTCCTCAACGGTGTCAAACACCAGCGAGGAGGCGCGTTGAATCACGCTGTTGACCGATCCCTGAGTATATTTTTTGCTGCGTCCTGCCTGTACCAGCGTGGTATCAAGATGCTTCGTTGTCATGTTCGCTAACCCTGTTTTTATACGTCTGGACGTCCAGACTACCACGATTGGAAAAAACTGCACCCGCAGGCTTATCGAATAAGCAGAAAATATTAGCAAAAAAGCGCATAAGAAATTTTTACTGCGTAAGCGCAAGGAAAGTGAACGAAAATTGCGGCACTATGCAAATACTAATGAGAACTACTATCAATTCGACGATGTTTTGATATTATTACGTTCAGATTTTGTGATTTGCGTCCTGGAGATACAGAGTGGGTAATAATTTGATGCAGGCGGATCTCTCCGTTTGGGGCATGTATCAGCATGCTGACATCGTGGTTAAGATTGTGATGATCGGCCTGATTCTGGCGTCCGTTGTCACCTGGGCTATCTTCTTCAGCAAGAGCGCCGAGCTGCTTTCGCAGAAGCGTCGCCTCAAGCGGGAACAGCAGCAGCTGGCAGAAGCCCGTTCTCTGGATCAGGCCTCAGATATGACCTCATCCTTCCACGCGAAAAGCCTGACCACCCTGCTCGTGAATGAAGCACAGAACGAGCTGGAACTCTCCGCGGGCAGTGAAGATAACGAAGGCGTCAAGGAGCGTACCGGTTTCCGTCTGGAGCGTCGCGTGGCGGCGGTTGGCCGACACATGGGGCGCGGCAATGGTTATCTGGCCACCATCGGCGCGATTTCGCCGTTCATCGGTCTTTTCGGTACGGTCTGGGGCATCATGAACAGCTTTATCGGTATCGCGCAGACCCAAACCACCAACCTGGCGGTCGTTGCGCCGGGTATCGCAGAAGCGCTGCTGGCAACGGCGATTGGTCTGGTCGCAGCGATTCCGGCGGTGGTTATCTACAACATCTTCGCGCGCATGATTGGCAGCTACAAAGCCACCCTCGGTGACGTTGCCGCGCAGGTTCTGCTGCTGCAGAGCCGCGATCTCGACCTGAATGCCAGCGCCGTTAAGCCGGTGCACGCGGCGTCCAAACTGCGCGTAGGTTGATATTATGGCGATGCGTCTAAACGAAAATCTGGACGATAACGGCGAAATGCATGAGATCAACGTGACGCCGTTTATCGACGTCATGCTGGTTCTGCTGATCATCTTCATGGTGGCCGCGCCGCTGGCGACGGTGGACGTGAAGGTGAATCTGCCAGCCTCGTCCAGCCAGCCGCAGCCGCGCCCGGAAAAGCCTGTCTATCTGTCCGTGAAGGCCGATAAATCGATGTTCCTCGGGAACGACCCGGTAACGGCCGACTCTGTTATCCCGGCGCTGGATCAGCTTACCGGCGGTAAAAAAGACACCACGGTCTTCTTCCGTGCGGATAAAACCGTGGATTATGAAACCATGATGAAGGTAATGGACACGCTGCATCAGGCGGGTTATCTGAAGATTGGGCTGGTCGGCGAAGAGAAAGCGGCCGCGAAGTGATAAAGAAGCTGGCGAAAGCCGGCTTTTTTTATGCCTGTTGGGTTTATGCGTTTTTATTTTCCGTCGGTGCGATAGAGGGGGTTGCCAGCGCGTCCTCATCAAGCGCAACGCAGGTGACGTTTGAGGTACGGTACTCGCCGTCTGACAGTTTGCGCGTCAGACGCAGGGTGGCGATCTCTCTGGCAAGAAGATACTGGTAGTTGGCCTCAAGGCGTCCCAGAAGCTTCTCTTTTAGCTCTGGCCGCTGTTCCATGATGGCGTTCATCACGGCACCGTAAATTTCTTCTTTGACCTGCAGCGGATAAATCTCACGGCGATTCTGCCATTTCAGCCGCACCAGCGTCGCCGGGATCGATACCAGGTCCTGTGTAATGCGCGTCATCTCGTCATTTTTTGTGTTTCGCAGCGCGTCGAGATTTTGCTTTAAGATAAATTCATCACTTTTTTTATCATCCAAAGTCAAATAAACGTCGTTATTTTTAACTTCCTTCACGTTAATCCTCCCCCAGGCTATAAAAAATTGGGTTGTTTTTTTCGCGCGTAATTAAGTTAAGCCAAATTTCATTGCCCGCTTCGTTAATTTCTTTGGTTTTTTCGGCCAATATTTGACTTAGTTTCTGGGCATCTATTTCACCTTCGGCCTGCAGATCATTCAGCAGGTGGACAAAAGCTTCAATTTTTATGGCGCGAAATAAGCGGTCTTTTATATGACGATCGTGCTCTTCCAGCAACATATTACGGGATTTGCCGGTACGGGAAACACCAATTAATATATCAGGCTCGAAATCAGAGAGCTTTCTTTTCCCCTGAGTGAAACTGACCTCTTTTTCTGCTTCCGTCGGTTGCTGTTCCACAGGCGTAATGTGGTACTTAGCCGGGACGAGATAGTCGGGCAGCATTTTTAATTTCCTTTAATTTCAACAGGGTGGGGTTGGTAAAGGCGTGAGATTCGTTGACAATATCATGAGGCAAATTTAAAATCAAAAAAAATGGAGCCTACCCATGAACAGCATCTTTTTTACGGTCATCACATTACTATTACTGACCGCTGGTGTGCTTTTATTGATGCAGGAGTTCAATAAAACGAAAGTGTCGAAAGACACCAGTGAACCGCCGCAACCGGAACTCATGACAAAAGAGGAAGGGGAAGACCATTTCTCTGTATTGATGAACTCCGTTACGCCTGTCTGGTACTGGCGGGTGAACCATGAATATATCGACTTTTTACACGCGACAATTAAACGCATGAAAATGTCGGAAATTAATGACACGCCCGGACTGTTTGAAGCACAGCGTCGCTGTAGCGATCTCAATTCAGCCGTGTATAAATATTATGACAATATCAAAAAACGCTGCCTTAACGGCGAGAAGGTCTCTTATTCCGATCTGGACGTATTAAATTTGCGTCAGTGTTTTCGTGAGTTCAGCCTGGAAGCCTACCCGGAGCTGGTGGTGCTGGTCTGGCCGGAATACGCCCGTCCCGAGGTTAACCCCGACAACGTCTGAGTGACCATACTGGTGAGCTATTGCAAACAGTCAGCGCCATTGGGATATACTGGGCGCTGGTTTCTCTTGCAAACAGGACTTTATGGAACGCTTTTTTGAAAATGCCATGTACGCCTCTCGCTGGATACTGGCTCCCGTCTATTTTGGCCTTTCGCTGGCGCTTATCGCGCTGACGATTAAGTTCTTTCAGGAAATCCTGCACGTTCTGCCGAATATCTTTTCCATTGCCGAGGCGGATTTGATTCTGGTTCTGCTGTCGCTGGTGGATATGACCCTGGTGGGCGGGCTGCTGGTAATGGTGATGTTCTCCGGCTACGAGAATTTCGTCTCTCAGCTGGATATCGACGAGCGAAAAGAGAAGCTCAGCTGGTTGGGCAAAATGGATGCCTCGTCGCTGAAGAATAAAGTGGCCGCGTCGATTGTGGCGATCTCTTCTATCCACCTGCTACGCGTGTTTATGGACGCGAAGAACGTGCCGGATAACAAACTGATGTGGTACGTCATTATCCATCTGACGTTTGTGCTGTCTGCGTTTGTGATGGGGTATCTGGATAAGATCAGTAAGAAGTAAAGTACGCCTTACCCCTCACCCTAACCCTCTCCCCAAAGGGGAGAGGGGACTGCTCGGTGCGGTATTATTTATCAGACGACGCCTGCCACAGGTTCAACTCCCATCCGCAACATGCTGGTCAATCCGCTTGAGTTCGTCCTCAGTAAAGCGCAGGTTATCCAGCGCCCGAACGTTCTCCTCAATCTGATCCGGGCGGCTTGCGCCAATCAGCACTGACGTCACGCGCGCATCTTTCAGCAGCCAGCTCAACGCCATCTGCGCCATGGTCTGACCCCGCGCCTGCGCCATTTCACTCAGCAAACGCAGGCTGTTCAGGTTGGCTTCGGTCAGCATTTTTTCGTTCAGACCGCGGACTTTCTTGCCTTCACGCTGCATGCGTGAATCTTCAGGAATACCGTTCAGGTATTTTCCGGTCAGCAGCCCCTGCGCCAGCGGGGTAAAGGCGATGCACCCGGTACCGTTTGCCGCCAGCGCATCCAGTAAACCGGTCTTATCGACCCAGCGGTTAAGCAGGTTATAGGACGGCTGGTGGATCAGCAGGGGGATCTTCCACTCGCGCAGCAGCTCGGCCATTTTTTGCGTGCGCTCGGTTGAGTAGGAGGAAATGCCTACATACAGCGCTTTGCCGCTCTGCACGGCGTGGGCAAGCGCAGAGGCCGTCTCTTCCATCGGCGTGGTTTCATCCACGCGGTGGGAATAGAAAATATCCACGTAGTCGACGCCCAGGCGTTTCAGGCTCTGATCGAGGCTGGCGAGCAGATATTTGCGCGATCCGCCTGAGCCGTATGGCCCGGCCCACATGTCGTAACCCGCCTTGGTGGAGATAACCAGCTCGTCGCGATACGCGGCAAAGTCCTCCCGCAGCAGACGGCCAAAATTCTCTTCCGCGCTGCCTGCTGGCGGGCCGTAGTTGTTGGCAAGGTCGAAATGGGTAATGCCGAGGTCGAAGGCTTTACGCAGCAGCGCCCGCTGGGCATCAAGAGGCTGAATATGGCCGAAGCTATGCCACAGGCCAAGCGACAGCGCGGGCAGGCGAAGGCCGCTTTTGCCACAGTGGCGGTACTGCATGTTCTCGTAGCGGTCAGGGGCAGGGTACCAGGACATGATGTCTCCTTTTCTTATCGATGAATTTTTGAAACGGCGTTTTCATTCTGTCCTTATCAAAACACAAATCCCGGGGAGAAGCGATGGCAGAACTCCCTGCCAGCAATTTTCCCCGGGATGCGTCAGACGTTGAGTCCCGCACTGCCCGATACACGCAGGTCACCGGGCAATCAGACGACAATCAGAAGCTATAGCTCATCCCCGCCTGTACGCTGGCATCGTTATCCACATCGCCAGTACCGACATAGACGCCGGTAGTCAGGGTGAAGTTATGGGCGATGGTGGCGTTGATACCTGCCCCAAAGATGCCCATGGTGTTGTTGTGACCGGAGGTATTGTGATAATCCGCCGCCTGAATGTCGGTGTCATCGCTGAACTCTTTCTGGAAGCGCGCGTCGATCCACGGCATCACCTTCACGTTCTTGTTCAAATCGCGAAGGGTGGTGGTGAGCCTCACGCCCGCGCCGCCGTTCCAGGAAGAGACCTGGCTGTCGGCAAAGGTGACTTCGCTGTCAGAGAAGCCGTTCGCTTTGGTCTGATCCCAGCCAAGAGTGGCGTAGGGTTGCAGCAGCGTTTCGCCTGGCAGCAACACGTTCACCCCGGTGCGAGCCTGCGCCAGATACAGACTGCCATCGGTGGAGCCGTGCAGCGCTTCCGTCATGCCGCTGGTATCGCCCGTCACGTTGTTGGCAGACAGCGAGTAACGCATATCGCCGTAGCTGAAGCTGCCGTCAGCAAACAGACCCCAGGTTCGGCCGTTCAGCGCCTGCTGCCAGCCGCCATACAGGCTGTAGTAGTTACCGTAAACGCTGTCTTTGAAGCTATCCGCGCCGTCGCTGGTGTCCTGCACGCGGCTGCGCGTCCACGCCAGCGCGATACCGCCGGTGACGCTGTCGCCGTTGTCCAGATGCGCCGTCCAGTCTACGCCGCCCTGCGCACCCTGAGTGATGCTTTTGTAGTCGACGTCGTTGCTGAAATTACCGTTCTGATAAAGGAAATCGCCCCAGACCTGCGCACCGTCCTGCTGTTCTCCCAGCAGGTTTGCCAGATGCACCTGGTTCATGTGGTTGCTGATGTCATCCGCTACCTGATGCCCGGCCTGTTCCGCTGCATCCAGGCCGGCTACCAGCCCCTGAACGTCGCTCGCAAGGTTGCCCTTCTGGCTGTTAAATTCAATATTCCAGCTCTGGCTATTATCTGCAGTCAGCTGAGCCTGAGGCGCGCTGTCGGCCGCAACAATATTCAGACTGTTGTTGTAGTTATACGCGCCGCTACGGTTCTCCACGGTCTGGTCGCCGTTGGTAAACGTGGCTGCTGCATAATTCTGCGGCGCACTGCTGCCCGACGTGGTGAAGGTCCCCAGGACTATTCCCTGCTGATTTTGCGCTGACGGCGTAATGCTGTTCACCACCACGGCGTTATTGGCGCCGGTAATATTACCGAAATTCACGTAGCTGTCGGTGCTCATGGTAACCAGCGCATTGCTGCCGGTGGTGTTGGCAATCAGGGTTGAACCGTTTTGCAAACTCCAGCTGGTTGCATCGTTAATTTTATCAATGGCAATGCTGTTATCGCTGGTGGTATTTACCGTTTCAAACTGGCTTATTTGTCCGGATATAGAACTGCCCGCATCCATTGACAGGGTATCGCTGCCGTCACCACCGTTAACATTGCCATTGACATGTGAATCATTGGTCAGGACGACCGTATCATCACCTGCACCCGTTGTAATATCACCGTTGACGGTCGCGTTGTTCTGCAGCGTAATTGTGCTATTGCCCGTACTCTGGCTAGTATTTATCTCGCCATTCACGGTGCTGTTATCCACCAGAACGGAATTTGCGGCGTTACCATCGACGGTCACATTGCCATTTACCACGCTGTTATTGGTCAATGAAATCAGCGTGGTGCCGTTTTCGTTAAAGGCCCCAATGTCGCCGGTGACCGTACTGTTATCCAGCGCCAGCGAATCAGCCTTCGTTCCGTACATCGCGATGGCAACATCGCCAAAGGCATCCAGGTTGATGTCGCTGAAGGGCTTGTATCCGCTCAGTTTTACCGCCAGCGTGTCGATGTTCTGCGCGATTTCGCTCTGCGAGGCATCCACGGAAGCGTTAGTCAGCGTAATATTGGTATCAGATTTATCGCTACCCGCGTAAATACCGCCTTTATCCATCGTGCTGTTGCTGATGGCAATATTTTGTGCACCGGCTCCCGCACTGAGAATACTGCCGTGCAGCATGCTGCCGTCCTCAACGTTGACGGTGTGGTAACCTTTATCCATGGGGTCGAGATAAATGGCGGAACCCATCATATAGGCTTTCTTGCCCTCGTAGCTTCCGGCGTCATTTTCGCCATTCAGCGTGGCGTCATCGATGGTCACCGTCGTATTGGTGGTTGCACCGGTATTGCCCACTTCGATCATATCGACGGTGGCGCCGTTATTCACCGTAATATTAGCCGTCCCCCCGTTGCTGCCCTGAATATAATGGCCGGACATGTCGGTACCAGAAACGGTTAATGACTGGGTATCCCCTGATTCACGGCTTCCATCCATAAAGATATTATTTGCGGTGGTGTCGGCCATAATGGCATTAGTCACGCCGGGATCTTCATAGAAACTATTATCTACATATTTCGTTAAGCCGCAGGTCTGCGATGTCACGCCCGGCTGGCAGGGCGTAGCGGGTGTTACGTTAGCCTGGGCGCCAAATGACGTTAAAGCCACTAATACACATTGCGAAAGCAATGTACGATTCATTAATTTGCGCATTTGAAGTTCTCTGGATGAGTCGAAAATTGTCCGGCTCTTTTTAAATGAATTTATTTAAAATAAGAACTTCCTCAGCAGGTAAGGATGTAATGAAATCTAAAAAAATATCCTGCACAATAATTAGCGTTTAAATAATTAAATCTGATTAATAAATTTAATTTAATTCATGAGCTAAATGCTTTGGAATGATTTGCATACAAATTAAAGGGTTTCTTGACCGGTCGTGCGGTTCTTTGACCGTCTTATTCATCAGGGTATTCATCCTTTCGGGTTGTGAGGTTAATTAACTGTTTGTCTGTTTTACATTTAGACGGCTGCTGAAATATGAAAACATGTATTGAGCAGTCAGATTTTCCCCGCAGTGATTATCCTTTTCCGGCGAACGGCAGGGTAGCGAAGATTTTTATAAAATTACGCGCGAAATAGTATAACTTCGTCAGTTTCTGCCGATAACGAGGGTAAGACTCGCCTCTGGGCGAATTCACCCTCACGGCAAGTAAGACTTATGAATATGCTCCGTAATTTCACGATCCGTTTCGTCATGCTGGCGATTCTCGGGATCTTTTGTTTAATGTGGGCGGGTGTTGGGCTGTACAGCACCTGGTCTCTGTCTCGCGTTTCTGATGGCAACGAGGTGGACCGCCAGCTGGTCAAGCAGATGACGGTGCTCAGCCAGGGCAACGATCAGTATTTCCGCTTTGTGACCCGTCTGAGCCGCGCAATGGAAGTCAAAGCCGCAGGCGGCACGCCGGATCTGGCCTCTGCCCAGCAGGCGCTGGATAACATGGGCAAGAAGCTGGCCGAGATGAAGGCGATCTCCCCAGGCCCAATGGATCCCCAGGTCTCTTCCCGGGTGATCGGTGCCTGGCAGACGCTGCTCGAACAGGGCGTGACGCCGCAAATGCAGCAGGCGAAACTGGGCGCGCTGGACGGCTATCGTCAGCAGGCCAATAACGTCACGCCAACGCTGAGCCGCGCGTTCGGCGCGGCGGCTGAAGAGTTCAACAATGCTGCCGCGAAGTCGCTCGACAGCACCCGCGTGGTGGTGGACGGCCTGACCAGCATGACCCGTACGGTAATTATCGTCGCCACGATCGTCGGTCTGCTGATCCTGCTCTTCACCGACCGTTACCTGGTCGCGATGCTGGTCAAACCGCTCGACCGCATTCGCCAGCAGTTCCGCCAGATTGCTCAGGGCGATCTCAGCCAGCCCATTGAGCCGTTCGGCCGCAACTGCGTGGGACAGCTGGTGCCGCTGCTGAGCGCCATGCAGGACAGCCTGCGCGAGGCGGTCAGCACGATCCGCTCCGGCAGTGAAAATATCTGGCGCGGGGCGACGGAGATTTCCAGCGGTAACAACGATCTCTCCTCCCGTACCGAAGAGCAGGCGGCGGCGCTGGAAGAGACGGCAGCCAGCATGGAACAGCTGACCGCTACGGTGAAACTGAACGCGGAGAGCGCCCGTCAGGCAAGCCAGCTGGCCGATGTGGCCTCAACCACCGCCAGCCGCGGCGGTTCGCTGGTGGAAGAGGTGGTAAGCACCATGAGCGGTATTTCGGAAAGCTCGAAGAAAATTGCTGAAATCACCAACGTCATTAACAGCATTGCCTTCCAGACCAATATTCTGGCACTTAACGCGGCGGTTGAAGCAGCACGCGCGGGCGAACAGGGGCGCGGCTTCGCCGTCGTCGCGGGCGAAGTCCGCAACCTGGCAAGCCGCAGCGCCAACGCGGCGAAAGAGATTGAAGGGCTGATTACCGATTCCGTTTCCCGCGTCGAGCAGGGGGCAAAGCTGGTAAGCGACACGGGGACGACCATGGATGCGATTTTGCGGGACGTGACGGAAGTGACGACCATTATGAAGCAAATCGCCTCTGCCTCTGAGGAGCAGAGTAAGGGCATTTCGCAGGTCGGTATCGCCATTACGCAGATGGACGGCGTCACCCAGCAAAACGCCTCGCTGGTGGAGGAGGTTTCCGCGGCGGCTTCGGCGCTGGAGCGTCAGACCGAAGATCTTCAGCGCTCGGTGCAGAAGTTCCGCCTGACGGCATAACGCAACGTTGTAAGGCCGCCTTGAGCGGCCTTACATTATTAACGCCTTCCCCATTCCGCGTGCTCTGAAACTGCTATTCTTTTGCTAACCCCTGACGTTCTGGACTCTCTTCTACGAGGTGTTGCTATGAACAGATCGTTATCGTTTATCCCTGTCTTTTCTCTCATTTTTCTGACGCTTTTCTCGGTTTCCACCAGCGCGACCCAGCAGGCGCAGGAGCGGCGCGTGGCGCGTGATGTCAGGCAGGAAACCCGCGACGCGTCACGGCAGGTGAAGCAGACCTGCATGGCGAACAATAACCAGAGTAATCACGACTGCCGCCAGGATAAACGTCAGATTAAACAGGCCGGGCGGCAAAAAGCGCGGGATATAAAGTATTAACATAGCAGGCGAGGCGGCATGCGAGCATGTTTCTTGCCGCCTTTTTAAAAAGCGTGAGTCAATATATTTCAAATATTAAAATATTCGCTTGTAACAATATATTTGGCATTTTCTGCACATTCCAGAACATGAAAATTAATATTGTCTTAAGAATTCGCCGACATAATGAATTATCTTCTTGAAGCCGGAAATAATTCAATTTATGAAAAACCGTATTATTTTATTTGCTGCCCTGGCAGGTTTTGCCGTGGTCAATACAGCGATGGCCCAGAGCGTCACGGTCGATGTCCCTGCCGGGTATAAGGTCGTGATTGTTCCGCAGTCAGCCACGGTTCCTGAGGCGGTAAGCGTTGCGCCTGCACCTGTACAAACAACGTATGCCGCCCCTGCTCCGGTCTATCATCCGCGTGCACGCCATGTGGCGAGCGTGGCGGAAGGAATGGTGATTGAGCATCAGTATGACGATCACCATTGATGTATTGCCCGGGTCGCATATCCGGGCCTATTTTGGAGTGGCTCTCACGCTGTTGTGTTTAATCCTGCTGTTGCAATTCGGGATATTGGGTAGCCCGTTGCAGATGCCACTTCGGCGATACGCTTAAATGAGGGATTACCGTTTGGTGAAAGTGATTTGTAGAGTGATTCGCGAGAAATGCCTGCGCGTTTTGCAATGACAGTCATCCCGCCGGAGGCTTCTATAACATGTCGTAAAGCCAGCATGAATGCCTCATAGCCTCCGGGCTCGTCAATTTCAATGAAAGCCTGATGAAGATATACGGGCGCGAAATCCGGAGAATCTTTCAGGAGTTGTACCATTGCGTCATCATGGAGTACTGATTTAGCCATTGCGATTTCCTTTTATATCCTGCGCTTGTAGTCGTTGAGGTACTCAACGGCTCTTTCAATATCTGCACTTTGCTTTTTTTTCGTTCCAGTCAGTAGCACCAGACTCACTGCGCCATCTGCCGGATCGGAGACTTCGCTGAAATAGACACGGTAACCCGGCCCCTGGTTAATTCTGAGCTCTGAAACGCTCTCTCTGCATGGTTTACAATCACCATAGTTACCCGTTGACATTCTGGCGACACGCGTGGCAATCATGGCTTTTGCTATGGGATCTTTCACACTTCTTAGATATGCATCAAAAGGGTCATACCCGTCAGCTGTGATGTAGTGTTTAACCTTAGCCATTATTGTAGCCTGTAGTTTACGATAAGCAAATGCATTGTAATCTTCAGGCTACGACTGGCAATTGTTAACATCGCTGCGACAGAGGGGAAATGCTATTTCGGAAAGCGGCTCGCAAAAATGCGAGATTGGGTGCGGGGTTATTACTGAATAGCCATGAGGCCGGGCACGCGCTGCGACGCCCGGCGAAGTTTATCAGTGCGTCGCTTCACCAATCAGCGCGCCCGTTCCCGCGCCAACGGCTGCACCTTTCAGCACGCTCTTGCCGGTAACCGCCGCGGCGCCTGCGCCCACGGCAGCCCCTACGGCGCCGCCTTTACGCGCGGCTTTACCTTTGTCGCCGTTTTTGAACATGGCACCCGTGCCTGCGCCAACAACGGCACCGCCAACGGTGGATTTCAGATCTTTGCCCGTGGCCGCGCCAATGGCAGCGCCTGCTACCGCGCCAGCGGCGGTTTTATCGATGGCCATTCCCGAGGTGGAAAAAATGAGGGCGCTGATAACCAGCGTTGTTTTAATCAGTTTCATAACAGATCCTTTGTGACTGCTGTCGGTTGATACGTCGCTTCTCACTCTGAGGTGAGAAAAACGCACAGATAGTGCCAGCAATACCGGCTCAACCTTTAGGCCAATCATGCCCTGCGAAAGGATCTCGGTTGCCGGGCGGCGATCCGCCCGGCAGAACATTACGCCTGACGCTTATCTTCCGTATTGGTCTCGAAGTCGCTCGCCGCGTGGCGTTCGTGGAGCTGCTCGTTCAGCTCGCCGCTGGTGCGGTTAACGATGCGTCCGCGCTTAACGGCATGGCGATTCGCCACGTCTTTCGCCCAGCGCTGCACGTTGGTGTACTTTTCTGCGTCGAGGAACTCAGCGGCGTTATACACGCTGCCCAGCGCCACGCAGCCGAACCATGGCCAGATGGCGATATCCGCAATGGTGTACTCCTCACCCGCCACGTAGCGACCGCGCGCCAGCTGTTTATCCAGCACGTCGAACAGGCGTTTAGCTTCCATGGTGAAGCGGTCAATCGCGTACTCAATTTTCACCGGGGCATAGTTATAGAAGTGGCCAAAGCCGCCGCCGAGGAACGGCGCCGCGCCCTGCAGCCAGAACAGCCAGTTCAGCGTCTCGGTGCGTCCCGCCGGATCTTTCGGCAGGAAGTGGCCGAATTTCTCCGCCAGATAGAGCAGGATATTGCCGGATTCAAAGACGCGCGTTGGCGGGTTCGTGGAGTGGTCACGCAGCGCTGGGATTTTCGAGTTCGGGTTCACCTCCACGAAGCCGCTGGAGAACTGGTCGCCCTCGCCGATGCGGATCAACCACGCGTCGTACTCCGCGCCCGTCACGCCCAGCGCCAGCAGCTCTTCGAGCATGATCGTCACTTTCTGGCCGTTCGGTGTGCCCAGCGAGTAGAGCTGCAGCGGGTGAGAGCCGACAGGAAGATCTTTCTCATGGGTCGCGCCGGAAATGGGGCGGTTGATGTTGGCGAACGCGCCGCCGTTGTTCTTTTTCCATTCCCACACTTTGGGTGGCTGATACGTGTTGTCTGACATGTTGGCCTGCCTTTTGAGTGATGTGTTGAGGCAGTGTAGCAGGAGATTTGTGAAGCGTTTAACGTTGTGAGCGCAAGCAATTAACCGCTATTCCTTCTGCTGCTTATATATATCAAATACGGCATAAGCTTAATCGAAAATCGCATTTTCATAATTAATGCGTAAACGGATAAAGCTGCATATGATGCTTCAACATAAATAAAAGATGCAGTCATAAACACTTTATAAGGCAAGGAGTTAGTGAGATGCGCAAGCTTCTGTTATCGGCAGTGGTTGTTTCGCTCGCGTTAGGCCTGGCGGGCTGTGATGATGCGAAAAATAAAGAGACAAATACGCCCTCAGCGGCAAAAAGCGATGCGCCAAAAGCGGGCGGTTCGCTGATTATCGGTATTACCTCCGGCGACCCGTTAGCTGTAAATCCGCTCTACGCCAGCGACCGTACCACGTTGACGATCATGCAGGCGCTCTATGCCCCGCTCTATAGCTTCAATAACGGTAAGATCGAATGGGGCCTGGCGGAAAGCCTGACGCCCTCCGCCGACAACCTGAGCTACACCCTGACGTTAAAACCCAACCTGAAATGGCAGGACGGCCAGCCGCTGACGGCGGACGACGTGGTCTTCACCTTCAATAAGCTGCTGGATGCCAAACAGCACAGCTTCTTCCGCAGCATGTTCACCTACGGCGATAAGCCGGTACAGGTAAGCAAGGTTGACGACCGCACCGTTAAGTTCACCTTACCGCAGGTCAGCGCGGCCTTTACCGGCACGCTGGTACAGATCTACCCGATCCCGCAGCACGTGTTCGCCGGCGAAGGCGACCTGGAAAAGAGCAGCAAAAACGATGCACCGGTCGGCTCCGGGCCGTTCAAATTTAAAGAGTACCGCGCCGGACAATATTATGCCCTGACCCGTTTTGACGATTACTGGAACGGCAAAGCGAAGCTAGATTCGGTGACCTACCGTTTCGCCAAAGACAGTAACGCCGCCAACCTTGCGCTGCAAAACGGTGAAATCAACCTCAAGATGGTTGACCCGCAGGATGTGAACCGCCTGAAAAATACCGGTAAGTTTGACTTCGTGGTCTATCCGGAAGGCCGTCTGGCCTATATGACGTTCAACCAGAACGTGCCGGTAATGAAGAGCAAAGAATTGCGTCAGGCCATTGCGTACGCCATCAACAAAGACGAGCTGACCCAGACCGCCTTTACCTCGCTGGACTACGCCAAACCGGCGACGTCCTTCCTGACGCCCGATACGCTTTACAAGACGGATGACGTCGAGCAATACACATTCGACCTGCAAAAAGCTAAAGAGCGGCTTAAAGCGTCCGGCGCGCCGGACAACCTCAAGCTGCGCCTGGCGTATGTGAATACCAACAAAACCCAGGAGAGCATGGCGCTCTACATTCAGCAGGCGCTGAAGGGCATTGGGGTGAACGTGGAGCTGATGCCGCTGGACTCCAACGCCATGTCTCAGCGCAGCCTCGATATGAACAACACCGCGTGGGAGCTGAACCTGGGCGGCTACATCATGGGCTCAGAGCCGGACGGCTACAAATCGCTGTTCATGAGCAACGAAGCCTATAACTACGCGCACTACAAAAATCCGCAGTTTGATGCCCTGTGGGATAAAGGCGCCGTGGAAACCGACGCCGCAAAACGTGCCGATATCTACAAGCAAATTCAGCAGACCGTGGCGAATGACATGACGTACTACCCGATCGCCTATACCAATGCGACCGTCGCGGTGGACAAGCGTTTTGGCGGTACCGAGGAAGCGGAGCCGAAACCGGTCTATCTGTTCCAGGATCTGTCAAAAATCTATCAGAAATAAGCGATTGCCCCGGCCGTCGGGTCGGGGCCTTGGTAAGGGCACGTCGTGAACACACTTCTCACGCGTCGGCTGCTGCAGCTGCTGCCGATGCTGTTCTTTATTTCGCTGGTGGCGTTTTTGCTGGTCAAGCTCGCGCCCGGCGATCCGGTGGCGGCGTACATCACGCCGCGCATGGCTCCGGAAGATATCGAACGTATTCGCCAGAGCCTGGGGCTGGATAAGCCGCTGGTCACGCAGTACGTCCTGTGGCTGAAAAACGTCCTGCAGGGCGATCTCGGCTATTCGCTGATTTACCACCGCCCGGTGCTCGAGATGATCGGCGAACGCATTCCGGCCACGCTGGGGCTGATGGGCGCGTCGCTGCTGCTGGCGATCGTGCTGGCCATCCCGCTCGGCCTGCTGGCGGGGGCATTTAAGCACCGCTGGCTGGATCACCTGCTGAACCTGTTCGCCTATATCGGCATCTCGGTGCCGATTTTCTGGTTCGGCATTTTGCTCATCACCGTTTTTGCCGTGCAGCTTAACTGGTTCCCCAGCATGGGAATGCGCACCATCGGCATGGAAGATAACGCGCTGGACGTGCTGCGTCATGGCGTGCTGCCGTGTATTGCCCTCACGTTCTACAACCTCTCCAGCTACGTGCGCTACATCCGCTCCAACACCATCTCGCAGCTCTCTGCCGACTATGTGCAGACCCAGCTGGCTTACGGCGCCACGCGTTCCAGCATTCTGTTCCGCCACGTGCTGAAAAACGTGCTGCTGCCGGTGATCACCCTGTTCGGATTGTCGTTCGGCGAGCTGATTGTGGGGGCCTACGTGACGGAAAGCGTCTTCTCCTGGCCGGGGATGGGGCTGCTCGGGATCCAGTCGATTGCTTCGCTGGACTACCCGCTGATCATGGCGATCATCATGCTCTCGTCGATGATGCTGATCGTCGGTAACCTGATCGCCGATCTGCTTTATCGCTTCGCCGATCCCCGCATTCGTACGCTGAGGTAACCCGCATGAGCAGACGCTGGCAGCAGGTTCGTCACCAGCTGCGCCGCAACCGTCCGGCGCAGTTCTCCCTGTTTGTGCTTTTTATATTTGTTATCGCCGCGCTCTGTGCCGGGTTAAGTCCCTACGATCCGGATCGGATGGCGCTCGGCGCACGTACGCTGCCGCCGGATGCCGCACACTGGTTCGGCACCGACGAGTACGGGCGCGACTACTTCACCCGCGCGCTGTATGGCGGGCAGATCTCCCTGATGGTCGGTTTTCTCGCCATGCTCTTTTCCACGCTTATCGGTACGGTGGTGGGAACGGTGAGCGGCTACTTTGGCGGCTGGCTGGACAACCTGATGATGCGCGCCGTGGATATCCTGATGGCCATTCCGGCCTTCTTCCTGCTGCTGGTGGTGAATGCGTACCTCAAGCCGGGCGTGGATAACATCATTCTGATCATCAGCCTGCTGACGTGGATGAACATGTCGCGGCTGGTGCGCGCAGAAACCCTGTCGGTGAAAGAGCGCGAGTATGTGCTTTATGCCCGCGCGTCGGGGGAACACCCGCTGCGCATTATCGTGCGCCACATTATTCCCGGCGTGCTGCCGACCATTATCGTGGCCGCCACGCTCAATATCGCCTCGGCCATTCTGATGGAGTCGACGCTCAGCTTCTTAGGGCTGGGCGTACAGGCACCGGCGGCGTCGTGGGGAAGCATGCTCAACAACGCCCAGTCTTATATTGGCGAAGCGTCGTGGCTGGCGATGTTCCCCGGCATTCTGATCCTGCTGACGGTGTTCAGCTTTAACGTGCTGGGCGATGTGTTCCGTACCGCCTTTGAGCCAGGAGCGAATCGCGATGAGTAGCTTATTAGCGCTGGAGAATCTGCAAACCACCTTCCGCACCCGCGAGGGCGAGGTTCACGCGGTGCGCGGCGTGAGCTTTCAGGTGCAGCCGGGGGAACTCGTCGGCATCGTCGGCGAGTCGGGCTGCGGGAAAAGCGTCACCTGTAAGTCCATCATTCAGCTTCTGGGGAGCAACGGACGGATAACCGGCGGCAGCATTCGCTTCCAGAATGACGATCTGGCGCAGAAAACGCCCGCGCAGATGCGCGCCATTCGCGGCAACGAGATCGCGATGATTTTCCAGGATCCAATGACCGCCCTGAATCCGGTGCTGACCATCGGCAAACAGATGGCAGAGATCCTGATGCGCAATAAAGGGCTCACCAAAAGAGCGGCCAAAGCGGCGGCGATCGCCATGCTGGAACAGGTGGGCATTGCCGAGGCGGAACGCCGATACGATCAGTATCCCCACGAGTTCAGCGGCGGGATGCGCCAGCGGGTGATGATCGCCATTGCGCTCTCCTGCAACCCGAAGCTGCTTATTGCCGATGAGCCGACCACCGCGCTGGACGTTACCATTCAGGCGCAGATCCTGCGTCTGCTGAAAAGCCTGCAACAGCAGACCCAAACCGCGATTCTGCTGATCACCCACGATCTCGGCGTGGTGGCGCAGGTCTGCAGCCGCGTGGTGGTGATGTACGGCGGGCTGGTGATGGAGGAGGGGAGCGTGGAGGACATTTTTTATCGCCCTGCGCATCCTTATACCCAGGGGCTGCTGGCCTCGCTGCCGCGCCCGGATGAGGTCAACCAACGTTTATCGCCCATTGAAGGCGCGCCGCCTGGCCTGCTTAACCCGCCGCCGGGCTGTCCGTTCGCCGAACGCTGCCCGAAACGCATGCCCCAGTGTGAACGGCAGCCCGCTTTTTACGCCATGGGTGAAGGCCATCGCGCCGCCTGCTGGCTATGGGCCGATAAGGAGATTCAGGCATGAGTGAACAACAGGCCCCTTTAGTAAGCGTGCGAGATCTGCGCAAACACTATCCGCTTAACGGCGGTTTGCTGCGTAAAGGCGCGGCGGTGAAGGCGGTTGATGGCGTGAGTTTTGATATCCAGCCCGGCGAGACGTTTGGCCTGGTGGGCGAGTCCGGCTGCGGGAAATCCACCCTCGGGCGCGCCATCCTGCGCCTTTTCGATATCACCGCGGGCGAAATCCACTTTGCCGGACAGGCGATTGCCCATGCCCGCGAAAAAGAGCTCAAGCCGCTGCGTAAGCGGATGCAGGCGATTTTTCAGGACCCTTACTCCTCGCTCAACCCCGGTATGACCGTGCGACAGCTGGTGGCCGAGCCGATGCAGATCCACGGCTACAGCCGTGAAGAACAGCGCGAACGGACGGAAACGCTGCTCTACAAAGTGGGGCTTAAGCAGGAACACCTTGAGCGGTTTCCGCATGAGTTCAGCGGCGGGCAGCGCCAGCGCATCAGTATTGCCCGCGCGTTGTCCGTGCGTCCTGAATTTGTGCTGTGCGATGAGCCGCTCTCGGCGCTGGACGTCTCGGTGCAGGCGCAGGTGGTGAATATTCTGCAGGACCTGCAGCAGGAGCTGGGGCTGACCTATCTGTTCATCGCCCACGATCTCTCGATGGTGCGCCATATCTCCAGCCGCATTGGGGTGATGTACCTCGGTAAGCTGGTGGAGGTGGCCCCGGCGAATGAGCTGTATCAGCGTCCGGCGCACCCTTATACCCGCGCGCTGCTGGCGGCGGTTCCCCAGCCCGACCCGCGGATTCGCAACCTCGAAGACGCAACCCTGCGCGGCGAAATGCCCGGCCCTACGTCCGCGCTGCCGGGCTGTAAGTTCTGCAGCCGCTGCTCACACGCCATGCCGGTTTGCCAGACGCAGGAGCCTGCCATGCAGGAGATCGCGCCAGGGCATTTCGCGGCGTGCTGGCTGTTTAAGATGTGAGCCTTAAACGTGTCGGGTGGCGCTTCGCTTACCCGACCTACAGGGTTTTGCGTTTTGTCGGCCGGGTAAGGCGAATTATTTACCACGCAGGTGTATGATAAACGCTCCTCTGTCAGGTTAATTACAACGTGCAGACGACGACAACCCATAAAAATTGCCGCCTGCCTGTTTTAGGTTGGATACATGCGTAAAGGAACGTTAAGCAGTGATGCGCCATTCGGGACATTGTTAGGCTATGCGCCCGGTGGCGTGGCGATTTACTCTTCAAATTACGGCAGTCTGGACCCGCGAAACTATCCGGAAGATGCGGATTTCCGCAGCTACATCGGCAACGAATACATGGGCCACAAGTGGCAGTGCGTTGAGTTTGCCCGCCGTTTCCTGTTCCTCAACTATGGCTTCGTGTTTACCGACGTCGGTATGGCGTGGGAAATTTTCTCCCTGCGCTTTTTGCGTCAGGTGGTGAACGATAACATTCTGCCCCTTCAGGCTTTTGCCAACGGCTCAAAACGCGCGCCGCGCGCCGGGGCGCTGCTGATCTGGCAAAAGGGCGGCGAGTTTCACGAGACCGGCCACGTGGCGGTGATCACCCAGCTTCTGGACGATAAGGTGCGTATCGCCGAGCAGAACGTCATTCACTCTCCGCTGCCGCTCGGGCAGCAGTGGACGCGCGAGCTGCGCCTGAGCGTGGAGAACGGGTGTTACACCCTCCACGACACCTTCAGCGACACGGAAATTCTCGGCTGGATGATCCAGACCGACGACACAGAACACAGCATTTCGCAGCCGGAAATCGACGGCGAACTGCTGAAAATCAGCGGCGCGCGGCTGAAAAACACACGTCAGTTCGACGGGAAATGGCTCAACGAAAATGACGCGCTGCAGCAGGCGTATATTCGCGCCAACGGTCACGTGATCAACAAAGATCCCTGCCAGTACTTCACCATTACCGAAAGCGCCGAGCAGGAGCTGATCAAAGCCACCAACGAGCTGCACCTGATGTACCTGCACGCCACGGACAAGGTGCTGAGAGACGACAGCCTGCTGGCGCTTTTCGACATCCCGAAAATCCTCTGGCCGCGCCTGCGCCTCTCCTGGCAGTGGCGTCGTCACCATATGATCACCGGTCGTATGGATTTCTGCATGGATGAGCGCGGCATCAAGGTCTACGAGTACAATGCCGACTCCGCCTCCTGCCATACCGAGGGCGGGCTGATTCTCGAAGAGTGGGTCAAAAACGGCTATCGCGGCAACGGGCATAACCCGGCAGAAGGCCTGCTGGAAGAGCTGACCGGGGCGTGGAAACACAGCCACGCCCGGCCGTTCGTCCACATCATGCAGGACAACGATGTCGAAGAGGACTATCACGCGCTCTTTATCCAGCGTTCTCTGCTGCAGGCCGGGTTCGAGACCAAAATCCTCCACGGGCTGGGGGCGCTCAGCTGGGATGCCGCCGGACAGCTGATTGATGACGAAGGCCGCCACGTCAACTGCGTGTGGAAAACCTGGGCGTGGGAGACGGCGATTGAGCAGATCCGCGAGGTCAGCGAAACCGAATACGCGGCGGTGCCGATCCGCACCGGACATCCTGAAGGCGAAGTGCGCCTGATTGACGTCCTGTTGCGCCCGGAGGTGCTGGTCTTTGAACCTCTATGGACCGTTATTCCCGGCAACAAGGCGATTCTCCCGGTGCTGTGGCAACTGTTCCCGAACCACCGTTACCTGCTCGACACCGATTTTGAGGTCAACGATCTGCTGAAGCAGACCGGATACGCCGTTAAGCCGATTGCCGGACGCTGCGGCAGCAATATCGATCTGATCAGCGCCCAGGACGAGCTGCTGGATAAATCCAGCGGCAAGTTTGTTGACCGTAAAAACATCTACCAGCAGCTGTGGTGCCTGCCGAAGGTCGACGGCAAGTACATACAGGTCTGTACCTTTACCGTGGGCGGGAACTACGGTGGGACCTGCCTGCGCGGCGATGACTCGCTGGTGGTGAAGAAAGAGAGCGATATTGAGCCGCTGATCGTGGTTAAAGATAAGTAGCTCTTACCTGCAATAAAAACGCCCCCGCAGGGTATCCTGCGGGGGCGTTTCGTTACTGTTCTTCCTCTTCCTGCCCGTTGATCTTCAGATCGATGATGCGGCCAATCTGGTCATGATAGACCGTCAGCAGGTTGTACTGGCTCATCTCGGAGATGATCTGCGGTGAAACATTAAAGCTGCGGGCCAACTCCTCCTGGTGAAAATAGCCCGGCTGACGCCGCCTCGCGTGGGCCCGACGGCGGTTGTACTGATACCACAAAATCAGCAGCCAGCCGTTGAGCGCGGCGAACAGCAGGTAGAGCAGCACCGTATTAAAGGAGGCAATAATCACGCTCCAGCGGTGATCGCTCTCCTCGGTTAGCTGCATCCAGAGCCGGGCATACAGGAAAAACAGAAAGCCCCCCCACGCCACCAGCGTTAACGCGGCATCGAAAAGACGTGGCAGCAGCCGATGTTCGGTCAGAATTAAGGTATTTTCGTTCATTAAATGCGTCCTTTTCCCCGGTCTGGACTGATCCAGCGCGCGCGGGCGCGCTGGCGTTTAAGCATGACTTTTGGAAATGCGACAAGGGTGGTGAACAGGCCGATCATCCAGTACACCATCGGGAACCAGATCACCCAGAAAAGCGAGCTGGCCACCTTCCGTTCATAGCGCCGCTCGATGAACAGGCTGACCAGGAACTGCAACAAGCACATCACGCCCAGCAGCAGCCCGGTAAACTCCGGTGGAAAGAGGCTCTCCACGGTCAGCCTGGCGGGAATCGGCGTGATATGGCTGAGGATAAATAACAGCACCGTCATGGCGTAGGCGAAGGCCCACAGCGTTGACAGGGCATACTCAAGATACAGGGGCCACATGCGGTGATGCTCCCAGCGCACAATCCTGCGAAGGTTGACCAGAAACACCTCCGCACCGCCCTGGGCCCAGCGCAGACGCTGTTTCCACAGGCCCTTCAGCGTCTCCGGCATCAGGATCCAGCACAGCGCCCGCGGCTCGAAAAAGATATCCCAGTGGCGCAGCTGCAGCTTCCAGCTGATGTCGATGTCTTCGGTGATCATGTCCGGGCTCCAGTACCCGACGTCCGCCAGCGCCTGTCGGCGAAAGGCGGCGATGACGCCCGAGACGGTAAAGACCCGGCCATAGATCCGCTGCGTCCGCTTGATGAGCCCGATAATCGATGAGAACTCGCCCACCTGAATGCGGCCAATCAGTGTGGAGCGCGTGCGGATACGCGGATTCCCGGTGACCGCCCCGACGTGGGGATACTGAATCAGCGGGGCTACCAGATACGCTGCCGTATCGCGGTCGAGCAGGGCGTCGCCGTCAATGCAGACCAGCAGATCGCCCCGGGCCGCCGCTGCCCCGGCTTTGAGCGCCAGCGCTTTCCCCTGGTTTTCCGCGAGATTAATCACCCGCAGGCGCGGCTGCTCCTGCGCCAGCGCCTGCAGCACCTGCGCGGTGTTGTCAGACGAGCCGTCGTTGATGGCGATAACCTCGATATTTTCATACCGCTGATCCAGCGCGGCGCTAATCGTCTCCCGGGCATTCCTTCCCTCGTTGAAGCAGGGGATAAGAATGGAGATGAGCGGCTCACCGGCGAGCGTCGGGGCGGGCGTCTCTTTATCCCACGACCAGTGGCGTTCAAGCTGAAACCAGAAATAGAGCCCGCCGGTTATCCAGAGCACGGACATGAACAGCGGCCAGAAGAACACAAAATCCAGAATCAGCTCGCCGGTAAAGAGGGCGGCCACGCCTAACGGCAACCCGAATACCAGACATAAAATGGAAAAGGCGATAATGCGATCAGTCATTGTCAGGGTACCAGTACGAAGAAAATACAGGCCTGATGCGTGAGATATCAGGTTGGTTGTTGATAAAATCATCGGGGTAGTAACCGTAGTTTTTGACGCCGTTCAGCTGGAGCACGCGCATCCACTGTGCCAGCTGGCTGTCGGAAACGGCGCGCTGCGGTTTCCGCTCCCAGTCCCGGGCCTGCAGCTCGAAAATGGTTTTATCGAGCGCGCCGGGGCGCGCGGCGACCGCGTTAACCAGACGCGTCAGCCAGACATCACTTTCGTCTGTCGGGACGGACTCCATCAGCGGCATAGCCATCGGCACCGTCCAGTCATACTCCGCCAGAAAATCGTCAAGATTCTGGGCGAACCACGCTTCGCTTTCGGGCTGCAGAATGGGCAAGGCGAACATGTTGCGCGCGGTTTTTATCTGCGGGCCACGGATATGCTTCACCGCGAGGCTCAGGGCGTGGGTAAACCCGATAAGCGTCTGGCTTTTCTGACGTGTTGTGCTCTGAGGGCCATCGTCCACGTCGGTCAGCACCGCATCGTCATGGAATAAGATCCCGTTGAAGCTGGCATAGCGGGCCAGATCTTCATAGAGATCCGTCACCTGCTGGCGCACCTGCGGGTCCCACGGGGAGAGCCGGATATAGGGATCGGTGGCTGCGCGCAGCTGGCCTGACGAGCGGTCCCGACGCTGCACGCGCGGCAGGGCAGGATCGAGATCGAACGAGAGCACCGGCATCCACGCGAAGACTTTCACGCCCGCCCGGGTTTGCAGCTGCCAGGAGACAAAATTAAACAGATCGGCACGGACCGGCAGCTGGCGGTTGGGGAAATAGAGCGCCTTGATCCGGCCGTCGCCCTGCGGGTCGGCAAACGCCTGCAGGAAAACATGGCTGATTTTCATGTCGTAGACCCGCTGGATCAGCCTGTTGATATTTTGGGTCTGCTGGGCTGGATCGGGATCGTAAACGTAGTCGAGATCGACGTGCATGACGCGCACGGGTTCGCGCTCCTGAACCTGGCTGACCGTACTGGCAAACGCCTTGAGCGAGGGATTGCCGGCGATCAGCAGACGGGGGATGTTCCCCAGCTCCTTCACGTTCCCCAGCCCGTCCTCAAGGGTAAAGGCCAGCTGATAACCCTGCTGTCTGGCGATGGCGAGCGACGTGCCGTTGGCGGCACCGTAGGGCCAGACCCAGGCGCGCGGCGCCTTGCCCGTCACCTGCGTGATTTTTTCAGTCACTTTGTGAACGTCATCGCCGATCCGCTGGCTGAACTGCCGATCGGTTTCATAGCGGCCCGTCGCTTTATCGTAAAAGCGGTTGGCGATGGCGGGTTCGCGGCTGCCCTGCGGGTTGGCAACAATGCCGTAATGCGAGGCCCAGGTGTGCGACCCGATCTCAATCAGCGGAGACCGGCTGAGCTCGCGCACCATATCCCACGTCGCGAAACGATCGCGGGGCGTCATCAGGCCGCCGAAGTTAACTTTTTGATTTTCCGGCGTATCCACCCAGTTGCCCACCGGCGCCCAGAGCGCAGGGACGTTCCACGCCTGAAGCAGTGGCCAGACGCGGGTGTAAAAGCTGCTGTAGCCATCGTCAAAGCTGAGCAGAACGGCTTTGGGCGGCAGCGTTTTTTTTCCGTCATGGGCATCCAGGATGTCCTGCACGCTGATGACGTGATAACCGTTGTGCAGCAGCCAGCTTATCTGCTCGTTTAGCGCGCTGGTGCGCACGGAGAGGTAGCGCTGATCGGCGGCATCGTCTTCGACGTCGTGGTAGGCCAGCACCAGAAACTGGTTCTGCGGCCAGGGTTTGCTCGCCTCCAGCTGCGGCCGATCTTTGGGCGCAATAAACGAAAATGCCTGCGCGCAGACATTTGCGCTGAGGCAGAGCCAGCCGATGAGTATCAGGCTCGCGGAAAAACGTGTGTTCATTATCATCATCCTTAAAAGCGTAAAGTCGCATCAAACGTGACGGAGAGGTTGCTCTCGCGTTTGCCGTCGTAAGGGCGCTTGTCCCAGTTCAGCATCACGCCGGTATCCATGACGTTGTTCCACTGAACGCGTTGTCCGTAACCCAGCACAGCGATGGCACCAGCGGACTGATTTTTCTGCCAGTAGCGGCCGCCTCCCGCCACGAACTGCTGGCTCCAGAGGGTGTCGTAATGGCGATACATCTCATGGTCAACGGCCAGGGCGGCCGTCACGGAAAGATCCCGTGCCGGGTTGTAATAGAGGGTGTCCCGCAGGCTGTTTTTGCTGGCGGCGATCCCCGGTTCGAGATCCAGCGTCAGGGACGGGGTCTGCCAGAGACGCTCCTTGCCCGTGAGGGTGTATTCCTGTCGGCGGTTATGATCCGAGAAGCGGCTGAGGGCGGCGCTGAACTGATACTCACGGCGCTCGTTTTGATACCAGCGCACGCCGCCTTCCCCCCGGTTGGCGCTGATCCCGTTGCGTAACGCCCGCAGGGGCGTGGTGCGCGACAGGCGCGCAAGGCTGCCGCTGACCTGCCAGCTATCGGTGAGGCTGTACGTCGTTGAGAGGCGAGCGCCCGGCTTGTTCGCCCCGTGATAGCGGTTGCTTGAGAGCTCGGCTTCGAGCTGGAGATCGCGTGGCCGCCATTCGATGCCGCCCAACAGGTGACGGCTGGTGCCTTTGCCTTCATCGAAATTGCCCTCTGCATAGCGGGTGCCGGCAAACAGCCGCCAGTTATCTGCTATGGGCGGGCCATAGAGCGTGGCGTCCCAGTTGAGGTCGTGCGTCCCACTGACAGGGTTATCGGAGTGCAAACCCTTGCTCGCGTTGAGGCGCAGCTCGGACATATGGTGGACGGTGCGGAGCCTGTCCAGACGCCTTGCGCTGCGATCGCGCGGCGCGCGGGCAACGACGTCGTCGGCCAGTAAATCCATCTGCCGCCACTCCTGCAGATCCATGGCGACGTAAGCCTGCTGCTGCTCAAGCTCCAGATTCGAGGGCTCCAGCGCCTCCGCCATTTTCAGCGTTTGCTCGGCCGCGCGCGGCAGACCTCGCGCCTGCAGCAGGGTAGCGTAGTCAATCTGCAAACCCTGATTGCCCGGTGCCGTTGTCGCCATACGTCGCGCCAGCTTTTCGGCTTCCGGCAGGGCATTCGTCGCCAGCAAATAGTTAAAACGAAGCGACTGACCGGTAAGCCACCGATCGTTCGGCTGAGGGGTAGGGGAACCGAAATCGTAACGGGTCCAGGGAACGTTGCGGGTGTGGCGCTCTGCATACCGGCGGGCGGACGGATACTCTCCCGTATCCAGCCAGGCGTAGAAAAGCGCGTGCTCCTCGTCCTGCGGATCGGATGCGTACTGCGGATAGCGTTGCAGAAGCGCGAAGGCGGCGGCAGCGTTTTTCTCCTGCAGATATGCGGAGATCACCCAGCCGATTGCCCAGCCCGGCACCGGATGCCGGGCTGCCGTCAGATCCTGATATTCGCTGATGACCCGCGGGTAATCGGCATGGGCATACAGCGCGCCGAGCCGGTCGATACGCGCAAGCACGACGTCTTCCGCGGCCTGCGGCTCGCTCTGCCAGCGAGACAGCTGCGCGTCGTAACGATTCAGCGCAGATTGCGCAAGCTGCAGGCGCTCCTTTTCTGTTCTGCCCGACACGTCTGCAAGGCGAACGCTTTCGGCGGCGGCATTCAGCTCAAGACGACGACGCTCCGCGGGGGCTAGCGCCACCTTTTGTGAAAGCAGGAGCGCGGGGGTATTGACCCGGTTATCCGTTAGCGCGTCGACCCGCTCGCGGAGAAGCGCGTGATTTTCTGGCGCGACACACAGCGCGCGCGTGTCGGCTAAAAGTCGATCCCAGCTTTTTCCCTGGCGTAGCCAGACGTATGCCAGCGTCTGAAGATGCGCCTGCGAGGGGGCCTCCGCCACCAGCCGTCGGGCCTCCTGAAGGGCAAGCGTATCTTTACGGGCATCGGCCAGGGTTTTGATATAGCCGATACGATAATCGTCGTTATCCGGCGCAAGGCTGCGCGCTTCTTTCCAGAGCGCCAGAGCGGGCTCCCACGCTTTCTGATTTCGTCTGGCCTGCGCGACAGCCGCAACGCCGCGGGCGGGCAGCGGCATATAAATGCTGTAGCGCTGCCAGACCTTAATAACCTCGTCATCATGACCTGCCCAGGCCGCCACCTGTAACCAGTCCGCAACGTGCTCGGGCGTCAGGGCATGCTGCTGCTGATAACGCTGAAGATAATCGAGAAACGACGTGTAATTACCGTTACGCGCCTGTTGAATCTGTTGCTCATAAACGGATTCCGTCGCCTGAACCAGAACAGGAAAGAGCAATAACAGAAACAATAATGTTGGGGTGCGATAAAAGAATAATGTACTGAATCGAAGCGATCTTTCCATATCTATTTGCCATTTGTTTATCATGAATCCATTGCATAACACGGCTGCCTTTTAACTCTGCGTTAAAGGCCATAAATGAGAACATTAAATCTGAATGCAGTAACGTTAAGGGGTACTTACTTAAAGGTAATTATGGCGCCTCATCTTAGTGGACTGGATGGGAGGTAATGTACACCCGATATGTTGCCCGATAAATATGCTGAAAAGCGGCTGTGTCGTTTTGAGATAATTCTGTAATGAGCAGATTTTTGTGTTTATTTTGAATTGAGTGATTAATTGTAATTCATTGAAATATAATGATTTTATTTTTATTGTGACAGTTTTGTATATATTTTTAATGACGCTTGCTAGCCTCAATTAAAGTACTTTCTGGTGCATGTTTGGGAAGTTTCATGACAAAAATTCTTAATGTTTAGAGAAGTGACTTTTCTGCGATTGTTTTTTATTTATAATTAAAGACAGACATTGAATGATAGTCTACAGGAAGTCTTACTCATCAATGTGTGTATTGAGGGATGTCTAAAGCCAGAATACATCTATCGTTAATATAACAGCGCTATAAAACGAAGGCGGTCTTCTTTTCGCAGGATCGTTCTTGCTTTAATCTAAAAGGGATGGTTAGTGGCAACTTCAATAGTGTTAGTGACTCAGGATCGCTACCTTGTCAGGGGGATGCGGATATTTTTTCCGGATATTATCCTGCTCGATTCGATTGACAGAAACATATTTGATAACGGTGCAGATGAATATTCTGTATTGATTGATAGTCGTGCGCCGCTCCGTTTATATGATTACCTGATACGCCATCCGGCCAGAACGAAAAAAACGATTTGCTGCGTTATGCTTGATATGCGCCATCGCGAGGAGAATCTGCTCAGTATGAAGCTGTTTATGAATACGTCGCTGACGGCACCGGATATGGCCTCGCTGTTTAACCTGGTGCTCAATATGAAGGGCCGTCGCCTGACCACGAAGTGGCTGCTGAATTTACGGCTGAGCACGCATGAAACGATCATGTTGCGGTTGCTGAGGGCAGGGATGTCAATGGAGGAGATTGCAGGCGAGCTGAATACGTCGGTGAAAAGTCTCTATCGCAAACGAATGGCGCTCTCGGAACGACTGGGGGCGGAGAACTTCAACGAGGCGTGTTTGTTTATCTTCAAAAACAAACTGCTGGGCGCAGGTGGGAACGATCCCTAGGTTGGGGAGAGAACAAAAGCATAATTGCGGGCGGTATTCAGAGGTTTGAGAACGCTGGATGAGGACAACTTCCTGGCCTTGGGTTTGGATTTACTCTGGCTCAAAACGACACAAGGACGTTGTCATGGACACGATTGAAGAGTCTGGTCACCGCCACTGTAAGATATCTTCAACTATTTGATATAAATATAAATTTGACAAATATCGACAGGTAGCGATTTATCCGTCAAATTCAGTTAAACTTCGTCACATGTTTCAGTGAGTTATGGGATGGTTAGTAGAATGACCAGCGAAGAAGCACTTTTAAAATCAGGTTTTAGTAAACGAGATCTTCAAAAGCTAAAAAACAATATCGAGAATTACGGTGGTTCGTTTGATAGCGTAACTCATGATCTGGCCAATCGTTTTAAGGCAATGAAGTGGATAACTATTATTGCCTTTATCATACTGGCTTTAACTCTTTTACTTGCATCCAGGGATACAAGTCTGACACTTGCGCTCACGTTATTGATTGTACTACCTTTTATCTGGTATATAACGCCAGCAAAACTTGGCTACAAATCCTGGCGTTACCGTAAAATGCTGACTAATTCTGAGACGGGTCGCTGACGGACAACAGATCAAAAATAATCTTAGCTTTCACGCCGTAACCTGCTATTTTCATTGTAAGCTGCGGGCGGCTCAATGTGCTCACCTTTCGGTAATAGTCTGTGGGTAGATAACGAAACAGTCGCCAGGTACCAGGTCGCCGTAACAAGCCAAAAATGGTATACGCATTAGCGGCCAGTGAGATTGATTTGTAGACACCTAAACCATTCTCACGACTAAAGCCCATAAACTCAGCTGTAGACATCGCGGCATTCGCGACCAGCCCTTCACTGGTAGTGTTGTTCGTTGCGTAGCGAGCCACTTCTTTACTGATGCTGTTTGCCCCGTCAGTAACCAGAATCGCACCAGCAAGAACTCCGAGAGGGGTCATCGTGCCAATCAGTGTAAATCCTGCGGCTATTTCAGCACCGGCCAGGACAACACTAACTGCCGAGATAACATACCCAACAATTTTGTTATTCTCTCGGATGAACTCGACTTTCGCGTAAAGCTTCGCTGCCTTCGTTCGTAATAAACGAGCTTGTTCCAGGAGGTTATAGTTTTATTCTCGAAGTATTTTAACGCAGTCCATGCATTCTTTATCTGATTTAGCCTGACGAGCTAGCGTAAACTGTTGTTCTATGAGGTCCCGAATTTCCTGAATGAACTTCATTCGAGTCAGACCATCGCTGAGATGAAAAGCCGACAGAGTGTTGGCTGTATTTACCAGTTTCCTGGCTTCCATATTCACCATCGTTTCCGCCCAGGCTTTATTTCTTCCACCTGATTGCATCATGTTAAGCAATGCTGCATCCATTGTAATTCCTCTCAATTGCTTTACCGGCGTCTGTTTAGACTGATAAACGGCTCCCTCTGACTGCCATGCGTGCCAACGCATGCACAATATAGTAGCAATGTGGTTACGGGGTCTGAAGCAGAAGTCGCTTTTTGCAGCTACACACCTCGGCCTGCTAGACGGCTTTCACCGGGCATCACCGAAAGTATCAGGCCAGATTTTTGCTCAATGGCATCAATGAGAAGCCCGTTCTCGCTTGAGTGGCCGCTGTAGTAGGGAAAGGGCAACACCAGCGGAAAGCCAGCCGTTTTTGTCGGGAATTTCACCATCAATCAGGCCGGATGTGCAGCACGACTGGACGTTTTCGGAGGCCCTGGGCAATCCGGCATGTGTCCACTGTATAGTAGGTGCCGTTTCGGTCTTTGGTAGGCTTTATCATAATGCCCATTTTGTACCACCGGGAAGCGGGGCCGGAGGAAAGATAAGAGGGGTAACTACTGATAAACCAACAAGTTGTTGACTCAGAAAGCAAAAACCCGCCACGAGGGCGGGTTCTTTAAATAGTGGTGCCCGGACTCGGAATCGAACCAAGGACACGGGGATTTTCAATCCCCTGCTCTACCGACTGAGCTATCCGGGCAACGGGGCGCATTAAACCCGATCTGCCCGGTGGCGTCAACGAAAAATGTTGTTTTCGTTACGGACTGCGCAATCTCTCACCATTTCGCCGCATCCTTAAGCGAAAAAGTGCGTCCAGAGCGCGGAGAGCGGCATGGCGAGCAGCAGCGCGGGCAGCATGTTCACCACGGCAAACATCTTGATCCCACAGATGCGCAGCCCTGTTGCCAGCAGCAGCAGGCCGCCGACGGCGGTAAAGTCTGCCATCATCGCCGGCGTAGTGAGCGGGAGAATTAACGTGGCGCAGGTAGCCAGTGCCAGCTGGATAAGCAGCATCGGCACGCAAATCGCCGCGACGGCAATGCCGAGCGTGGTGGCAAAAATGGTGGCGGTGAAGAAATCCAGAAACGCTTTTGCAATCAAAATGCTCGGGTCGCCCGTCATCCCTTCCTGCATCGAACCGAAAATCCCGGTGCCGCTGGCGCAAAACAGAATAATGATGGCGACGTAGTTCTGAATAAACGTCTCGTGCGTGCCGTGCTTCGCCTTGCCCGGTCGGGCTATCAGGTTTTTGGCTTTGCCTACCGCATTATTGATGCCTTTTTCCAGATAGCAAAACTCGCCAATCAGCGCGCCGAGCAGGGTGGCCAACACCATCACCGGCAGGTTGGCGCATTTGACCACTAGCAGAATACCGATCCCTAACGAGGCCAGGCCGAATATCGAGGGCATGGATGAGCGGATACGCTCCGGCAGCCGCTGGCTCAGCACTGCGCCGAGTACGCCGCCCAGCAATACGGCTCCTGCGTTGATAAATGGCCCGATAACCACGCTTAACTCCTGTTATTTAATCATTGATATTGCATTATTATGGCACGTCAGCGCTGCGCGGGCCTTAGCTTTGGGTGATATACGTGCATACTGATTCCTTCTTGCACCTCAAAATAAAAGGTGACATTATTGCGCGAATTTTCTCCTCCCTGTCTCACCGTTCGGTGAGGGTAATTGCGCTTATGAAAACCATGAAAATCGCCGTCAGCCGCGAGCTGCTCTCAACGGTGTCTACGCATCGCGAAAAGGTGACGCTGGACAGCACGGATTTCACCGATGTGGCAGCCGTCGTCATGACGACGACAGAGAGTCGCAGCGGCATCCTTGCCTTGCTGAAACGCACGGGCTTTCATTTACCGGTGTTTATTTTCTCTCAGGAGCCGACGGAGGTGCCTGACGGCGCCACCGCGGTCATCTCGGGTAAAGCTCAGGAGTTTCTGGAACTGGAGACTGCTGCCAGCCGTTACGAAGAGAACCTGCTGCCGCCGTTTTTCGACACCCTGAGTCAGTATGTGGAGATGGGCAACAGCACTTTCGCCTGTCCGGGCCACCAGCACGGCGCGTTTTTCAAAAAGCATCCGGCAGGGCGGCAGTTCTATGATTTCTTCGGTGAGAACGTGTTCCGCGCGGACATGTGCAATGCCGACGTGAAGCTGGGCGATCTGCTGATCCACGAAGGCTCCGCCAAGCACGCGCAAAAGTTCGCGGCGAAAGTCTTCAACGCGGACAAAACCTACTTTGTGCTGAACGGCACGTCGGCGGCCAACAAGGTGGTGACCAACGCGCTGCTCACCCGCGGCGATCTGGTGCTGTTCGACCGCAACAACCATAAATCTAACCACCACGGGGCGCTGATCCAGGCGGGCGCCACGCCGGTTTACCTTGAGGCCGCACGTAACCCGTTTGGCTTTATTGGCGGGATTGACGAGCATTGCTTTGACGACGCGTATCTGCGGGACCTGATCCGCGAGGCGGCGCCGGAGAAAGCCGACGAGCCGCGTCCATTCCGCCTTGCGATCATTCAGCTTGGCACCTACGACGGGACGATCTACAACGCCCGTCAGGTGATCGACAAGATCGGCCATCTGTGCGACTACATTCTCTTTGACTCCGCCTGGGTAGGCTACGAGCAGTTTATTCCGATGATGGCGGAAACGTCCCCGCTGTTGCTGGAATTGAACGAGAACGATCCGGGCATTTTCGTGACCCAGTCGGTGCACAAACAGCAGGCCGGGTTCTCGCAAACGTCGCAGATCCATAAAAAGGATAACCATATCCGCGGCCAGGCGCGTTTCTGCCCGCACAAGCGGCTGAACAACGCCTTTATGCTGCATGCCTCCACCAGCCCGTTTTACCCGCTGTTCGCGGCGCTGGACGTCAATGCGAAAATCCACGAAGGGGAAAGCGGGCGCAGGCTGTGGGCCGAGTGTGTGGAGCTGGGCATTGAGGCGCGCAAGGCCATCATCGCCAACTGCCATATGATCAAGCCGTTTATCCCACCGTTGGTGGCGGGGCGGCCGTGGCAGGATCATCCGACGCACGCCATTGCCAGCGAGCTGCGCTTCTTCAGCTTCGAGCCGGGGGCCAAATGGCACGGGTTTGAGGGCTATGCGAGCGAGCAGTACTTTGTTGACCCGTGCAAGCTGCTGCTGACCACGCCGGGCATTGATGCCGAAACCGGGGAGTACACCGATTTCGGGATCCCGGCGACGATTCTGGCGCACTACCTGCGTGAAAACGGCATCGTGCCGGAAAAATGCGACCTTAACTCGATCCTGTTCCTGCTGACGCCTGCCGAAAGCAGCGAGAAGCTGGCTCAGCTGGTGGCAATGCTGGGGCAGTTTGAACAGCATATTGAAGACGACACCCCGCTGGCCGACGTGCTGCCGACGATCTTCCAGAAATACCCGGTGCGCTATCGGGATTATACCCTTCGCCAGCTGTGTCAGGAGATGCACGATCTCTACGTCAGCTTCGACGTGAAGGATTTGCAGAAGGCGATGTTCCGCAAGGAGAGCCTGCCTGAGGTGGTGATGAACCCGCAGGATGCCAATCAGGCGTATATTCGCGGGAACGTGGAGCTGGTTCGCATACGGGATGCCGAAGGGCGGATTGCTGCCGAAGGGGCGCTGCCCTATCCGCCGGGCGTGCTGTGCGTGGTGCCGGGTGAAGTCTGGGGCGGGGCGGTACAGCGTTACTTCCTGGCGCTGGAGGAGGGCATCAACCTGCTGCCGGGCTTTTCGCCGGAGCTGCAGGGCGTGTACAGCGAGAAGGATGCCGACGGGATTAAGCGGCTGTATGGATATGTGTTGAAGTAGACTCTCCCTCGAACGTAGGCCGGGTAAGCGTCAGCGCCACCCGGCGATTTGCCCGGTGGCGCAAGCTTACCGGGCCTACAACATAGCTTCAGGCTTCTGCGCGCCGGTACATCCTCCTCGGGTGCCCAATCTTGCCGTACAGCATCTCCACGCTGAGAAACCCCGTCTCCACGCAGTGCTCCAGATAGCGACGGGTGGTGGTTTTACTCAGTCCCGTCTCGCTCACCACCTCATCCACGGTAAAGCAGTGCGTTGCCTTGTCGTTAAACAGCGACTGCACCCGCGCCAGGGTATTTTCCTCAATGCCCTTGCTGCCGTTGTCCTGGCGGTAGTTTTTCGCCTGAAGCTGATAGAGCGAATCGACGTTCTGCTGGTCGACAATCTTCCAGACGCGCTGCTGTTCGGCAAACTGCACAAACCGCTCCAGCGACTGGCTGAGCCGCTTCCAGGAGACGGGTTTGAGGATGTAGTCGAACGCGCCGTTGCGGATCGCCTGGCTGCAGGTGTCCATATCGCTGGCGGCAGTAATAAAAATGACCGAGCAGTTGGCGCGGGCCAGCATGGGGTTATTGATCAGCGAGATCCCTTTGCCGTCCGGCAGATAGTTATCCAGCAGCACCAGCTGCGGCTGTTTGCTTGCAAGCTCTGCCTGGGCCGCAGCCAGCGACGAGGCAATGCCCACCAGCCTCAGACGCGGATGCTTGCTTATCAGCTCCGCGTGCAGTTGCGCCAGCTCGTTCTCGTCTTCAACAATCAGTACGTCGATAAGTTCATGTTGCATAGTCGGTGTCTTCCAGTTGCCGGGCGGTTCCCGTGGCCGGGATAAACAGGGAGAAAATGGCGCCGCGCGGGATATTATCGGCAACTTCTACCGCGCCGCCAGCCTGTGTGACATAGCTTTCGATCAGATACAGACCAATCCCATGATCGCCGCGCGTTTTGGTGGTGATGCCGCGTTCAAAGATCCGCTCACGGATCTCCGGCTTGATGCCAACGCCCTGGTCGGCCACTTCAATAATCAGCTCCTGTTCGCTGAGCTTTATCAGCACCTCCACCGGCGCGTGGGGAAGCGGCGACCGCTGCGTCGCTTCGATAGCGTTATCCAGCAGGTTGCCAATAATCGAAATCAGCTCTTGTTCCCCCAACGGCAGGAACGGCCTGTCCAGCCGACAGGCCGGGTCGAAACTCAGCTCGACCCCTTTCTCCCGCGCGCGGGCGGCTTTCCCCAGCAGCAGGCCGCACAGGGACGGGGAGCTGAAGCGCGAAGAGATAAAGTCCAGCAGCTCCTGAGCGTGTTCAGACTGCGCCTGAATGTAGCCAATCGCCTCTTCATAGCGGCCCATATGCAGCAGGCCGGACAGGGTGGTCATCCGGTTTAACTGCTCATGGCGCATAATGCGCAGGTTATCGACGTAGCGTTTGACCTGGCTGAGCTGGGCGCTCAGCGAGTCGATCTCGTTGCGATCGCGGAAGGTGATCACCCAGCCCTGCAGCGATCCCTCAAGCATGATGTGGACCCGGCTGGCAATCACCGTGAGATCGTTAAAACGGCAAATCTCATCATGGGTATCTTTCGCCAGCATCGTCTGCGTGTCGAAGAACGGGACCGGATCGATCACCTGGCTTATCAGCTGCCCGCGAAGCTCACGGGCCGGCTGGCTCAGCCCCAGCAGCTTGCGCGCCGCCTGGTTGATGACTTCAATCCGCCTTTGATCGTCAATGGCAATTACGCCTTCATAAATAGACTCCATCAACGCCTTCTGCTGGCGCACCAGCAGGCCGATCTCGCGCGGCTCGAGGGAGAAGATCTGCTTCTTAATACTGCGGGTAAAGAACCAGGAGAAGATAAAGAGAGCAATCAGCAGCAGCACCGCGGCAATCAGGATATTGACCACTTTACTGACGGTAATGGTGTCCAGGTAGCTGGTGAGATAGCCGACCGAAACAATGCCGACCACCTGTCCGGCAGCGTTGAAGATGGGGGCCTTACTGCGCAGCGAAATACCCAACCCGCCTTTGCGGATGGTGGTGGTGCTTTTACCCTGCAATACGGCTTCGTTGTCACCGCCTACCAGCGTGGTGCCCACTCTGTCGGCGAAGACGGAGTGAAAAAGATGCTGGCCCTTATTATCACCAATCACAATAAAGCTGGCGTCACTGTGCGCAGAAATCTTCTGCATAAAATCATGGATGGCGGCGATATTCTTTTGTTCAACTTCATGTCGCAATGTTGGAATAAGCGCAATCTCTTCAGCCTGTATTTTGGCGCGCGTACTCATTTCCTGATAAAGCTGTTTCCCGACATCGGCATAATAATATCCGCCCAGTAACGCAAAAAGCACTGAGAAAAAGGCAACCAGCGAAATAAACAGCTTTATCTGGAAAGAGACTTTCATAACTCTCACGCAAGGTAGCGACAAAGAACGCCAATATATCATCTTTTTTCGCGCGGACGTCCGCTTTGCCGAAAACTTGTGATCCCTTGCACAGCGGGCGTTGTAAAAGCATCATCCCAAAGACGGGTGGCCTCTGGCTGCACGAATAAATGTTATTTGTTTGTTCAATTCAGAAAAGAAACCATAAAAACCACGGCCATAAATAAGGCGTAAATCACATTAAATAAAAGAAACCATTAAAACCATAGCTGCCATTAAAACTTCGCTTTTAATATGCCATTCCTCACATAAAGTAAGCCTTTGTGACTCTAAGCTGAACGCACAAAATAACCAAGGGGCTTATTATGAGCACAACTGACGATTCTTTCTCTGTTACCCACGACCCGATTGAAATTCAGCGGCCTTCGCTCAAAGAGCGCTGGTGGCATATTATGGATACCTGGAAAATCGGGATTATTCCTCTGCCGCTGTTCGTTCTGGCGGGCGCGCTGATCGCCATTGATTGCCTGGGCGGAAAACTGCCGAGCGATATCGTGGTGATGGTGGCGACGCTGGCCTTCTTCGGCTTTGCCTGCGGTGAGTTTGGCAAACGCCTGCCGATTGTCGGCAAGCTCGGCGCGGCGGCGATTTGCGCCACCTTTATCCCTTCCGCGCTGGTCTATTACGGCCTGCTGCCGGACGTGGTGGTCGAGTCTACGACCAAGTTCTACAAATCCACCAACATTCTCTACCTCTACATCTGCTGCATCATCGTCGGCAGCATCATGAGTATGAACCGCACGGTGCTGATTCAGGGCTTCCTGCGCATCTTCTTCCCGATGCTGTGCGGTGAAGTTGTCGGCATGCTGGTAGGGATGGGCGTCGGCCTGGCGCTGGGTCTTGAGCCATTCCAGATCTTCTTCTTTATCATCCTGCCGATCATGGCGGGCGGCGTCGGGGAAGGGGCAATCCCGCTTTCCATCGGCTATGCCACCCTGCTGCATATGGACCAGGGCGTGGCGCTCGGACGCGTGCTGCCGATGGTCATGCTCGGCGGTCTGACTGCCATCATTATCTCCGGGTGCCTGAACCAGCTGGGCAAGCGTTATCCACACCTGACCGGTGAAGGCCAGCTGATGCCGAACCGCGCCAATGCCGATGCCACCGTTTCTCAGCCTGCGTTCTCCGGCAAGGCGGATGTGACCACCATCGCCTCCGGCGCGCTGCTGGCGGTGCTGCTCTACATGCTGGGCATGCTCGGCCACAAGCTGATTGGCCTGCCTGCGCCAGTGGGCATGCTGTTTATGGCTGTGTTGGTGAAGCTCTGCAACGGTGCTTCTCCGCGCCTGCTGGAAGGCTCGCAGGTGGTGTACAAGTTCTTCCAGACCTCCGTGACCTACCCGATTCTCTTTGCCGTTGGCGTGGCCATCACCCCATGGCATGAACTGGTGGCAGCCTTCACGCTGACCAACCTGCTGGTGATTATCAGCACCGTCTCCGCGCTGGTGGCGACCGGGTTCTTCGTCGGCAAAAAGATTGGCATGCACCCGATTGATGTCGCCATCGTCTCCTGCTGCCAGAGCGGCCAGGGCGGTACCGGCGACGTGGCGATCCTGACCGCAGGCAACCGCATGAGCCTGATGCCGTTCGCCCAGATTGCTACCCGTATCGGCGGGGCGATTAACGTCTCCATCTCACTGCTGATTCTGGGCAACTTCCTCGTTTAAGTTTTCAGGAAAGAACAATGAAACTCGCAAGCTTTTTATACCAGGGAAAACGCAGCTACGGCATCGTCCAGGCCGACGGCGTGATTGATTTGGGCCGCCGTCTGGGCGACCGCTACAGCGACCTTAAGGCGCTGCTGCAGGGCAACGGGCTGGCGCAGGCCACCCGCTACCTGAACGATGCCGTGGACGTGCCGATGAGCGCTATCACCTTCTTACCGGTGATTGAGCAGCCGGAAAAAATCCTCTGCGTGGGCATGAACTACGCCGACAAGCGTAAGGAGTTTGACCAGCACAACCCGGCCCCGACGCTGTTTGTCCGCTTCCCCGACTCACAGACCGGCCACAACGAGCCGGTGCTGAAGCCGCGCCACTCCAGCGAATTCGACTACGAAGGCGAGCTGGCGGTGATCATCGGTAAAGGCGGGGAGAACATCAGCCGCGACGACGCCCTGCGCCACGTGGCGGGCTACAGCTGCTACATGGACGGCTCCGCCCGCGACTGGCAGCACACCTGGTTTACCGCCGGTAAAAACTGGCGCAAAACCGGCGCGTTTGGCCCGTGGATGGCGACGGCGGACGAGATCCCGGATCCGCACCAACTGGCAATCCGCACCTGGCTGAACGGCCACATGGTGCAGGAAGACAACACCAGCAGCATGATCCACAAGGTGGCGGAGCTGATCGAGTACATCAGCACCTTCACCCGCTTGAGTCCTGGCGATGTGATCATCACCGGATCCCCTGGTGGGGTGGGTAAAAAGCGTAACCCGCCGCTGTTTATGAAAGAGGGGGATCGCATTGAGGTGGAGATCGAGCATATCGGTCATCTCAGCAACGTGATCGTGGAAGCGCCAGCCGTCGGGCTTGCGGCAGCACATTAAGTAAGGCGGCAGCATGCATTCGCAACCCATCGATTTTCGCCACACGCTGGTGGCGAAACACCCGGAACGCTTGAGTCAGATCCGTTACCTGCTGGCAGACAGCGGCCTTGGCCTGGACAACGACATCACGCTGTTCGTCGAAGCCTGGTCCGGCCCGCAGCTGGTGGGTTGCGCAGGGCTTGCCGCCAACGTCATCAAGTGCGTGGCGGTCAACGAGCAGCTTCGCGGCGAGAACCTCAGCGCGCGGCTGCTGGCGGAGGTGCAAAATGCGGCGCTGGAGCGCGGCCATTTTCACCTCTTCCTCTGCACCCGGCCGTGCAACCGGGAGCGCTTTGCCCGCAGCGGCTTCTGGCCTATCGCCCAGAGCGGGAACAACGCGGTGCTGATGGAGAACACCCCGCAGGGGATCGCGCGCTACTGCCGTTCTCTGCGCGCGAGCCGCAAATGTGGAGAGAAGATTGGCGCCATCGTGATGAACGCCAATCCGTTCACCCTCGGGCACCGCCATCTGGTGGAGCAGGCGGCAGCGCAGTGTGACGCCCTGCATCTGTTCGTGGTGCGCGAAGACGCGTCGTTCTTCCCGTTCAGCGCGCGTCTGGAGATGGTGCGAGCGGGCGTGGCGCACCTGCCGAACGTGGTGGTGCATGAAGGCTCGCAGTACATCATTTCCCGCGCCACGTTTCCGGCCTACTTCCTGAAGGAGACCGGCAAGGTGCAGCAGGCGTGGAGCGAGATCGACGTGCTGATCTTCCGGGACTTCATTGCCCCGGCGCTCGGCATCACGCACCGCTTCATCGGCTCGGAGCCGTTCTGCGACATCACCCGCCAGTATAACCAGACGCTGCACGACCTGCTGGCCTCGCATATTGAGGTGGTGGAAATGCCGCGCATCAAGGCCACCGGTAACGCCATATCGGCGTCCGAAGTGCGCCGATTACTGAAGACACAGCAGTTTTCCCGGATCCGGGAGATTGTCCCGGACTCCACCTTCGCGCACCTCGAAACGCATTACCGTGCGAGTGCCGAAGTCGCTTAACTACCAGGAATTTATCATGAAAATTGTAAGGGAGGCGCTGGCCGGAACGCAGGAGTCCAGCGACCTGATGGTGAAAATTGCTCCCGCTCACGGCGAGCTGGAGATCGTCATCCACAGCGAAGTGATTAAGCAGTTTGGCGAGCAGATTCGCCAGGTGGTCAACGACACATTGCGCGCCATGAACGTGCACCAGGGATTAATCATTATTGAAGACAAAGGGGCGCTGGACTGTGTGATCCGCGCCCGCCTGCAAAGCGCGCTGATGCGTGCCGCCGATGAACAGGCCATCAACTGGGGAGCGCTGAAATGAGCAAACTCCGCCGCAGTATGCTGTTCCTGCCGGGTGCTAACGCCGCCATGCTCTCCACCGCCTTTATCTACCGTCCCGACGCCATCATGTTTGACCTTGAGGACGCCGTTGCCCTGCGCGAGAAGGATACGGCGCGCATGCTGGTGTTCCACGCGTTGCAGCACCCGATGTATCAGGATATCGAAACCGTGGTGCGCATTAACCCGCTGAGCACGCCGTTTGGTCTGCTGGATCTGGAAGCCGCCGTGCGGGCCGGCGTGGATGTGATCCGTCTGCCGAAAACCGATACCCCGGACGACATTTACGAGCTGGAGGGTCACCTCGAGCGCATCGAGCAGGCGTGCGGCCGCGAGGTCGGCTCCACCCGCGTGATGGCGGCGATTGAATCGGCCATTGGCGTCATCAACGCCGTGGCGATTGCCCGCAGCTCTCCGCGCCTCATCGGCATTGCGCTGGCCGCCTTTGACTACGTGATGGATATGCAGACCGAGCGCGGCGACGGCACCGAGCTGTTCTACGCCCGCTGTGCCGTGCTGCACGCCGCCCGCGCGGCGGGTATCGACGCCTTCGACGTGGTGTGGTCAGACGTTAACGACGAGGCCGGGTTCCTGCGCGAGGTCGATCTGATCCGCAAGATGGGCTTCAACGGCAAATCGCTGATTAACCCGCGCCAGATTGACCTGCTGCACAACGCCTACGCCCCGACGCAGGAAGAGGTGGATCACGCCAGAAGGGTGATTGAGGCGGCAGAAGAGGGCGAGCGTAACGGCCTGGGCGTGGTGTCGCTCAACGGCAAAATGGTGGATGCACCGATTATTAACCACGCGCAGGTGGTGCTGGAGCGCGCGGCGGCCTCCGGCCTGCGTCGGTAAGGATAAGACAATGAATCAGACTGAACTTCTTCACGTGAATTTTCCCCATCTGCGGGACTTAAAACCGTTTGATACCGCCCACAGCGCCACGCCGTGGCTGGCGGACAGCGACGCGAAGCACAGCCGCAAGCTCTGCGCCTCCATTGAAGAGGCGGTTAAACGCTGCGGCCTGCAGGACGGGATGACCATCTCCTTCCACCATGCGTTTCGCGAAGGCGACCGGGTGATCAACACCGTCGTGGCGCTGCTGGCGCGGATGGGCTTCAAAAACCTGACGCTGGCCTCCAGCTCGCTGATGACCTGCAACGACGCGCTGATCGAGCATATCGAAAGCGGCGTCATCACCCGGATTTACACCTCGGGCATGCGCGGCAGGCTGGCGGATGCCATCTCCCACGGGCTGATGGACGAGCCGGTGCAAATTCACTCCCACGGCGGGCGCGTGAAGCTGCTCCAGGACGGCGAGCTGAATATCGACGTGGCGTTTCTCGGCGTGCCGTGCAGCGATGCGTTTGGCAACGCCAACGGGACGCACGGAAAATCGTGCTGCGGCTCGCTGGGCTACGCCATGGTGGACGCGCACTTTGCCCACAGGGTGGTGCTGCTGACCGAAGAGCTGGTGCCGTTCCCCAATATGCCTGCCAGCCTGGTGCAGGACCAGGTGGACTACATCGTGCAGGTCGAGAGCGTGGGCGACCCGGCGAAAATCAGCGTCGGCGCGGCGCGCGTCACCAGCAACCCGCGCGAGCTGATGATCGCCCGCTATGCGGCGGACGTGATTGAACACTCCGGCTACTTCAAACCGGGCTTCTCGATGCAGACCGGCTCCGGCGCGGCGGCCACCGCCTGCACCCGCTTTATGGAAGAGAAGATGGAGCGCAGCGGCGTGAAGGCGCGCTTTGCGCTCGGCGGCATCACCGGCAGCCTGGTGGATCTGCACGAGAAGGGGCTCATCGAAAAGCTGCTCGATACCCAGTGCTTTGACGGTCAGGCGGCGGCCTCGCTGGCGCGTAACCCGAACCACGTGGAGATCTCCACCAACGTCTACGCCAACCCCGGCAGCAAGGCGGCAAGCTGCGACCAGCTCGACGTGGTGATCCTCAGCGCCCTGGAGATCGACGTCGAGTTCAACGTCAACGTCATCACCGGCTCCGACGGCGTGATGCGCGGCGCGTCCGGCGGGCACTGCGACGTGGCCGCCGCGGCGAACCTGACCATTGTGGTCGCGCCGCTGCTACGCAGCCGCATTCCGACGGTGGTGAAGCGCGTTACCACGCGCCTTACGCCGGGGGAGAGCATCGATGTCCTGGTTACCGATCACGGCATCGCGGTCAACCCGGCGCGCCCCGAAATCCGCGAGCGGCTGCTGGAAGCCGGGCTGAAGGTTGTGGATATCAACGCGCTGTATGAACGGGCGATCTCCCTGACCGGCGTCCCGAAACCGATTGAGTTCACCGACAAAATCGTCGGGGTGATCCGCTACCGCGACGGCAGCGTGATCGACACCGTGCGACAGGTGAAGGAGGACGTATGACTTTAGCGACACCCGTGCGGGCGGGTGTCAGCCTTGACGAACTGCTGGCGGCGAAAGAGCGCCGCGCAGCGCGCCAGGCTGACATGCTTGAGCACTATCAACAACCGGTGATCTCCCTCACGCTGGTCATGCCGGGGGAAATCAAGGACAGCCTGCGCTACCGCAATACCATGGGCGTGGCGCTGCAGATGTGCGACCAGCTGCTGTGGGAAAACCGCTGGCAGGTGCTGGACCGCCAGGTGCTGTGGCTCCCGACCGGGCCCGAAGCCCTGTGGTGCGTGGCCCATCCGGCGGTGGAAATTAAGGCGCACTGTGCAGAACTGGAGCAGACGCACCCGCTCGGCAGGCTGTGGGATCTGGACGTGATTTGCCCTCAGCACGGCCACGTCGGGCGTCAGTCGCTGGGGGGGAATCTCAGGCGCTGCCTGATCTGCGACGCGCCCGCCCACGCCTGTTCCCGTTCGCGCAATCACCCCGTTGAGCAGGTGGTTTCCCGCGTGGAGAAGACGATCGATGACTGGTTTGCTCGCGACTAAACCGCGCCCGGCTGACGTGCCCGCGCTTGCCGAAGCGGCGCTGTGGCAGGAGCTGGAGCTGACGCCCAAGCCGGGGCTGGTGGACAGGCTCAACAACGGTTCCCATCGCGATATGGACCACGCGCTGTTTGTCCGCAGCATTGCGGCGATTACGCCGTGGTTTTCGCGCTTTGCCGAGCTGGGCAGCGCGCATGCGGATAAACCGGCTGGGGAACAGCTACGACTTCTCCGCCCGATGGGGCTGGCCTGCGAGCAGGCGATGTATGCCGCGACGAACGGAGTGAACACCCACAAGGGCGGCATTTTTGCCCTGGGGTTACTGTGCTTCGCCGCCGGGCGTGTGAAAAATGTCTCCGCAGAGAGCCTCTGCTGTGAGGTGAGTAACATCTGCCGCGGGCTGGTGTCGCGGGAGCTGGCCGCACGCAGCGGACAGGCGACGGCGGGCGAGCGGCAGTTTAAGCAGTACGGCTTAACCGGCGCGCGCGGTGAGGCGGAGAGCGGCTTTGCGACGGTGCGTAAGGCTTTAGATTCGTGGAACGGACAGTCGCTTCACGGCCTGCTGTTACGCCTGATGGCGGTCAATCAGGACAGTAATCTCGTGTCGCGCGGCGGCATGGAAGGACTGCGCTACGTTCAGGGCTACGCGCGGGAACTGCTGGATAACGGCTGGGACCGCGAGGCGTTGATCAGAATGGATAACGCACTGATTGAACTGAACCTGAGCCCGGGCGGCAGCGCGGATTTGCTGTCGGTGGGGTGGGTGCTCTCTGCAATAAAATAGCCGGGTGGCGGCTTCGCCTTACCCGGCCTACGGTCTGGTTTTGTAGGCCCGGTAAGCGCAGCGCCACCGGGCACAACAATCAATGCGCGATCGGCTGCGCACCGTGCGGTTCACGCACGTGCTTGTACTTGAACAGCGCGATGAACGCGAAGAACAGCACCAGCGAGTACGCCGCGAAGATCAGCCACACCGGCTGCCAGTTGGTGATGCCGTTGGTGGTGTACATCTCAACCACTTTACCGCTCACCACGCCGCCCAGAATACAGCCGAAGCCGTTGGTCATCATCAGGAACATACCCTGCGCGCTGGCGCGGATTTCAGGTTTAACCTCTTTTTCCACAAACACCGAGCCGGAGATGTTGAAGAAGTCGAAGGCGCAGCCGTAAACAATCATCGATAGCACCAGCAGCACCGTGCCGAACGGGCTTGGGTCGCCGTAGGCGAACAGACCGAAGCGCAGCATCCACGCCGCGATACTGATCAGCATGACGTTCTTGATGCCGTAGCGGCTCAGGAAGAACGGGATGGTCAGGATGAACAGCGTCTCAGAGATCTGAGAGATGGACATCATCACCGATGCATGCTCAACGATAAAGCTGCCGGAGAACAGCGGGTTGTTATCGAAGCTGTGCAGGAAGGTGTTGCCGAACATGTTGGTGATCTGCAGCTCCGCGCCCAGCAGCATGGAGAAGATGAAGAAGATCGCCATGCGTTTGTTTTTGAACAGCGCGAAGGCATCCAGGCCGAGCATGGTGCTCCAGCTCTGGTTTTTCTGCTGGTTAGACACCGGAATGGTTGGCAGCGTCAGGGTGAAGATCGCCAGCAGCACGGAGAGCGCCGCACCGATATAGAGCTGCATATGGCTCAGTTCGAAGCCCGCAAAGCTCACGCCCCACATCGCCATGATAAAGCCGATGGTGCCCCAGATACGGATTGGCGGGAAATCGGTGACGATATCCATATCCGCGGACTTCAGGCGGTAGTAGGAGATGGTGTTGATCAGCCCAAGCGTTGGCATATAGGCCAGCGAGTTGAGCAGAATCACCATGAACATCGCCCCCGGCGTGGTCACCTGGGCTGCCATAAACAGCGTCCCCGCGCCCACCAGGTGGCAAAGCATGTACAGCCATTTGGCGCTTAACCATTTATCCGCCACGATCCCCAGCAGCGTTGGCATGAAGACAGCCGCAATACCGAGCGAGCTGTAGACGGCACCGATTGACGCACCATCGAACTTGAGCGTCACAAACATATAGGAGCCGAGTGTAGTCAGCCAGCTACCCCACAGGCAGAACTGCAGAAACGACAATATTTTAAGCTGCAGCTTAAGGTTCATGTTACTTTCCTCACAAGTGAGCGGGAGATATGTTGTTATAGAAACATTCAGGGTTGTTATTTGATGCAATTCTATCAGTTGGCAACGATATGTTTTGTTACCTCCCGCAAAAAAATGCAATCCACATTAATTTGCAGTTTGGATTGTGATGCAAATAACATTTTCGTATGGGTGGGGGGAAGCAGAACACCTTCTCCTTGCAGGAGAAGGTGTGCGGATCACCGGCGACGGTAGTTCTTCTGCGCCGTATTCACCTTATACAGATAACGACGGGATTCCGCGGACGGGTGGCGGGTGGTCAGGGTGGCGTAGACATCCCCCGGCGCCATGCTGTTGATGATGTTCGCGGCCTGCACTTTGTCATTTGAGAAGACGCGCAGCACGCTGCCCGCGCCGCCGTTATAGGCGGTGATCACCGCATAGCGACGCGACGTCGGGTTGTCGATGCCGCCGAGGTAGACATTGTTCAGCATCGCCAGATAGGCCGTGCCGGTATCAATGTTGCTCTGCGGGTCGAACAGATAGCTGCGGCTCGGCGTGCCGGATTTCCCCTGCGCGCGGAACACGTCTTTACCGGCGCTGTGCTGCACCACCTGCATCAGCCCCAGGGCGTCGGAACGGCTTACCGCATACGGGTTAAACGAGGATTCGGTCTGCATAATCGCCAGGATCAGCGACTCATCCACGCCGTATTTACGCGAGGCCTGACGCACCATGCCCAGATACTTATGCGCACGCTTGTCGAGGTGGTTCGGGACGAGGTTGATGGTGACGCTATAGATGATCTTCAGACCGTTCGACCGGCTCTTCAGGCGCGTTTGCAGCAGGTAGTCGGCAAATTTCGTGGCGCGACCTTCCCAGCGGATCGGCTGGCCGGTCTGATCGACGACCTGACCGTACAGGAACGGCTCTTTCGAGATGGTGATATCGTCGGCATCGGAGTAGAGATCGATAGAGCCCGGATCGTCACCCATCAGCAGGGTTTTGATAATGGCCTGACGGAGTCGAGCCGCAGGGTCTGTGCCTGCGATGGTCTCAATCGTGATCGTCCCCTCATCAAAGTTGATGTGGCTACGGGTCAGATAGGCGTCGGTGTACTTAACGTAGTCCTTAGGTCCGGCAATAAGAACTTCGTTAAATCCCCATATGTTCTCGATGTTGTGGGCAAACTGCCCCATCAAAATGTCAAAACCGTTGGTGTCCTTGATCCAGGCTTCGTTGTAATCATCGCCTTTTTTTGACGAACATGAGACAAGCAACGGCGCAACAAGGGCTAGCGCTAAAAGTTTTTTCATCATTCCGGGAGTGCGTGTTGTGTTTGCTTAGTCGTTGCTTTCGCCGGGTGGCGCTGCGCTTACCCGGCCTACAAAACCGTAGGCCCGTGCAAGCGAAGCGCCGCCGGGCAACAGCCGCTCGATGTTATTTTTCCGGTGGCGTATAGCCTTCGATGTGCACGTCTTTACCTTCGAACAGGAAGCTCACCATCTCCTGCTCCAGCAGCTTGCGGTGTTCCGGGTTCATCATGCTGAGTTTCTTCTCGTTAATCAGCATGGTCTGCTTTTTCTGCCACTGTCCCCAGGCTTCTTTGGAGATTTCATTGTAGATGCGTTTACCCAGCTCGCCCGGATAAAGCTGGAAATCCTGGCCCTCAGCGTCACGCTGCAGGAAAGTACAAAAAATCGTTCTGGCCATACTCATTCCTCTTTTTCTTGTCGATGCTAAACCATTGCACCGGCACGTAATTGCTGTAACAGGCGCTCCACGGGAGCCGCCAGTCCGACTGATGGCGGTTGCGCTAAGTTATACCAGAGAGCGGTGCCTTCATCCATGCACGAGGCGAAGGAGGACACGGGAAGCCACATCGGCACAATATCCAGATGGAAATGGCTGAAGGTGTGGCGAAACGCGGTCTGCTGCGTCAGGTTATCGGCAGCAATCCCGCGCTGTTTAAGCCATTCACGCAGCAAGTCTTCATCTTCAAACTGTGGGAAGCAGTATAGACCACCCCACAGACCGCTCGGCGGACGCTGGGCGAGGAAGACCTCATCGCCGTGCTGCATCAGCAGCATATAGCCGGTGCGCTCCGGCAGCGTCTGTTTGGGTTTCTTGCCCGGATACTGCGCCCAGGAATGATTGGCATACGCCACGCAGAGGTTATTCACCGGGCAGAGTTCGCATTTGGGTTTTGAGCGCGTGCAGACCATGGCGCCGAGATCCATCATCGCCTGGTTGAAACGCTCGACGCCGTTGGCTGGGGTAACCGCTTCACTGATTTCCCAAAGGCGTTTTTCAACATCCTTCTTCCCCGGCCAGCCGTCAACGGCATAGCAGCGTGCCAGCACGCGCTTCACATTGCCGTCGAGGATCGGGAAATGCTTGCCTAAAGACAGGGAGAGAATAGCGCCTGCGGTTGAGCGTCCCACGCCGGGGAGATCGGCCACCTCATCGAAGGTTTCCGGGAATTTCCCGTTGTGGCGCGTCGCGACCTGCTGTGCGGCCTTGTGCAGGTTGCGCGCGCGGGCGTAATAGCCCAGCCCGGTCCACAGGTGCAGCACCTCGTCAAGCGGGGCGTTCGCCAGATCGGTGACCGTCGGGAAGCGCGCCATAAAACGCTCGAAGTAAGGGATTACCGTGGCGACCTGCGTTTGTTGCAACATCACCTCGGAGAGCCATACTTTGTAAGGCGTTTTTTCAATTTGCCAGGGCAGGGTTTTACGCCCGTATTTGTCGTACCAGTCCAGCACCTGGGCTGAAAATTGAGAGGCTTGCATGGTCATCGATTCGCATAATCAGGGACGCAGATTGCAGCACAGCGTCAATCTGCTGTAAACCGGATCTTTCCCATGCTTGCATAGAAGCCTTAACTTTGGATAATGCCCGTTTCCCGAACATTCTCACAAGCAGACAACTCTTTTATGAAAAACGACGTCATTTCACCGGAATTTGATGAAAACGGTCGCCCGCTGCGCCGTATTCGCAGCTTTGTCCGTCGTCAGGGCCGCCTGACAAAAGGTCAGCAACACGCGCTGGACAACTACTGGCCGGTGATGGGCGTTGAGTTCAGCGAGCAGCCTCTGGATTTTGCCGAGCTGTTTGGCCGCGACGCGCCGGTCACGCTGGAAATTGGCTTCGGTATGGGCGCCTCGCTGGTGACCATGGCGAAAGCGCGCCCGGAGCAGAACTTCCTCGGTATCGAAGTCCACTCCCCGGGCGTCGGTGCGTGTCTGGCAACGGCCCATGAAGAGGGCGTTGAGAACCTGCGCGTGATGTGTCACGACGCGGTGGAAGTGCTGCACAAAATGATTCCTGACAATTCTTTAACCATGGTTCAGCTCTTTTTCCCTGACCCGTGGCACAAAGCGCGTCATAATAAACGCCGTATCGTTCAGGCGCCGTTTGCCGAGCTGGTTAAAAGCAAGCTGAAGCTGGGCGGTGTCTTCCATATGGCAACCGACTGGGAACCGTATGCGGAACATATGCTGGAAGTGATGTCGTCGCTCGACGGTTATAAAAACCAGTCTGCGAATAACGACTATGTACCGCGTCCGGAATCGCGTCCGGTAACGAAATTTGAACAGCGTGGCCATCGTCTTGGTCACGGTGTATGGGACTTAATGTTCGAGAGGGTGAAATAATGGCAAAGAATCGTAGCCGTCGTCTGCGTAAAAAGATGCACATCGAAGAATTCCAGGAAGTTGGCTTCTCCGTTGCGTGGCGTTTCCCGGAAGGCACCAGCGTTGAGCAGATCGATCAGGACGTGGATGCGTTCATCAACGAGGTGATCGAGCCAAACAAACTGGCCTTCGACGGTAGCGGCTATCTGGCCTGGGAAGGTCTGATCTGCACCCAGGAAGTGGGTAAATGCACCGAAGAACATCAGGCCCTGGTCCGTAAATGGCTTGAAGATCACAAGCTCGAAGATGTCCGCGTCAGCGAACTTTTCGACGTTTGGTGGGACTAATAAAGCAGTCAAGGGCCAGCATTAGCTGGCCCGTTTTGTCTGAGGGAGTGTTTAAGATGCGCAAAACGTTGCTGGCTGTTGCTTTGATGGCAACCGGATTCACCGCCCATGCGGATTATCAATGTAGCGTCACCCCGCGTGATGACGTGGTGTTAAGCCCGCAAACCGTGCAGGTCAAAGGCGAGAACGGCAATCTGGTAATTACGCCAGAAGGGAACGTCACCTATAACGGCAAACAGTACAACCTGACTGCCGCACAGCGCGAGCAGGCGAAAGACTACCAGTCCGAATTGCGTACCGCGCTGCCGTGGATTAATGAAGGTGCCCTGACGCGCGTCGAAAAGAGCCGCGTGGCGCTGGATAAGATCATCACCAAAGAGGTGGGTGAGAGCAGTAACATGCGCACCCGCCTGACGAAGCTGGACAAGCAGCTTAAAGAACAGATGAACCGCATTATCGAGACGCGCTCCGACGGCCTGACGTTCCACTACAAGGCGATCGATCAGGTCCGTGCTGACGGGCAGCAGCTGGTGAACCAGGCGATGGGCGGCATCCTGCAGGACAGCATCAACGAGATGGGCGCCAAAGCGGTGCTGAAAGGCGGCGGTAACCCGCTGCAGGGCGTGCTGGGCAGTCTGGGCGGCCTGCAAACCTCCATTCAGAATGAGTGGAAAAACCAGGAAGATGATTTCCAGCAGTTCGGCAAAGACGTGTGTAAACGCGTGGTGTCGCTGGAAGACAGCCGGAAGGCGCTGGTGGGGACGCTGAAGTAAGGTCCCCTAACCCTAACCCTCTCCCTTTTAGGGTGTACGGTCCGGGGACATGGTAGACAGGTGTTCGGGGACATGGTGAACACTTTTTAACATCCTTTACCCATGGTGATCGACTGTTTCTTCAGGTCGATCATCCCCACACTCTGCCAGCCTTTCCCTCAGCCGGCAGAACGGGATGCAAAATCCTGAATCAGCCTTCAGCTTCTTCGGCGAGGAACAGCTCAAGAAGGGAATTGAGGAACAGTTTGCCGTGCTCGGTGATCTGCCAGTATTCCTCACATTCCGTGAGATACCCCTGCGCCAGCGCTTCGTCGATCTGCGGGCGAATCACCGACTCCGGCAGCCCGGTGTACAGCGCAAACTCAGCGCGCGGCGCGGCTTCCAGCAGACGGAAGCGGTTCATAAAGAACTCAAACGGCTTATCCGCCGCCTCGACGTCGTGCTGACGCTCCAGGTAGCGGCCTTCCATATACCCGCGAGGGTGGCGGGTTTTGGCAGTACGCAGAATACGCCCGTCCGGGAAGGTCACCTTGCCGTGTGCGCCGCAGCCGATGCCGAGATAGTCGCCAAAGCGCCAGTAGTTCAGGTTGTGCTGACACTGGTAGCCCGGCTTTGCATATGCCGACGTTTCGTACTGCTGATAGCCCGCCGCGGTTAACAGCTGGTGACCCTGCTCGAAGATATCCCACAGCGCGTCGTCATCCGGCAGCACCGGCGGACGCGAGCCAAACAGGGTGTTGGGCTCGATGGTGAGCTGGTACCACGACAGATGAGGGGGATTCAGCGCAATGGCCTGGCGCAAATCGTCCAGCGCCTCTTCCAGAGACTGATCCGGCAGGCCGTGCATCAGATCCAGGTTAAAGCTGCGAAGATTAAGACCGGTCGCCAGGTTTGCCGCGCGTTTCGCCTCTTCCGGGCCGTGAATACGCCCCAGGCGCTTCAGCTTCGGCTCGCTAAAGCTCTGCACGCCGATGGAGATGCGGTTCACGCCCGCGCGCTGGTAGTCGACAAAACGGTCGGCCTCAACGGTGCCGGGGTTGGCTTCCATCGTAATTTCAGCATCCGCTGCCAGGTTCAGGCGCGCACGCACGCCGTCCAGCAGCGTTTGCATCGCCGGGCCTGACAGCAGGCTCGGCGTACCGCCACCAATGAAAATGGTCTTAACTTCACGTCCCTGTGCGTAAGGTACATCGGCATCCAGGTCGGCCAGCAGATGCGCAACGTAGTCATCGTGCGGCACTTCGCCCTTCAGCGCGTGCGAGTTGAAATCACAGTACGGGCATTTTTGCACGCACCACGGGATGTGAATATAAAGACTCAGAGGTGGCAAATTAGCCATTACGCAGTGCTTCCAGTAACAGTTTCAGCGCGCGTCCGCGGTGGGATATCGCGCTTTTTTCTTCGCGGGTCAGTTCCGCAGCGGTTTTGCCCTCGGAAGGGACAAAGAAAATCGGGTCGTAACCAAAGCCGCCGTTGCCCGCTGCTTCACGGGTAATCACGCCCGGCCAGCTGCCGTGGCAGACGATCGGCGTCGGGTCTTCCGCGTGACGCAGATAGACCAGCACGCAGTGGAACTGCGCGGTGCGCTGTTCGTCCGGGACGTCTTTCAGGGCGACAAGCAGCTTTTCCAGATTCTGCTGGTCGGTAGCGTCAACGCCGGAATAGCGGGCAGAGTAGATCCCCGGCGCGCCGCCGAGGGCGTCTACGGCCAGGCCGGAGTCGTCGGCAATCGCGGGGAGGCCAGTTACCTGCGCAGCGTGGCGTGCTTTGAGGATCGCGTTTTCGATAAACGTCAGCCCCGTCTCTTCGGCGGAATCCACGCCAAGATCGGTCTGGGCGACCACGTCCAGACCAAAATCATTTAATAGCGAGGCCAGCTCGCGCACTTTACCGGCGTTGCCGGTCGCGAGAACAACTTTCTGCATGGTTTAGTCCTGTTCTGTCAGAGCCGCGACTTCCGTCGGGATAGATTGCGGATTAAGGATTTTTACCTGTTTATGTCGCCCCAGTTCGCCTTTTTCAATGATGACCTGGCTTTTGGCGACGCGAAACTGTTTTGCCAGATATTTGGTCAGATGCGCGTTCGCCTGGCCGTCAACCGGCGGGGCAGTGATGGCGACTTTTAACTCGTCGCCATGCAGTCCAACAATACCGTCACGGCTGGCTTTCGGCTGAATATACAGCCGTAAAACCAGCCCGTCAGCGCAGGTGCTTACGGCACTCATAGCGCCATCCACAGCCCCGGCAGCAGCATATCGCCCGTGGACTGCAGCAGTTCAGCGACCCCCATGTTGATCACATAGAGCAGCAGAACCAGGATCATCGGCGAAAAATCGATGCCGCCCATAGACGGAAGCAGGTTACGGATCGGGCGCAGCAGCGGCTCGGTCAGCTGAATCAAGGCGTACTCCACCGGGCTACGGCCCTGGCTCACCCAACTCATGATCGCCATGACCAGCAGCACCCAGAAGATCAGCAGACCGATGGTTTTGATCAAAATCAGGACGGCGACAATCCAGATGATCGGCTGGAAGGTGAAGACCATAAACAGCACAATCGCTTTGATAACGCTCAGAATAAACGCCACCAGCAGAGACGAACTGTCGATGGGCCCCATGGCCGGGATAATACGGCGCAGCGGTCCGACAACAGGCTGCGTGATTTTCACGACAAACTGCGAGAACGGATTGTAAAAATCACAGCGGGCCCACTGCATCCAGACGCGCAGCAAAAGCGCCATCGTGTACAGCTCAATGACCGTTGAGAGCAGGAAAGTCAACGTCTTCATGGCGTTCCTCAGGTTTCCTTATTATTTTGAGTAGTCGCGCGCACCGAAAATTGCCGTGCCGATGCGCACCATCGTGCTGCCTGCCGCAATGGCGGCTTCCATATCATCCGACATGCCCAGAGAAAGCGTGTCTACCGTGTTATAGCGCGCTTTAAGCGCCTCAAATGCTACAGCCATTTGCTGTGCCACGGCAAACTGCCTTTCATAACTTGACTCAGGCGCCGGGATTGCCATCAAACCACGCAGGCTTAAGCGCGGCAGTTCGGCCACCTCGGCTGCCAGCGCATCCAGCTCGCTCAGCGCAATACCGGACTTGCTGTTTTCATCGCTGATGTTGATTTGAATCAGCACGTTAAGCGCTGGCATCTCTGCCGGACGCTGGTCGTTCAGGCGTGTCGCAATGCGCAGACGGTCAACGGTATGGCACCAGTCGAAGTGCTCCGCCACCAGACGGCTTTTGTTCGACTGCAGTGGGCCGATAAAGTGCCACTGCAGATCCGTCTTCCCCTGTTCCTGGAAGTAGCGAATTTTATCCACGCCTTCCTGGACGTAGTTTTCACCAAACGCCCGCTGGCCTGCGTCAATGGCTTCTGCGATGGCGCTCGCAGGCTTGGTTTTGCTGACTGCAAGCAGCGTAATTTCTTCTGAAGCCCGGCCGCAACGCGTTGCGGCGGCTGAGATTTTGTCCCGGACCTGTGCCAGGTTATGCGCAATGTCGTTCATTTTCCGAGGAGTAGTCTATAGATGTGGAAGAAATTGTGGCCCTTAGTGTAAAGCATAACGTCTCCGATCTACACCTGTGCAGTGATTCGCCACCTCGCTGGCGCAGAACGGGCCGCCTTGAACCGGCACCGTTTCCTTCTCCGGACCTCGGGGCGTTGTTAAAAGCGTGGCTCAACGATGAGCAGCAGGGGATATGGTGGGCCAACGGGCAGGTGGATTTTGCCGCGACGGTGGCGGGAGGCCAGCGCCTGCGCGGCAGTGCCTTTAAGCAGATGCACGGAGTCTCTGTGACGCTACGGCTGTTGCCGCGTACCTGTCCGCAGCTCGCTTCGCTGGGCGCACCGAGGGTTATCCCGGAACTGTTAACCAATGCGTCCGGGTTGATTCTGGTGACGGGGGCGACCGGCAGCGGCAAATCTACGACGCTGGCGGCGATGGTCGATTTTCTCAACCACCATACTGACGGCCATATTCTCACGCTCGAAGATCCGGTGGAGTTTATCTATCAGAGCGCACGTTGCCTGATCCAGCAGCGGGAGATCGGCCAGCACAGCCCGTCATTTGCCGATGCGCTGCGCAGTGCCTTACGCCAGGATCCGGACGTGATTTTACTGGGAGAGTTGCGCGACAGCGAAACGATCCGCCTGGCGCTAACGGCAGCGGAGACCGGGCATCTGGTGCTGGCGACGCTGCATACGCGCGGGGCATCGCAGGCGATTGAGCGGCTGGTCGATACGTTCCCGGCGCAGGAGAAAGATCCGGTGCGTAACCAGCTGGCCGGCAGCCTGCGGGCGGTGCTGGCGCAGAAGCTGGTTCCTGACTTACAGGACGGGCGCGTCGCGCTGTATGAGCTGCTGGTGAATACCGCGGCGGCGGCGAATCTGATACGAGAAGGAAAAACGTGGCAGCTGCCCGGCATTATTCAAACCGGACAGCAGGCAGGCATGCAGAACTTTGACCAAAGCCTGGCGGAGAGACGGTCGCAGGGGCGGTTGTAGGCCCCTGTGCTTAAAAGCCCTGCTCGAAATAGCTTTCGAGGATGATGACGGCAGAAGCGGAGTCCACGCTGCCTTTATTGAGCGCGCGGAAGCCACCGTGTTCAAACAGACCCGCACGCGCTTCGACGGTGCTGAGACGCTCGTCGTGCAGCTTCACGGAGACGCCAAAGCGACCATGGATTTTATTGGCGAACTTACGCGCCCGGGCGGTCAGCGGCTGTTCGGTACCGTCCATGTTGAGCGGTAATCCGACAATCACGTCATCCGGCTGCCACTCTTTGAGCAGACGCTCAATGAGATTCCAGTCCGGCGTACCGTCGTTGGCCTTCAGGGCCGCAAGCGGACGCGCGGTACCGGTGATGCGCTGCCCCACGGCGACGCCAATGCTTTTGGTGCCAAAATCGAAGGCCAGAAGCGTTCCGCTCATCAGGCGTGCCCCGCTACGCCAGGCATGGTCAGGATATCAATGCCAATCAACTTCGCCGCGTCGCGCCAGCGATCGGCTATCGGCGTTTTAAACAGGATATTCATGTCCGCAGGGGCGGTGAGCCAGGCGTTATCGAGGATCTCCTGCTCAAGCTGGCCTTTTTCCCACGACGAATAGCCCAGCGCCACCAGCACTTCAGAAGGCTGCTCTGCGGTGCCCAGCGTTTCGAGCACGTCACGCGAGGTGGTGATGACGGTGTTATCCGAAATGCGAATACTGGAAGAGAACACCGGCGGCGTATGCAGGATAAAGCCGCGATCTTCTGCAAGAGGTCCACCCAGCATCACGGGCTTATCAAGCCGGATCTCCGGCAGTCGCGCTTCAGCCGGGATTTTCAGCTTGTCCAGAATCCCTTCAACCTGAAGATTTTCCAGCGGTTTATTAATGATAATACCCATCGCACCGTCTTCATTGTATTCACAAATATAAACCACGGCGCGGCGAAAAATCGGGTCCTGGAGAGCAGGCATGGCAATAAGAAAGTGATGCTGTAAATTCATTGTCAGAGGTACTGTTTCCTGGTTTAAAAAGCGACAGCGACCAGTATGCGGAGAAACCCGGGCGCTGTCACTCATTGGTGGGTTATTTCTGCAGGCGTTTTTCGATGGCGTCCATCAGCATTCCGGTGATCGAGACCGGGAATTCCGCTTCAATTTCACGAATGCAGGTCGGGCTGGTGACGTTCACTTCGGTCAGACGATCGCCGATGATATCCAGTCCGACGAAGATCAGGCCTTTGGCTTTCAGCGTCGGGCCTACGCGGCGGGCAATTTCCCAGTCGCTTTCGGTCAACGGACGCGGTTCACCCCGGCCACCGGCCGCCAGGTTACCACGGGTTTCGCCACCCTGCGGGATACGCGCCAGGCAGTAAGGGACCGGTTCGCCATCCACCACCAGCACGCGTTTGTCGCCGTCCTTGATTGCCGGAATATAGTTCTGTGCCATGCAGTAACGGGTGCCCAGTTCGGTCAGGGTTTCGGCAATCACGCCAATGTTCGGGTCGCCTTCTTTCACGCGGAAAATCGACGCGCCGCCCATCCCGTCCAGCGGCTTCATGATGATGTCGCCGTGCTTCTGCCAGAATGCCTTCAACTGCGCCTTGCTGCGGGTCACCAGGGTTTCCGGCGTCAGGTCAGAGAACCAGGCGGTGTAGAGCTTCTCGTTACAGTCGCGCAGGCTCTGCGGCTTGTTGACGATCAGCGTTCCCTTCTCTTCTGCACGTTCAAGGATATAGGTGCAGTAGATATACTCGGTGTCGAACGGCGGATCTTTACGCATCAGAATGACGTTGAGATCGGCCAGGGCAATGTCCTGCTCGGTGCCGAACTCATACCATTTGTCGTAGTTCTGCTCGACGTTAACGATGCGGGTGCGGGCGCGGGCTTCACCGTTGATCAGGTAAAGATCGTTCATCTCCATATAGTGGAGTTCATAGCCGCGACGCTGCGCTTCCAGCAGCATGGCGAAGCTGGAATCTTTCTTGATGTTGATGTTTGCGATGGGGTCCATCACGATGCCGAGCTTGATCATCTTTCTCTCCAATAATGCGTCAACCCAGATCGCCAAACCGTACCTGTAGCGCGGTAATGGCCGTGAGTGCCGTTGTCTCAGTGCGCAGAACGCGAGGTCCCAACAGAATATCAGTAAACTGGTAACGTGCCGTCATCGCAATTTCGTCCGCCGACAGGCCGCCTTCAGGGCCAATCAGCAGGCGAACGCGCTCAACGGGCAGCGGCAGCGTATTGATGCTGGCGCTGGCGCGCGGATGAAGATTGAGCTTCAGCCCACTGTCCTCTTCTGCACACCACTCCTCCAGATCCATCGCCGATCGGATCTCCGGAATACGGTTGCGGCCACTCTGTTCGCAAGCCGCGATGGCAATTTTCTGCCACTGCTGGATCTTTTTGTTCAGACGTTCCGCATCCAGTTTAACGCCACAGCGCTCAGAAAAAAGTGGCGTAATGAGGCTTACACCCAGTTCAATGGATTTCTGAATCGTGAACTCCATTTTCTCGCCGCGCGACATCACCTGGCCCAGATGGATATGCAGCGGTGATTCCCGGTCATCCACTTCACCGCGCAGGACGTTCACGTGTACGCTTTTTTTATCCGCCCTCGTGATTTCCGCGTCGAAAACCTGGTTAGAGCCGTCGAACAATTGTATTGCCTGGCCGGCGCCCATGCGCAGCACGCGGCCAACGTGGTTGGCGGCGTCATCAGACAGGGCGATTTCACGGCCTGCGGTAATCAGTTCAGGATGGTAAATGCGGGGAATGCGCATAGTCAGAAATTCCATGTGTCATGCGATATAAGCGAATTGCCGTAGTGTAGGTTAGCTCTTTTGCGCCTGGCAAGCCCGCTGGACGTAAGGGTTGTGATTCCCCTGGACTCTGGCGATACGCTCGTCGCGCTGGCATTCCCACTCCGTCACCGGGTATTGCTTGTCCCAGGCGTTGAACAACTGGGTCTGCTGGCGGGAGAGGTTGAGATCGTAACGGTCACGCATATAGAAATAGGTGCGGGCAATGCTGCCGCGCGCGCGGGCAGGGGGCTCGGCGACTTTCTCTTTAAAATCAATCTTCATACCGCACTGGCCGTACTGACCTTCGCCACCGTTCCACTGGCTGTACATGAAGTTGCCGCGATCGCCGTTCACTTCGCCCACCGCGGGCTGCAGGTTATGCATGTCGCTTTCCATCTGGCGGTATACCGGATCTTTGGCGCAGTTTTTACGTCCGCCATCCTGCCAGCACTGGCGCTGGTGGCCAAACTGCCATGCCGGAACGACATGTTCCCATTCAATACGGCTGGCGCGGTTTTCGTTTTTACGCACCTTGTAGCCGCAGGACTCAAGGTCAACGAGCCCTTTTTTACCCTTCCAGTTAATTTTACAGCCGCAGTAGAAATCGCCCGGTACGTCAGCGTTGACCTTTACACCGGCCGCTTTGGCCTGTGAGAAACTGTTGATACCGTCGGCCAGGGCGTGGCCTGAGAGCGCCGTCGTCAGAAAGGCGACCGCGAGAGAAAAATTACGGGACATCTTACACTCCGTGTCAAAACGAGCCCGCAACGTAACGAATGTTGTTCCTGTATGCAATCAGTCAGATCAGGAAAGTTCCTGAACGTTCAGATAATTATTCCGCCACCAGCGGCTCGCCGCATTTCACGCAGCGGTAGGTTGCCTCGCCGCGCACCACGCGATTATGGCGGCGGACGGTAAGCTGATGTTGCTGACACTGGCAGCGGTAGGGGAAGGTATTGCGGCGCACCGATTCCAGCTCGAACTGATGGGTTCTGCGCGCCGGAACGCCGAGCACCGCTTCCATCATCCACTTCCACTCCTTGCCGTGGGGGGCGACGCGTCCGAAGTGTTTCCACACCAGCAGGTGCGCCAGCTCGTGCGGCACCACCTCATCAATAAACGCCTGCTGGTTTTCCATCATCAGCACCGGGTTCAGGCGGATCTCATAGGATTCCAGCCAGGCGGTACCGGCCGAGGTGCCACGCTGCTGGTAGACGAGTTTGGGTTCAGGGTAATTGCGACCAAGCTTCAGGTTCGCCTGGGCGAGTTTTTCCCGCAGGCTGCGCATAACGGCTTGCTGAATGGCGATGGGGAGACGGGGAGCTTTCATAGGGGCAGAGCATAAAGCGGGAAGCGGGGAGGCGCAAGAGGCGCCTCCCGCAAGAGGATCAGTCGTGGGCGCCGATTTCGCGCAGCGGGCGACCTTTCATCAGGTTACGTTCAATATGTTCCAGAGACACGTGTTTGGTTTCTGGAACCAGCCAGATGGTCAGCACAATAAAGAAGATGTTCAGACCGGCGTAGACCCAGAAGGTATTGGCATTGCCCAGAGTGTTGAGCATGGTCAGGAACGTTGCGCCGACGATCATGTTGGCAATCCAGTTGGTTGCGGTAGAGCAGGTGATACCAAAATCACGTCCTTTCAGCGGCTGGATCTCAGAGCACAGCACCCAGATCAGCGGCCCGGCGCTCATCGCAAACCCGACGATAAACATCAGCAGCATGCCTACCGCAAAGTACTGGGCGGTTGGGGAGTGAATGCCCACATGCATCATGGTACCGAGGACGCCCATACCGGCCGCCATCACCAGGAAGCCCAGCGTCAGGGTTGGCTTACGTCCCCAGCGGTCCACCAGACCGATGGCGATAAAGGTCGCCAGCACGTTGGTCAGACCCACGATGACGGTCCCCCACATCTGCTCGGTGGTGTTGGTATAACCCGCCAGCTCAAAGATTTTGGGCGCGTAGTACATGATGACGTTCATCCCGGTGAACTGCTGCATCACCTGGAGCAGCACGCCGAGGAACACCGCCCGGCGGAAGTTGCTGTTCTCTTTAAACAGCGCCCAGCCGGACTGTTTGACCTTCAGGCTTTCGCGGATCTCTTCCAGCTCGTTTTTCGCTTCCGCGCTGGTATCGCGCAGGCGCATCAGCACGCGTTCGGCATCGTGGAAGCGACGTTTTGCAGCAAACCAGCGCGGGCTGTCCGGCAGGAAGAAGACGCCAATCAGCAGCAGAACCGCAGGGATGATGATCACGCCGAGCATCCAGCGCCATGCGCCGCTGTAGCTAAACGCGGTATCGGAAAGGTACGCGCCCAGGATACCGATGGTGATCATGAGCTGGTACATCGAAATCATACTGCCGCGGATTTTCTCCGGCGCGATTTCCGACAGATACAGTGGGGCGGTATAGGACGCCACGCCCACGGCCAGACCGAGCAGCACGCGGGAAACCAGCAGAACCTCAACGTTAGGCGCTGCGGCAGAGAAGAGTGAGCCGGCCACGAACAGGATCGCGCCAATCATCAGGCTCTTTTTACGTCCGAGTTTGAAGGAGAGCCAGCCGCTGCCGACGGCCCCAACGGCCGCACCGAACATCATGGAGCTGACCACCCATTCCTGGGTGTGAGCGCTAATCTGGAACTCGTCAGTGATGAAAGGTAATGCACCGGCAATCACGCCGATATCCAGGCCAAAAAGTAATCCTGCCAGGGCGGCGAGGAAACAGACGAAGAATGTCATCGCCTTGTTGGACGTACGCCCCTGTTTTTTATTGTCAGGCATTATGCCCTCCAGTTGGGTTATCAGTTTTATTGATGGTAAGGGTAGGTGAGCGACCCGTAAAAATATGTGAGATTAATCACATAGGTGTAATCGGTTACACTCGTGTGCAACCGTAAATAAAATTAAAGCTTTGAAAATATAGAGGTAAATGAAGTGAGGCGCATCGCGAAAGGAGATATTTCAGACTTAACTGAAAGGAAATGTAACAGCAGAAGAATGGCGATCATGCAAAGAGAATATTCTGAAAGCGGAGGGGTACCGGTGCGGTGTAATCGGTTCCAAATAGTGCGCCTTTCAGCCGGGTGGCGGCTGCGCCTTACCCGGCCTACAAATGCCCAAAACTCGTAGGCCCGTGCAAGCGAAGCGCCGCCGGGCAAGGATGATCGCACAAATGCAAAAGGCCAGCCCGAAGGCTGGCCTTTTAAAAGCGATGACAGTCGATTACTTCAGACCGGCAGCTTCACGCAGCAGGGCGGCTTTGTCGGTTTTTTCCCATGGGAAATGTTCACGACCAAAGTGACCGTATGCAGCGGTTTCTTTGTAGATTGGGTGCAGCAGATCCAGCATCTGAATCAGGCCGTATGGGCGCAGGTCGAAGAACTCGCGCACCAGCAGGGTCAGCTGTTCTGAAGGCACCTTCTCAGTACCAAAGGTTTCCACCATGATGGAGGTGGGTTCAGCCACGCCGATGGCGTAGGAAACCTGAATCTCACAGCGGTCAGCCAGGCCGGCAGCAACGATGTTTTTCGCCACATAACGTGCCGCGTACGCTGCAGAACGGTCCACTTTTGATGGATCTTTACCGGAGAATGCACCGCCACCGTGACGCGCCATGCCGCCGTAGGTATCAACGATGATTTTACGACCGGTCAGGCCGCAGTCACCCATTGGGCCGCCGATAACAAAGCGTCCGGTTGGGTTGATGAAGAATTTGGTGGCGCTGCTCAGCCATTCGGTTGGCAGAACCGGCTTGATGATCTCTTCCATCACTGCTTCCTGCAGGGATTTCTGATCGATATCTTCGGCATGCTGGGTAGACAGAACCACCGCGTCAATACCGACAATTTTACCGTCGTCGTACTGGAAGGTGACCTGGCTCTTCGCATCCGGGCGCAGCCACGGCAGGGTGCCGTTTTTACGCACTTCAGCCTGACGCTGCACCAGACGGTGTGCGTAGGTGACCGGCGCTGGCATCAGCACGTCGGTTTCGTTGGTTGCATAGCCGAACATCAGGCCCTGGTCGCCCGCGCCCTGTTCCAGCGGATCGGCACGGTCAACGCCCTGGTTGATGTCCGGAGACTGTTTGCCAATTGCGCTCAATACCGCGCAGGAGTTGGCATCAAAGCCCATATCAGAATGCACATAACCGATCTCACGCACCGTGTTACGGGTGATCTCTTCGATATCAACCCATGCGCTGGTGGTGATCTCACCGCCAACCAGAACCATGCCGGTTTTGACATAGGTTTCACACGCGACGCGTGCTTTTGGATCCTGCGCGAGGATCGCATCCAGCACCGCATCGGAGATTTGGTCAGCAATTTTATCAGGATGTCCTTCTGATACGGACTCGGACGTAAACAGGTGTTTTGCCATGTTTTATTTCACCTAAGAGGAATTTGGTTAGCTCAAGCTGCTGTGTGGAATAGCCAAAGGAGATAATTCTACCAAGGCCTGCAGGTTTTTGACACTGGCAGTATGAGTGTTAATCAGTATAGATGGATTAACATCTGGATGGCTATTTTAGGTCACTTCTTCACCCGATTTCCAGTTTTTTTTGACTCATCTCTCACTCAGTTGAAATTGCTGCTGGCAAAAATTCCTGACGGTGCTGGCAACACGCGCATTTTTGTTTTGCTTTTTAGCCCCCTTCTCGGTATAAAACGCGGCGCGCGGCTCATATAAAATAAGCGCTCGATGAACTCATCGTGTCGCCACTTCCAGCCGGGTAAAGCAGTGAACTTTTAGCTTTGGCTTGGGGTCCGTTTCAGCAGAGGCGGCCGTGGAGGTGATACGAGATAATGAACCATCGTTTTCCGCTAATTCAGCGCAGCCGTTCTGGCGCGCATTTGATTCCCGCAACCCGCATTTCTAGTCTGCAAACCTGCCGATGTTATACCCATCTCGGCGCTTCTCAGGATTCCAGGGCCGGTCACGCTTTGTGAAAACTGAACAAGGGCGCTCTTGTTAATACAAGAGTTTTCTCGTGGTTTCGCCGAACCTTGTCATACAGAGTTCGGATACGTGTTTTACAATGATATGAATAAGAAACCGGTCGCACGGTCTGGATTTCAGCATACTCTGCTGGGAAACGGAGCCGTTTATGGGTTGTTATCGCCGTATAACGCTGCGATAGTAGTCAACTGTTTTACACTTAATACAAAGAGTTGAGGTTCGCTATGTCTGACGACATGTCTTCTTTTTCGCCTTCGTCAGCGGGCGAACAGGGTGTACTACGTTCTATGCAGGAGGTTGCGATGAGCTCCGAGGAAGCCAGCAAGATGCTGCGCACTTACAATATTGCCTGGTGGGGCAATAACTACTACGACGTCAACGAACTGGGCCACATCAGCGTCTGCCCGGATCCGGACGTCCCAGAAGCGCGCGTGGATCTCGCCAAACTGGTGAAAGCCCGTGAGGCTCAGGGCCAGCGTTTGCCTGCACTGTTCTGCTTCCCGCAGATCCTGCAACATCGTCTGCGTTCGATTAACGCCGCGTTCAAACGCGCGCGTGAATCCTACGGCTATAAAGGCGACTACTTCCTGGTTTACCCGATCAAGGTAAACCAGCACCGCCGCGTGATTGAATCGCTGATCCACTCCGGCGAGCCGCTGGGGCTGGAGGCGGGTTCCAAAGCGGAACTGATGGCCGTGCTGGCGCATGCGGGGATGACCCGTTCAGTGATCGTCTGTAACGGCTATAAAGACCGTGAATACATTCGTCTGGCGCTGATTGGCGAGAAGATGGGCCACAAGGTCTATCTGGTTATCGAGAAGATGACTGAAATCGCTATCGTGCTGGAAGAGGCCGAGCGTCTGAACGTGGTGCCGCGCCTTGGCGTGCGTGCGCGTCTGGCGTCGCAGGGTTCCGGAAAATGGCAGTCCTCCGGCGGTGAAAAATCCAAGTTCGGCCTGGCGGCCAACCAGGTGCTGCAGCTGGTAGAAATTCTGCGCGAGCGTGGTCGTCTGGACAGCATTCAGCTGCTGCACTTCCACCTCGGCTCGCAGATGGCCAACATTCGTGATATCGCCACCGGCGTGCGAGAGTCGGCGCGTTTCTACGTTGAGCTGCACAAGCTTGGCGTGAATATTCAGTGCTTCGACGTGGGCGGCGGCCTGGGCGTGGACTACGAAGGGACTCGCTCGCAGTCCGACTGCTCCGTAAACTACGGCCTGAACGAATACGCGAACAACATCATCTGGGCGATCGGCGACGCCTGTGAAGAGAACGGCCTGCCGCACCCGACGGTGATTACCGAATCCGGTCGCGCGGTGACCGCGCACCATACGGTGCTGGTCTCTAACATTATCGGCGTTGAGCGGAGCGAAACCACCGAAGCGACGCCGCCGGCAGACGATGCCCCGCGTTCCCTGCAAAGCATGTGGGAAACCTGGCAGGAGATGCACGAGCCCGGCACGCGTCGTTCCCTGCGCGAATGGCTTCACGACAGCCAGATGGATCTGCACGATATTCACGTCGGCTACTCTTCAGGCACCTTCAGCCTGCAGGAGCGCGCGTGGGCAGAGCAGCTCTATCTGAATATGTGCCATGAAGTGCAGAAGCAGCTCGACCCGAGCAACCGCGCCCACCGTCCGATAATCGACGAGCTGCAGGAGCGTATGGCGGATAAGATTTACGTCAACTTCTCGCTGTTCCAGTCGATGCCGGATGCCTGGGGTATCGATCAGCTGTTCCCGGTTCTGCCGCTGGAAGGATTGAATCACGCCCCGGAACGTCGCGCGGTGCTGCTGGACATCACCTGCGACTCTGACGGCGCTATCGACCACTACGTGGACGGCGACGGTATCGCCACGACGATGCCAATGCCGGAATACGACCCGGAGAACCCGCCAATGCTGGGCTTCTTTATGGTCGGTGCGTATCAGGAGATCCTCGGCAACATGCACAACCTGTTCGGCGATACCGAGGCGGTCGACGTGTTTGTCTTCCCTGACGGCAGCGTGGAAGTTGAGCTGTCTGACGAAGGGGATACCGTGGCGGACATGCTGGAATACGTTCAGCTGGATCCGAAAACCCTGCTCACGCAGTTCCGCGACCAGGTGAAAAACACCGGGCTGGACGATGCGCTGCAGCAGCAGTTCCTGGAAGAGTTTGAAGCGGGTCTGTACGGATATACGTATCTGGAAGACGAATAACGTTCGAAAGGGGCGTTAAAAAAGGGTCTGACGAAAGTCAGACCCTTTTGTTTTAGCTGTACTGCTCGTCGGTGAAGGTAATGGTTACCGGAGCATAGATATCAATCGGTCGATCGATTTGCAACGCCTTCCACTGTGGACGCGCGTTCATCGCACCTTTGCTCATGTCGCCATTCCACTGTTTGTGTTCCGGCGTTTTCGGCATGTCCATCCCGGTCTGACCGGTGGACGACCCCGGAGAAAGCTTAACGTCATTCCCTTTGGCGTTGCTGGATGGCGCAACGCCGTTGGTCATGTCGCCATTCCACTGCTTGTGTTCCGGCGTTTTCGGCATATCCATCCCGGTCTGACCGGTGGACGAACCCGGCGAGAGCTTGACGTCATCGCCTTTGGTGTTGCTGGATGGCGCAACGCCGTTGGTCATGTCGCCATTCCACTTCCTGTGGTCCGGTGTTTTCGGCATGTCTTTACCGGTTTTACCCGTTGCAGAGCCAGGAGAGAGCACCGGATAGTTAGTTTCCGGTACGGCCCATTTCTTCACTGGCGTAACCGTTGTGGCTTCTGGTTTCGCTTTTGGCGTAACCGTTGCGGCCTCTGGTTTCGCTTTTGGCGTCAGCGGCTGGGACGTTGACGGCGCAACGTTTGGCACGGCTTCACTGCGTGCGGTTTCAGACGCGACGGCCTCCTTATGGACCACCGAAGAGGCGGACGTGGAGGTCGTTGTCGCCGTCGTTTTCTCAATCGTCATATGCTGAGAATCAGACGTTGTACGCGTCGTGGTAGTCGTCTGCTGCTGCGTTGAGCCTGGCTTAGTCGGCGTACACTTCTGAGGGCAGCCGCCATCGTCCGTATGGCCGTCATCCGGCTTCGCTGGAGTATCGCTGTCTGCGTCAGCGCCACTTTTCTTCTTCTTACGAATCCCCGGATCGGCAAGCGTGTAGGAAATGTTATTTCCTGCTTCTTTCTCATCACGTGTGACAACCGACATTTCATCTTTATTGGTATTGAGATCGCCATTCACTGTCGCACTGGTGGTGTCACCCACGGCGATAGTGGATTTCTGCGTTTCGTTGTAGTGAATTTCATCCACGGTGTCGACGTAGATGTTACCGGAAGGCACTACGCCATTGCTCAGGCCAATGCCGCCACCGCCGTACAGACCATCCTGCTCAACGTGGTCTTCCAGCGTTTTCGCATTGATATCACCCGCAACGTTCACCGATCCGGTGCCATCCTGAGATACCAGATTAGCCCCGGTCATATTGAGGTCGCCTCCGGTTTTCACATTCAGCTCGCCGCTGGTATTGATACCAGATTGCTTCGCTGTTTTAGACGAATCGTAACTTTCAGAGCCGCCGCCCCCGTTGACGGACGCGTTCGGGATGATGCCCGCTGCCGAGACGGAGATGCCCACAGAAGCGCCCCAGTTACCGCGGCTACTTTCGGTGTGCTCGGTATTCTGCACGGAGGTGATATTCATATCGCCTGCAACGTTAACATCCGCTTTTTCTGCATCGATGTTAGCGCCCTTCATGTTCATATCACCGCCAGCGTTCACTGTCACCGTGTTGCCGTTGATAGTACTGTTCTTATACGACGTAGAGTTACCCGAGCCGTGTTCCGTACTGCCGTTGTAATCGACTGAAATACCGCCGCTTGCGCCAGTTATATCCACTCCCACGCCTGCGGTAAGACCGCCTTTGTGTTTTTCGGTTTCATTGGTGTAAGAGGTTGTTGATTTCGCTGCGTTAATGTCCACATTACCACCCGCATTGATCTCCGTATTCTGCGAGTTCACGTTCACGCCGTTGAGCGTGGTATCGTTGGTCGAATTAATGCTGACGTTTTTAGCATTAATATTGGTGGTATTCTCCGCCGTTGCGGTGCGCGTTTCTTTCGTTTTTGTCGTGTTCCCGCCGAAAGTGACGGAGCCGCCAGCAAGATCGTTTAGCATGATGTTGGACACATCGCCCAGCACTTCCGCCGTCGTGGTTCCGCTGTTAATCGACTGGCCTTGCTGCGATTTATCAATGAGATTCCCGGTTTTGTCGATCGCATCAACTACCGCACTGTGGGCCTCACCTGAAACACCGACAAAGCGGTCTTTATGTGTGACGGTGGTTTTGGTTTCATCCTCGTATTTGGTGCTTGCGACATCCTTCGCGTTAATGCTGAGCTTATCTCCGGCGGAGAGGTCAGCGCCGCCAATATCCGCCGTTTTTCCTGCATTTACGGAACCGGAATCGGTAAAATTAATGGACGCGTTGGTGTTCTGCTTGCTCTGGGTCGACACGGTATCGGTTGTGTCTTCCATACCCACCTTGAAACCGGCAGTATCGGTGATCGGTGCGCGGCCCGGTTTGGCACCAATCGCGGAGGTTTCAGAATTACCGCCTGCGCTGGTGTAGTCGCCAGAGGTGGTATTTTTTGTGGTGCCGTCGTTTTTGCCGTAGGAAGCCGAGGCGGATTTACCGGCGCCGCTGATGCCGGCCTCAGCAACAAACTGGCGAGACTGTGTGGTGTGTTCCTCAGCGGACACGTTTTCAGACGTCTTTATCTCAACGTTTTCTGCCGCGTTGATGGAGCCGCTTTTCGCGTCAATGCTGCCGCCTTCGATGACCACATTCTTGCTGGCATCAATCTGCACATTGCCGCCAGCCTTGACGGTTGCGCCGATAGCTTCGCCGGTCACCGTTTTGGTGTCGGTGGTGGTATAGCTGGACAGACCGTTGATCTCGGTATTGATGGTACGGTTAGAATCAATCTGATGCAGGTCGTTGAAGGTGACGTCACCTTCGCTCGCCTTCATATTCACGTCCTGGCCTGCCGTAATATCAGCCGCGTTGGAAGTGATGGTTTTCGCCTGCATGTTGATACTGCCGCCTGCGGTGACGCCATCATCGTGCGCATGAATCTTCTGCTTGCCGTCTTCGCCGTGTCCGACAGATGCGGTCAGGGTGATGTCGCCCTTTTCAGCCTTCATGTCAATGTCGCCACCGGCGTTCACTGCCGCGCCGTTTGAGGCAATGCTGCCATTTTCCGACGTCATTGAGACGTTACCGCCCGCCGAGATGCCAGCATCTGTCGCATTGCTGATGTTGTTAATATCCCCTTTGGATTTCAGCGTGACGTCACCCTTAGAGGAGAGGGTACCGTTCACGTTGTTAATGGCGGTGGCATCAACTGCAAGGCTATTTCCGGCTGCAATGGACGCTGTGCCTTTACTGATATCACCGTTAGCCAGCTGGCTAAGGGTTTCAGGGCAAAGGTAGACCACCGGCACCAGCACTTCCGTCCCTTTGATGTTCTGGCTCACGAACCAGACGATATCCTGGGTTAGCCCATTGCGCTGCTCTTCGCTCAGAGGCTGCCCCACCACCAGATTTAGATCGCTGTTTTTCGCCGCAATACCGGCGTTATCCATCAGGTTTTGTACCAGCGCATCGCCTTCAAGACCGTCTCGTATCGCAAACATGCTGCCTACGGAGCGGCTGATCTCTCGACGAATCAGTTCGGAGATAAAGTAGTTATCGCCAATGACGTTAACGGTTTCGGTGGTAGTGTAATCCACCTTGTCGAAATAGTAGTCAGAGCCGCTGTACTTGCTCTGATCGATCATTTCCGGGCGCGTTTCGAAAATCGGAATGATGTGGTTGGCCGGGCCGCTGTATTCGGTACCGTTTTTCGCCGCCTCAGAGGCTTTTTTGAATTCGTCAGTGACTTCAAACATGCCCGGCAGAGAGACCAAATCCTTGATGGTCGGCAGTGGGCTGATCCCCATGGCCAGTTCATTCAGCTTTTTGGTATTGATGGCAACATCATAGCCCGCGACGGCGGTGTCGATGGTGTAGTCACCCACGTCGATATTCTCAATTTTGGCGTTTTCTTTGATTGTGCCAGCGTTAGCCAGGCCGTTATCCAGCGTGCCGCCATTGTGCGTAAAGTTACGACCCGCCGTGATTTCACCTTTTTCTGAAGGCACGAAGTAGATCATATTCGTCTTCAGAGGGGTAATGCTGGTGTCATTGCTTACCAGGTTATGCCATGCCGTGTTCAGGGTCGCGTAATCTTGCGAATTCCACGTTTCACCAAACACTTTGCTCATGACGTAGTTGAGCTGGGTTGAGTCATTCGCGGCGTCGAGAAGCGATTTATAGCTACGCTCTCTGTTTGGATCCTGGGTACCGCTTTTGGTTGCAGGTGCGCCGTCACCAAAGATGAAATCAAGGTATTGATAGAGCGAGTTGAAGGTCAGCGTCGTGTAGTGCTCTGCTGCCACCTTCCAGTAGTCGGTCAGTACTATCGGTTGCTCAAGGATGAGATTCAGATAGTCATACATGGATTCGGAGGTATAGGTTGGCGAGTTCAGCAGATTACCCGTGATGGTGATATCACGTCCCGCCTGGATCAGGCCGCCGTTATTTTTAACCTCTTTTTCGTCGAAAATGCCGCGCTGGTTAATATTAATATCTTTCCCGGCGCTGATTTCGCCGAGCTTACTCATAGCGATATCTGACGCCAGAACCGGGATGTGCAGAACCGTGGTAATCCTGACCTGCGTCATCACATTATCAATACCGGCCCATTGACCCACGGCATCCTGCGTTTGGGTTTGCGAAATGGTGCCACCCGTATAGGTGCTCTGGTTTTCCAGAGAGGCCGCATCAATATTGATGTTCTGTTCGGAGCGAATGATCCCGGCGGAGTTGATAATCGTTTTCGCGATGAGCGACATGTCACCCATGCTCAGCACGTTACCGTTATAGTCATTAACAAAGGCACCGTCGTGGGCATTAATATCCATCTTCCCTAACGACCAGAGCAGGCTGTTGCTGTTGTTCATTACCTCATTAGCGTTGATGTGTAAATCACCCCCCGTGACCACAGACTTGCTGTTGATCACCTTACCGTCTGCCTGGAGCGTCAGGTTGCCGATGGCTTCCATCATGGTGTTGTTGTACAGCGTACCTTCCGTGCTGAGCGTCATATCATGACCTGCACGAATACTGCGGTTATTGTCATTCAGCGCGATGGAGTCTTTTACCTTGAGCAATAAATCATGACCCGCTTCGAGGATGCCATTGATGTTATTGAATGAACCGGTATGGATGTTGAGGTCGTTTCTGGCAGAGGTCGTGCCGGAATCATGATTATTCAGCTGCGAGGCATTAATCGTGATGTTATTCCCGGCGATCAGGGCATTTTTTTCGTTGCTAATCGTCCCGCCCGCTACGTTAAGGTTCGTATTGTTGGCACCCGATAGTACCGCTGCATTGGCGTTGATCAGATTATTAGCGACATTAACTGACAGATCGCTCTGCGTCGACACAATCACCGCCTGTTCGGTGTTAAGCATGTTTTGCGCATTGATCGTAATGTCGCCGCCCGCCACGAGAGTGGACACCGACTGCTGCCCGTCCTCTGCGGTGAGGCTGCCAATGTTGCTCAACGTGTTGGCGACAATCTCCAGCGGGCCGTTTACAGCCTGAATGACACCGGCCGTGCGGTTGGTCAGAACGCCGATGGCGTTCAGCACCGTCTGCATATTGGCGGAGATGACCGCGCCGTCGCTGTTGATGAGCGACTCAACGTCTTCAATCGTCAGGTTACGCAGTGCAGCTAAAACATGCCCTTCACCTGTGTTGGCCAGGTTTTTGACGTTGCGAATAATCAGATCCAGACCTGCCTGAACCACACCGTCGTTTTTCAGCTCCTCAACGGCATCGATCGCGATATTGCCATTGCCGATGATCACCGAGCGGTTGTTTAACGTCTTCACGCCGCTGATATTCAGATTGCCCTCAGAGGCAATCACTGCATCACTGCTGTTATTAAGCGTCGTGGTCGTCGCGATCGAGAGCGCATTATCCGATTTAATCATCGATGCGCCGCTGTTATTAAGGGTACCTACGTTTCTCAGCGTGGTATTTCCAGCACCGAATAGCGTTGCACCTTCAGTGTTATTGAGGGTGTTCACATCGGACAGTGACAGCGTGCCATCAGAAATCACAAAACTGCCGGTGTTATTCAGCGTGTTGAGATGGGTAAGTTGCAGCGTCTTGCTGGCATACAGCGTGGCGGCGTTAAGGTTATCGACGGTGCTGACGCGATCGAGCGTCAGGCTACCGGCCTGAATGGTTGAGGCGTCGTTAAGCAACGATGTCGCTGTAACGGAGAGGGTTTCTCTTGCCGCGATCAGCGCGTCATGGGTGTTAGAGAGGGTGGTAATTCCGCTGGCATTGATATTATCGCCCTGGATCAGCCCATCGTCATTGTGTACTGCCAGCGCGCCGTCACCCTTTATGGTGAGGTTCTTCCCGGCAATAATGCTGCCTTTTTGACTATTCTGTAGCTCTTTTTTGACATCAAGCTGCATGTCAGTGGTTGCACTCAGCGTGCCGGCCTGGTTTTTCAGATTCGCGGTTGCGATGGTCAGTTTCTCGCTGGCACTGATGGTGCCGCTGTTACTGACGGTTGCACTGGCTTTACGGGTCTGGGTGGAGACATTACGTCCTGCAATACGTCCGGTATTGCTGAGCGTGTCGCCGCCGGATGCCAGCGTCACGTCATGCTTGTTGCTGGCAATGGTGCCGTCGTTGACGATGTTACCGTCGGCATCAATGAAGATCAGCGCATCGTTACCGCTCAGGGTGCCGCTGTTTGAAACCTCACCGTTGACCTTAATGCGCATCTCACCGCTATTAGCGCCAATATGACCACTGTTGTTCAGGGCGCTGGCGGTCATAACCAGGTTTTTATCCGCGTAGAGGCGGCCTGCGTTGTCGAGATGGCCGACAGACAGCGTCTGGGCGTTGCTGGCATACAGGATGCCATTGTTCTTCATTGAACCTGATGCAATCCAGATATCCCCTGTGGCGCTGACGGAACCCTTGTTTTCAAACGCACCGGTCAGGTTGAACTGCAGCGTCCCTTTCTTCGCGAGAATAACGCCTTCATTGTTAGTCATGCTGCCCGCGGTGATGTTGACATTACCACTGTTGCTGACGATCTCCGCATCGGAGACGAGGGTGCTGAAGGGCACCTGCTGGCCATTCTGGATGACGACAAAATCGCCATTTTTTAACGTCACGACGCCACCGGAAATGACAGCGCCGTTAGCATCCAGCGCTTTTAGTTTTCCGGAAAGGGTGTACTGCCCGGCAACATTAATCTGAATGGCGGGTACCGCTGTTGTGGCACTGTTTTGCGCAATGATAGCAGCCGTATTTTGCAGCAGGGTTGAGGCATCAATTCGGATTGTGCCGTTACGGGAGATAACGTCGTTATTCACCGTCATGCCAGAGAGCGCATGCAGGATAATATTATTTTGCGCTTCTGTACTTCCGGTGCCGCTGCTGTTTTTGTTCAGGGCAATATTGTTGCCGCTGACAGTGACATTTTTATCGCTGCGTAAACCTGTCAGCGTCACGTCGCCGTTCGCACTGATCTCAATGTCACCCGTGGCAATAATACTGCCCTCATGACGGACGCCTGCGCCGGATTCGGTGCTGATAAGCTGAATTTTACCACCGTACATTGACCCCATCGCCCGACCGTCAATCGCGACATCCGGCGTATGGCCGTCACCCGTGGCGCGAGTCGTGTGCTGGCGGCTGGAGAGATCGTAATCGTTCTGCCCGGCAACTACCTTAACGTCCGCCTGGCCGGCAATTTCACCTTCCAGTTTTGCACTTCGGCTGACAATGTCGAAGTAGCTTAGCCCTTCGGTAGAAATGCCTTGCCCTGTGAGAGACACGGTGCCTTTTTCAACAGCTAGTTTATAGTTGCCGTCCTCTTTCATCTGCACCTTACCGGTACTCAGCGTCAGGCTGTTGGCATTAATGGTGGTGGCGCCGTTAACGCTAATACCGTTTTGGTTAGCAACGATCACGTCCGCTTTTCTGCCGAAGACTTCCATCGTCCCGTTAATATAGGACGCCTGGGCTCCCGTCACTTCACTGATAATTGCTTTTGCTTCATGCTCAAGCTGGGCGTTTTTAACCGTGTAACCCCCGATCTTAGACACACCATCCTGCATGCTGTTGTTAAAAATAAGACCATTTTTATCAACGTTAAACTGGTCGAATTTATTATGCGAGACGCCTTTCGCATTCGGATCGGTGATATTCACGACTGGCGTGCCGTTAGCCGCCTGACCCATTGTTGGCCCTTTACTCTGGCTGGCATCCGGCACAGTTGCGGCTTCGGCATTAGCTGCGAGAATACCCGCTATTGAAATAAAAAGTGGGCAAAGGTGTTTATGCAAATTCCCTGCGGTTAGCTTCGTTTTTGAGGTTTTATTATTGCTCATAAAAATTCCTTAAATTAGAACGTTACTTCCATCTTGTAATAAACGACCGTGTTATCGACGGTATTCTCTTCCAGTGAATCTGGTTTTTTTATAGGCCAGCCCGCGAGGACATACGTTGAAAAATGGCTACCGGTAGCTTTAATCCCGACAGAGCCACCCATCATGAATTGGCTATCACATACGTTGACGCCTTTAGGGCAATTATCTTTGGCAAAGCCCAGGTCATAACCTACATAGGGAATAAGCTGATAGATACCGCCGACGCCAACATCGAATGGAAACTGCAGGGTATTGGCGATCCAGCCGCCGCTATCAACCAGCAGGCTATCGTCCTTGAAGCCTCGTACGGTGAATTCATCGCCCAGCGTTAATTTTGCATCGCTAACCAGTACGTTCGGGGTGTACTGGAATCCTGCGTTGAGTTCATACACGCCACCTAAACGGCCAGACTGAAAAAGCGGACGCGTCCAGCTGGCAATGCCGTTGTACTTGACGTAATCAAGGTCAAACCCTTTAAGGTCGGCATCGTTTTTCCAGGCGGAACCAAACCAGGGAACCGCTGCCGTCACGCCCACATCGCCATAGAACCAGCCGTTCATCAGAGCGCCGACCCAGGTAGCGCCCGACGAAATCGAGGTATAGGTTTTAGAGCTGACGTCTATACGCTGGTTTTCAATGCTGTTGTTGCTATTACGTCTTTCAACTTTTGCCCACCAGCTGGTTTTACCCGTGGCGTTACGGCCGAGCATGCGGCTGACACGCAGAGAAGCACGGTCAGAATCTCCGTCAGAAGTGTAGCTGGCGTTATTGCCGGCAAGCGTTTTGTCGTAGCTGGATTTGTAATAAAGCGCGTCAAACGACCAATAACCCAGTGGGATGCTGTAACTCGTTGACCACGAATCCTGATTATCCTGGTTATTCTTCAGGTTATTCCATGAATAATAAACGTTGAAAATATCATTGATGCCGGCAATGTTTTTAGCGGTTACGCTGCCATAATACTGCTGCCAGCCGTCAGCCTTAAAGCCAGAGTTGTTAAGACCCGCGGTGACCGAAAGAGGGAATGCAGGCACGTGCAGCAGATTAAGATCGGAATAGCTGTTTATAACAGACGGTTGAATTTCAATATTGTCGTTAGGGTAAACGCTCAGCAGGTTTTCGACCATTTGATCGACATCCTGCATGTTCAGAATCTTGTCTTTCGCAAAAGGATAGGCAGTGAACATGCGCGTGCGTTCACGGAAGGACGGCGCTTGCCCGTTAACCTTAAGATCGTGTATTTTTCCCCACATCACCCGCAGAGAGAGTGTGCCCGTTTTGATATTACCGGGCTCAACACCAATCAGCGTCGTGGCATAACCACGAGAAATATAAAAATCGGTCAGTTCTTTGGCCAGTTCAAATATTTCTGTTCGACCGAGCATTTTTCCCTCATAGCGATCGATAATCGCCTGACGCTGCGGTGAGTTGTCAAACTGCGTATCATCAAGGATGACAATATGATTGACCTGAAATTTCCAGTTCGAGTCGCTGCTGGCCAGGGTTTCATCTCCGGCTTCGCGCATTTTTTTTTGTTGCTGGATTAACTGCTCGGTCCGCTTGGCTTCTTCTATTAATGCCTGGCTGGTTTGTCTTTCGAGACGATCCAGTTCCTGTTTATTTTGCTGACCAGGGAGTGCCGCCGTAGCGTGAGCCACAGGAATGAACGGCACTAATAAAAGTGCATATTTTGAAAAACGCTGAAGCACGAATCTCTCCTTGATAATTATCTTAAAGCCATGGTGTATTGAATTGCGCCGACCACCCTGCCAGCACTTAATGAGTTTTCGCGATTAACCTCGGCAGGAACGAATATCTGGGCCTGATAGTTTTTAGTTAAGCGGGATGAAACCTGGAAAGGGTATTCTTTTCCAAGAACAAGGGCCGATGAGACATAAGGGCTGGATTTTTCGTAAACCATAATCGCGAAATTTTTCGCGTAGCCTTCGCCGGTCTCGACGCCCAAAAGACCGATCATTGATGCGAATTTGGTATTGATCAGGGAAGAGAAAGTTAAGCCAACTTGTGCCTGTTCCGGGCATGTGATGGTAATAGAAAAGTCCTTTTTATCACCTTGATAATTTAGCGTGTTCTGGAATGAGGCAATACTGTAGGTCCCCAAATCGACGTTGGTCGACGAGGGATAAATGGAACATGAACGCGTATTTACTTTAATTGGCGCTGAGAAATTGATAGTAAGAATACGAAGCGCATCCTCTGGCGTGAGCAAAGGTTTGACTTTTACGTTAACCATTTCGCCGGCAGGGATCTCGGATTCTCCCTGATTAATATTACCTGTCTGCACGAACTCTACCAATACGGTGCTGTTGTCGATAGAACAGCTCGGGCTGCAGGTCACCGGAGAGCCGGAGTTACCCGGCACCCAGGTGTTCCCTGCGTTGGCTGGCCATTTCATCCGAATACCGATACCCGGAATTTCGGTTGTATAGACTTTATCTACCGATGAAGAGAGATAATTTCGGCTGTAAGCGGTGTGCCACTGCGTTTGCGTTGATTCATCACAGATATATTTGATGTTAGGTGCAGTATACGTTTTCGACCATAAGACCGTTCCAGTGGAGCCTTTATCCGCAGGGTTTAACGTAATGTCGTCTGTAATATTTAAAACCTTTTCTACGCCTTCGAGTCTGCACGCAGAGGCTTTTGCTTCAAGGGTAAACATCCATAAAACGGATAATAAAACGAGATAAAGCAGAGTAGTAATGTATTTATTCATTTTCTGTTAAAGGCCTTTGCAGATAATATCTATTGCATTAAAGGAGGCGGCTTTATTCATGTTGCGGGGTTTTCTGTTATCAGAAAGGTGATTGACTTCTGCTGAGCACGCGTTCATCACCTTATTACTATTCCATTTAATAACGATCGGCTTGCCAGGTTCAGGTAAGGTCAGCATTGCCAGGCCACCCTGTCCGACCATACCGAGCGTGGTATTGCTACCATCGGTAATGGATGCGCCGAAGGGGATCTTTTGCCCGGAGGCATGTGTGAAGCGCACAAAGGTCTGTTGCTTCTGCTGTGTTTCCATTTTGATATGCACGGCGGCACCGGCGGTTGGCACAATGCTCTTACGCGTATCCTCTACATCGACACTCATTGATGTACCTTTTGGATCAATGAAGACATCGTTGTATCTGTAAGGCGTCAGATAGCCGACAATCCCGTAGCCGTTATCTTTAATGACCGCATTTGAATCAGGGTAAACTCTTGCCCCTTCAGCGCCTTTGGCCTCTATCACGCCAATGGTGTCGCCTAACGTTGGGGTCAAATTGATACCGCCACGGTGCACAACCACGCCACCGTTCATGTTCAAACCGCCCATGAAGCTATGGAGGGACTGGCTGAACGCGACGCCGCCGGAAGCGCTATCGCCCACATAAGACAGGTTGGTACCGAAGTTGGTTTCCGGCCTGCTGGACTCGCTGAAGTAGCCGCTAAAGCCATACTGCGATCGCTCGCCGGCCGAGCCGCTGAGCGAGGTGCGGATGGTGGCCTCATCACTGTTGTAGCTAAAGTTTGCTCCCAGGCGAGCCTGTTTTTCATAACGATGGCCGAGCGGCATAGATACGCTCAGGTAGATCGTATCGTCGTGACCACCGTCTTCATTGTTGGTACGGCCAAGCGAAATGCCCCAGGTCGACGAGCCAAACCGGTTGTTGTATCCCAGCGCGTAGTTGGATTTTTCCGTGCGGCCCAGTTCATCGTTCCAGATGTTGCCGATAAAACCACTGACGTAGAAACTTCCCCAACCCGCAGGCAGCATCTGGTTGATGTTTGCTTCCAGGCGTTCACGATAGCGTTCGGGTAAATATCGGTCGTTACCATGCTCCAGCGCCTGCTTCACGCTGACGGCATCCGACAGCGAGTAGTAATTTTTACTGGAGTAGCGGTAACCCACCAGGCTGAAATTTGTCCCGGTTTCGGAAAGATTTTTAGCAAGGCTGATACGCAGGGACATGTCACACAGTGAGCCGCAGTCATCGCTCCCGGTGCTGGAGTTAAAGTTCGTATAAGAGCGGGTAACGTCCAGGCCTAATGCCCCCAGCGGGGTATTGATAGCCACACCACCCAGCAGGGCGTTGTAATCGCCATCAAACGCGGTTTGAGCGCCTACGTAACCGGTCAGATTATTAAGCAAACCGTACTGAAGCGTGCCTTCCGTCATCCACGGATCATCGGCAAGAAATGTGTTGCGGATTTCACCCGAGGAGACCGAATAGCGAAAATAGCCTTCGCGCAGCAGCTGCGGAACGCTGGAGTAGGGGACGGTAAAGGTATTGATGGTGCCATCGGTCTCTTTGACGGTGACTTCCAGATCGCCGTTGTAGCCCGTTGCATAGAGATCGCTGATGGCAAACTCGCCTGGGGGAACCACTTTTTCATAGAGGGTACTGCCGGACTGCTTGATGGTGACCGTCGCGTTGCTGTTGGCAAAACCACGAACGACAGGCGCATAGCTGCGCACGGAATCCGGCAGCATGCGATCGTCGGTGGCGAGTCTGACGCCGCGGATGGCCGTTGTATCAAACATCTCCCCGCTGGTGTTGAGATCGCCCAGCACCACTTCAGATTGCCAGGCCGCAATTCCCCGGCTGGCAAATGCCTGCAGATGATCGACCCCTTCATCCTCAATATCATTGCCGAGGTTCAGGGTGTCATAGGTTACAAAACGCCACGCACCGAGCGTCATAGCGGTTTGCAGGTTACCAAAGAGATAGTTGCTGGTTTCACCTAACTCACGGTTGCGCGTGCTTGAACCACTCAGCGCGTAGGAGGCCATGAGGGTAGGTTCACCGTCATCCCATAGTTCAGGGCTGATATAACCCTCTGGTGTATTGAGCAGCATCGCCTGCGGAACGGTGACATCCAGGCGCTCATCATCCTGGTTGTAGGTGACGGTCGCGCCGGGGATAAGCGTTTCGAGGATCAGGCAGCGGCCCGTCTTCCAGTTTTCCGGCAGTTTGCTGGTATCGACATCAAAGCGGATAATCATTTCCGGCGTCATGCAGGCATTTACGCCCTGCGTATTGTTTGCCGGAATAAATGAAATGGGCCAGGTTCCTAATTTCCGCAAGTTGCTAAATACTTCCAGTTTGTAATCACCTGGCTGGATTTTATCTACCCCGTCGAACTGGCTAAGGTCTAATCCACTGTCATAGAAATTCATAAAGCCGCGAGAAAAGTTTACCGCTTTTTTTTCTGTTTCTGCGTTAACCTGGCCTGAAATGCACAATGCCAGAATCATTATCTGGCCAAGGGTACTTTTCGCTTTTTTGAGAAGCCTGTATTTATTATGGCGTGCGGACATTTGACCTTCCGAAAGGTAGAACGTATAAAAAGTTAAAAGTTATAGGTGCGCTTAATATATGCGCCTAAATCAGTGATATAATTGTATTTAAATATGCCGCGTCCACTCACTGCGCTCACCTGCGGAAAGTGATAAACCAGCGTTCCATAAGGGACAATCATGTCACCGGGGATCTCAATGTCTTTATTGTCGGCATTCGTTAGCCACACGCTCGTCATGCTCACGTGGAAAGGCGAATTATTGGTTCCCACCACGTCGTAGCCCTTTGCCACTTTACGCAGTTCCCACTTCAGATCGTCGCCCGCCTGCATGGGATTGCCTTTCAGGCCCGCAGGGCGATAGAAAAATTTGATCATCGTGCGGAACGCCATTTTTATCTGATTCCGATCCGCCTCTTCCGGCAGTTCAGGTGGAATATCCAGCACGTTTAGCCAGAGCAGGGTTTCGCGATCTTTCGGGTATTTTCCTGCGGCTTCCTCTGTCTGGAATATACGGAAAACTTTCCCTTTCTGACCGTTTACGCGCGCAGCGGGAGGGTTGATAAAGAACGGAAGATTCTCCTTCTCCGTCCCATCGGTTTTGTCGGTGCTGGAAAGCCAGACCTGCACCAGCTCCGGGTTTTTACTGAGGTTATTTACGCGAACGGTTTGTTCACTCTCGTTTGCATTGAATGCCACACGAGTTGTTAAAATTTGTATAGTGGCGTTGGCGCAGGGGAACCACGTCAATGTCACCATTAACATTACTTTGAGAATATTACTGACCATCAGGCTCAACGTTCCTAAATGTGGCAGGGAAAGCAGTGGGATAACTCCCACTGCTCAAAGGTCTTACTGGTACTTAATGGAATAAATGACGTCAGTGGTGACTTTACCGGCCGTTGCCGCACCGCCGGTGGCAACGTACTGCGCCCAGTAGTCGAAGCGAGCGGTATTACCCGAAATGACCGCTGTTTTCGGGTTATTGTTTGCGGTATTCAAATCCAAAACAGCTTTGCTGGAATCTAACAGACCGATTTCAACTTTATCGGCACCACCCGTGGTAACGGTGTTTTTCAGGTTACCGGTCGCGGTGTTGATATTGGTGCTCTGTGCCAGTTCGAAGAATACGCTGGCGACTTTGTTGTTGGTGCAATTTGAGCCGCTCAGTTTAATGAAGAATGGCGTGTCTCCCGCGCGCTGACCCGCAGTGGCCAGCGCGGTGGTGCTGACGCTTGGCAGATGCACGGTGAAATCAGGAGAGGTGGATTCACCCTGTGCGTCACCGCCTGTAATAATACAGGTGGCGTCACTGATCGTTCCGTCAAAGGTAATTGTGCCATCTTCTGCCGCTGCTGCAGAACCCGCTCCCGCCAGAATGGTAAAAAGACCAATTTTTAAATATTTGTTCATAGATAATTCCATTTAGACATAAATTTTAATAAAGCGGCGGGATTGTAGGGAGTAAAAAAAGAGAAAACCACAGGATGAAACTAAATAAATTCCGAATTGAGACTGTCTCATGCTGTTTATGTATGTATGAATATGGTATGAGGCGTTTTTTCCTTTGAATTACAAGGGTGAAATAGATGGTGGGATGAATTAAATATTCACCTGGAAAATATATGGATTGTAAAGATTATAATATTTTTATGGCTATGGTTTTATTTGGTGAATAGGATGGGTTGTCTATATATATTGTATTTATGAGTCGCTTGAATTTAATGGAATCAGGCGCTATTCTTAGCGCCATACAGCATTACGATATGAAACGATCCCTTCCTCGTCGGGCTTAACGACGCGGAAGGGATTTTTTTCACCTTTAGCAACGATCGTCTATCTATGATACGAGGACAGGACATGAGCACTTTAGGTCATCAGTACGATAACTCTCTGGTATCTAACGCGTTTGGTTTTTTACGCCTTCCGATGAACTTCCAGCCGTACGACAGTGATGCGGACTGGGTGATCACCGGCGTGCCGTTCGACATGGCAACGTCAGGCCGTGCGGGTGGCCGCCATGGCCCGGCGGCGATCCGTCAGGTTTCCACTAACCTGGCCTGGGAGCACAACCGCTTCCCGTGGAACTTCGACATGCGCGAGCGTCTGAACGTGGTGGACTGCGGTGACCTGGTGTACGCCTTTGGCGACGCGCGTGAGATGAGCGAAAAGCTGCAGGCCCACGCCGAGAAGCTGCTGGCTGCCGGCAAGCGCATGCTCTCCTTCGGCGGCGACCACTTCGTGACCCTGCCGCTGCTGCGCGCCCACGCGAAGCACTTTGGTAAAATGGCGCTGGTGCACTTCGATGCCCACACCGACACCTACGCCAACGGCTGTGAGTTTGACCACGGCACCATGTTCTTCACCGCGCCGAATGAAGGTCTGATCGACCCGAACCACTCCGTGCAGATCGGTATTCGCACTGAATTCGACAAAGACAACGGCTTCACCGTGCTGGATGCGGGTCAGGTTAACGATCGCGGTGTTGATGACATCCTCGCGCAGGTGAAGCAGATCGTGGGTGATATGCCTGTGTATCTGACCTTCGACATCGACTGCCTGGATCCGGCATTTGCACCGGGTACCGGTACGCCGGTGATCGGCGGCCTGACCTCAGACCGTGCCATCAAGCTGGTGCGCGGCCTGAAGGATCTCAACATTGTCGGGATGGACGTGGTGGAAGTGGCGCCTGCGTATGACCAGTCCGAGATCACTGCGCTGGCCGCAGCGACCCTGGCACTGGAAATGCTCTACATCCAGGCAGCCAAAAAAGGCGAATAAGCCTCTTCTGGCGTAAAAAAACCTCTCCCTGGAGAGGTTTTTTATTGCCTTTAAAACACGTTAAACGGGTATTCCACGTAAGCGCGGATCTCGTCCCCGCCCACGTTATAATCGCTGGCGTTGCTGGAGACGCGCAGTACGGAATAGCGCAGTTTCAGTTTCAGATCCTTCGCTGGGCCATCCTGCACCTGGTACTGGATCTGATTAAACCACTCGTGCTCTTTGCCGTTGCTGGTTTCTGCGGTTTTGATGTTGTCCCCGCGCACGTAGGCGGTGGTCCAGCTCAGACCCGGCAGGCCAAGGCCACCAAAGTCCAGACCGTAGGATGCCTGCCAGGAACGTTCATCTTCGCCGTTAAAATCAGACCAGTAGGAATTTGCCAGCCAGATGGTGTTACCGCCATCACCCACGCCGCCCTGGTCGCGGTAGCCGCCGTAGTTGTAGCCGGTGCTGCCGCTGCTCTGCTGGTACGCCACTTTGAACGTGTGAATATCCCAGATGTAGCTCGCCGCCAGGCTCCAGATAGCGTTGCTGCGGCCCGTGTCGAGGCTGTCCGCATAACTCTGGTCCAGACGGGAGTTATAACCGTTGAAGTCGAGCACCAGCTGCTGCCCGGTGCTGAACGGCTGTTTGAAGTTCAGGCCCAGATATTGCTTGTTCATCACCTCTTCATTGTGAGAGGCGTAAAACGCGCCGCTGAACTGGTCGTTGAACTGGTAGCTCGCGCCGCCGAAGGAGAGGCTCTTCAGCCCGCTGTCGTGGCGGTCGTCACTTTTACGCTGCTCGTCCGTGAAATAACCGGCGTTGATTTCCAGACCATCGATCTCTTTTGAGGTCAGCATGGTGCCGGTATAGCTTTCAAACAGCAGGCGGGAGCTGTCGGCATTCACGATAGGCAATTCTGGTCGCTGATTCCCGTAGCTCAGTACGGTATTCGAGATGCGCATTTTGGCGGTTGCGCCAAACTTTGCCAGATCGGATTTTGCCCGGCCGTCGTCTTCCTGCTTAAAGAAGTCGATGCCGCCCGCGCCGCTCTTGCCGCGGCCGCCGTCCAGGCGCACGCCGTATTGAGCAATACCGTCCACACCAAAGCCAACCGGTCCTTCGGTATAGCCGGATGCAAACGTGGCGATGATCCCCTGACCCCATTCGGCTTTGTCCTGCTGGCCCTGATGATAATCACGGCTGATATACGCATTGCGTAAAAACAGGTCCAGATGGCTGTCGTCAATAAAACCCTGGCTGTCGGATTGCTGGCTTGCAGCGGCAGGTAATGCGGCAAATAAACTTAAAGCAATTAATGATAATTCTTTTTTCACGGAGGGAACGTCTCTGTCTGGATATATTAATTGAATAACTGCAGGGGGGATAATTACCGGAAAAAGTGACCTTTGCAATAATTATGTGACCAGGTGTTTCGATGTGACAGAGCAGATTTGGCGGGGCTTTCAGGGGTGTTATCGATGCGTGCTGTTAAGTTAACAATTCATGCGAAATAAAAAGGAGGCAAAACTGCCTCCTTCTGAAATTATTTAATTCCGTCTGCGGCCATACGGTCGCGAATATGCTGTGCGCGTTCTTCTGAGGCAGGGTGATCGTCAAACATGGAGCTTTGACGTCCCGCTTCCAGCTTGGCCAGTTTTTCGAAGCTGGTGGCTAAACCGGATGGATTAATGCCGCGTTTGCGCAACAGATCGTAGGAGTAGTCATCCGCTTCGGACTCCTGACGCTGGGAGAACTGAGAGTTCACCAGCTTTTCACCTACGTCGCCCAGCTGTGACTGCGACAGGCTGCCAACGATACCGCCCGCTGAGGCTGCCGCTGCGCGGATGGCATTGGTGCCCAGGGCTACCTGCATCCCTTTCTTCACGTGGCCCAGGGCAACGTGGCCCATTTCATGGCCGATAACCGCTTCCACTTCGTTGTCGGTCATCATGTCCATCAGCCCGCTGTAGACGCGGATACAGCCGTTTGCCATCGCGAAGGCGTTGACGTCTTTCGCCATGTACACCTTGTAGTTCACCGGCTGGCCGTTGATGTTATCGCCCAGCGCGGAAGCAATCTTATTCAGACGCTGCGTGTAGGTACTGTCAGACGGTGCAAGGGTGGCTTTTCCGTCCATATCTTTACAGGCCTGGTCGCTCAGCGCTTTTACCTGCGCATCGCTCAGGGAATAGGCCTGAAAGGCCTCTGCGCCTGACGTCATCAGACCGTTAGAGTCCATATTCTGACAGCCGCTCAGCAGGAGCGTTGTACCCAGGGCCAGCACTATTGCACGCATTTTCATGAGGTTGCTTCCGTACTCGTTAATCTGAATAAAATCCGAAAAGTGCACCGTCAGCGAAGCCGGTGTCGGGCTAAGTATAAGGAATATCTACAGGGCCGGGCGAGCAGATTGCGCAACATGCGAGCATGATCCAGAGATTTCTTAACAAGCAAAAGAATGCTCCATGTACATGACTTGCGGCTTGGGTTACATTGTTGGCACTTTTTTCCGGCGTAGCCCAAAACGCGCTGTCGTCAAGGGCATGGCCTTTAACAGTCCGATCTGGAGTTAAAATGTCCTCACGTAAAGAGCTTGCTAATGCTATTCGTGCGCTGAGCATGGACGCAGTACAGAAAGCCAAATCCGGCCACCCAGGGGCCCCTATGGGTATGGCTGATATCGCCGAAGTTCTGTGGCGCGATTTCCTGAACCACAACCCGCAGAACCCGTCATGGGCTGACCGCGACCGCTTCGTGCTGTCCAACGGCCACGGCTCTATGCTGATCTATAGCCTGCTGCACCTCACCGGCTACGATCTGCCTATCGAAGAGCTGAAAAACTTCCGTCAGCTGCACTCCAAAACTCCAGGTCACCCGGAAGTGGGCTACACCGCTGGCGTAGAAACCACCACCGGCCCGCTGGGTCAGGGTATTGCAAACGCTGTGGGTATGGCGATTGCTGAGAAGACCCTGGCGGCGCAGTTCAACCGTCCTGGCCACGACATCGTTGACCACTTCACCTACGCGTTCATGGGCGATGGCTGCATGATGGAAGGCATTTCTCACGAAGTGTGCTCCCTGGCAGGTACCCTGAAGCTGGGTAAACTGGTTGCGTTCTATGACGACAACGGTATCTCCATCGACGGTCACGTTGAAGGCTGGTTCACTGACGACACCGCTGCACGTTTCGAAGCCTACGGCTGGCACGTTGTGCGTGGCGTTGATGGCCACGATGCTGACTCGATTAAACGTGCAGTAGAAGAAGCGCGCGCTGTGAAGGACAAACCGTCCCTGTTGATGTGCAAAACCATCATCGGCTTCGGTTCTCCGAACAAGGCGGGTACGCACGACTCCCACGGCGCGCCGCTGGGCGACGCGGAAATCGCACTGACCCGCGAAGCGCTGGGCTGGAAATACCCTGCATTCGAAATCCCATCTGAGATCTATGCTCAGTGGGATGCAAAAGAAGTAGGCCAGGCGAAAGAAGCGGCATGGAACGAGAAGTTCGCTGCTTACGCGAAAGCCTTCCCACAGGAAGCGGCTGAATTCACCCGTCGTATGAAAGGTGACATGCCGTCTGACTTCGACGCGAAAGCGAACGAATTCATCGCTAAGCTGCAGGCGAACCCGTCTAAAATCGCGAGCCGTAAAGCGTCTCAGAATGCCATTGAAGCGTTCGGTCCTCTGCTGCCTGAATTCCTCGGCGGCTCCGCTGACCTGGCACCATCTAACCTGACCCTGTGGTCCGGTTCTAAGCCAATCAACGAAGACACTGCCGGTAACTACATCCATTACGGTGTACGTGAATTCGGTATGACTGCGATTGCCAACGGTATCTCCCTGCACGGTGGTTTCCTGCCGTACACCTCTACCTTCCTGATGTTCATTGAATATGCGCGTAACGCCGTGCGTATGGCGGCGCTAATGAAACAGCGTCAGGTGATGGTCTATACCCACGACTCCATCGGTCTGGGCGAAGACGGTCCAACTCACCAGCCGGTAGAGCAGGTGGCTTCCCTGCGCGTGACCCCGAACATGAGCACATGGCGTCCATGTGACCAGGTTGAATCCGCGGTGGCGTGGAAATACGGCGTTGAGCGTCAGGACGGTCCTACCGCGCTGATCCTCTCCCGTCAGAACCTGGCGCAGCAGGAACGTACCCCAGAGCAGCTGGCGAACATCGCGCGCGGCGGTTATGTGCTGAAAGATTGCGCGGGCCAGCCAGAGCTGATCTTCATCGCTACCGGTTCTGAAGTTGAACTGGCCGTTGCTGCATGGGAAAAACTGACTGCCGAAGGCGTGAAGGCGCGCGTGGTTTCCATGCCGTCTACCGACGCGTTCGACAAGCAGGATGCTGCTTACCGTGAATCCGTACTGCCTAAAGCGGTTTCCGCGCGTGTGGCAGTGGAAGCGGGTATCGCTGACTACTGGTTCAAATACGTGGGTCTGAACGGCGCTATCGTCGGTATGACCACCTTCGGTGAATCTGCTCCGGCAGAACTGCTGTTCGAAGAGTTCGGCTTCACCGTTGAGAACGTTGTCGCGAAGGCGAAAGAACTGCTGTAATCACCATTTTGCCCGGTGGCGCTTATGCTTACCGGGCCTACAAATGGCTCGAAAGTAGGCCGGGTAAGCGCTAGCGCGCCACCCGGCTTTTTTGTAAGCATTATTCCACCTAAAATGTGACGCAAGTCATATAGCTCGCTTATTCATCTGGACAGACATTCCTTTTATTCCCCGATTCGCTTATTCTTGCTGAAGCGTTTCAGTCGATTAAATGTTCGACAAATGACCAATCAATCGCAGTTTGTGACAGCAAGGATTCCCCTTCGGGCGTAGCTGGATTACTCTTTCAGCCACCTCAAACTCAGGGATTGCTTTGCAGGAGATCTATGACCGTACGCGTAGCGATTAACGGCTTCGGTCGCATCGGGCGTAATGTGGTTCGTGCTTTGTATGAATCCGGACGTCGGGCGGAAATGACCATGGTGGCAATCAATGAACTGGCGGATGCTGCGGGCATGGCGCATTTGTTGAAGTATGACACCAGCCACGGACGCTTTGCCTGGGATGTACGCCAGGAAAGAGATCAGCTTTTTGTGGGTGATGACGCTATTCGTGTGCTGCATGAGAACAGCATCTCCGGGCTACCCTGGCGTGAACTGGGTGTGGATGTCGTGCTTGACTGTACCGGTGTGTATGGCAATCGCGAACATGGCGAAGCGCATCTCTCTGCAGGTGCGAAAAAAGTCCTGTTTTCTCATCCCGGCAGTAACGACCTCGACGCGACCGTCGTGTTTGGCGTCAACCAGCATGAGCTGCAAGCCGAACACCGCATTGTTTCCAACGCCTCCTGTACCACCAACTGCATTATTCCGGTCATCAAACTGTTAGACGATGCGTATGGCATTGAGTCCGGCACCGTGACCACGATTCACTCCGCCATGCACGATCAACAGGTCATTGACGCTTACCACCCGGATTTACGGCGCACGCGTGCAGCGAGCCAGTCAATCATTCCGGTGGATACAAAGCTGGCTGCTGGGATTACCCGAATTTTTCCGCAGTTCAACGATCGTTTTGAGGCGATTGCCGTGCGCGTCCCGACGATCAACGTCACCGCGATCGACCTTAGCGTGACGGTGAAAAAACCGGTAAAAGCCTGTGAAGTCAACCTGTTGCTGCAAAAAGCGGCACAGGGGGCATTTCATGGTATAGTTGACTATACGGAATTACCGTTGGTCTCAGTAGATTTTAACCACGACCCGCACAGCGCCATCGTCGATGGCACGCAAACGAGGGTCAGTGGCGCACACCTTATCAAGACGCTGGTCTGGTGTGATAACGAATGGGGCTTTGCTAACCGAATGCTCGACACCACGTTAGCAATGGCTGCTCAAGGTTTCAGGTAAGGCGCATCGTGCGTCTGCAAAACTTTAAGAATCAACGAGAGGATTCACCATGTCTGTAATTAAGATGACCGATCTGGATCTGGCTGGTAAACGCGTTTTCATCCGTGCCGATCTGAACGTACCGGTTAAAGATGGCAAAGTGACCAGCGACGCGCGTATCCGTGCATCTCTGCCAACCATCGAGCTGGCTCTGAAGCAGGGCGCGAAAGTGATGGTCACCTCCCACCTGGGTCGTCCAACTGAAGGCGAGTACAACGAAGAGTTCTCTCTGCTGCCAGTGGTTAATTACCTGAAAGACAAACTGTCCAACCCGGTTCGCCTGGTGAAAGATTACCTGGACGGCGTTGACGTTGCAGCCGGTGAACTGGTTGTGCTGGAAAACGTTCGCTTCAACAAAGGCGAGAAGAAAGACGACGAAACCCTGTCTAAAAAATACGCTGCACTGTGCGACGTATTCGTGATGGATGCATTCGGTACGGCTCACCGTGCTCAGGCGTCTACCCATGGTATCGGTAAATTCGCAGACGTAGCGTGTGCCGGTCCTCTGCTGGCTGACGAACTGGAAGCGCTGGGTAAAGCACTGAAAGAGCCTGCTCGTCCGATGGTCGCTATCGTTGGTGGTTCTAAAGTTTCTACCAAACTGACCGTTCTGGATTCTCTGTCTAAAATCGCTGACCAGCTGATCGTTGGCGGTGGTATCGCGAACACCTTCGTTGCCGCTCAGGGCCACAACGTCGGTAAATCCCTGTACGAAGCAGACCTGGTTGACGAAGCCAAACGCCTGCTGGGTACCTGTGATATCCCGGTTCCAACTGACGTGCGCGTCGCGACCGAGTTCTCCGAAACCGCAACCGCGACCCTGAAATCTGTAAACGACATCAAAGACGAAGAGCAGATTCTGGACCTGGGCGACGTTTCTGCACAGAAACTGGCTGAAATCCTCAAAAACGCAAAAACTATCCTGTGGAACGGTCCTGTTGGCGTGTTCGAATTCCCGAACTTCCGCAAAGGGACTGAAATCGTGGCTAACGCAATCGCAGACAGCGAAGCGTTCTCTATCGCAGGCGGTGGTGACACCCTGGCAGCAATCGACCTGTTCGGTATCGCTGACAAGATCTCCTACATCTCCACTGGTGGCGGCGCATTCCTCGAATTCGTGGAAGGCAAAGTACTGCCAGCAGTAGCAATGCTCGAAGAGCGCGCTAAGAAGTAAGCCATTCAAGGGCAGGGAAACCTGCCCAATTTTCAGCGCGCTTTTAAGAGCTCGCACCTTTTCTAACGGCCGAAGATACAGGACTAAGCAACATGTCTAAAATTTTTGATTTCGTAAAACCTGGCGTTATCACTGGTGATGACGTACAGAAAGTGTTCCAGGTAGCTAAAGAAAACAACTTCGCTCTGCCAGCAGTTAACTGCGTGGGTACCGACTCCATCAACGCCGTACTGGAAACTGCTGCTAAAGTTAAAGCTCCAGTTATCGTTCAGTTCTCTAACGGCGGCGCTGCGTTCATCGCAGGTAAAGGCGTGAAAACTGACATTCCTCAGGGTGCTGCAATCCTGGGCGCTATCTCTGGTGCGCACCACGTTCACCAGATGGCTGAACACTACGGTGTTCCAGTTATCCTGCACACTGACCACTGCGCGAAGAAACTGCTGCCGTGGATCGACGGTCTGCTGGACGCGGGTGAAAAACACTTCGCGGCAACCGGTAAGCCACTGTTCTCTTCTCACATGATCGACCTGTCTGAAGAGTCACTGCACGAAAACATCGAAATCTGCTCTAAGTACCTTGCGCGCATGGCCAAAATGGACATGACCCTGGAAATCGAACTGGGTTGCACCGGCGGTGAAGAAGATGGCGTGGACAACAGCCACATGGACGCTTCTGCACTTTACACCCAGCCAGAAGACGTTGATTACGCTTACACCGAGCTGAGCAAAATCAGCCCACGCTTCACCATTGCAGCGTCCTTCGGTAACGTACACGGCGTTTACAAACCAGGTAACGTAGTTCTGACCCCAACCATCCTGCGTGATTCTCAGGAATACGTTTCCAAGAAACACAACCTGCCGCACAACAGCCTGAACTTCGTCTTCCACGGCGGTTCCGGTTCTTCTGCTCAGGAAATCAAAGACTCCGTAAGCTACGGCGTTGTGAAAATGAACATCGACACCGACACCCAGTGGGCAACCTGGGACGGTATCCTGCAGTACTACAAAGCGAACGAAGCTTACCTGCAGGGCCAGCTGGGCAACCCGAAAGGCGAAGACCAGCCGAACAAGAAATACTACGATCCACGCGTATGGCTGCGCGCAGCGCAGACGTCCATGGTGACCCGTCTGGAGCAGGCTTTCAAAGAACTGAACGCGATCGACGTTCTGTAATTTGAGCTGCTAACAGCATCAGAAGGCCCGCAAATGCGGGCCTTTTTTTATGCTTTTTCAATACCCTGCCAGCCCTGTTTTTGTGATCTGTTTGGCAAAGCCGGTGCTTTTTGTTTACCCTTTACTGACCTGCCTGTCTCCATGGGGGATGGATTTTGTGTTTTGGTTTAACAAAAGGAAGAATAAATGGAACAACTCGATGTTGTAGACAGCATCAATAACGCCGGTAACTGGCTGGTGCGCAACCAGGCCCTGCTGCTGAGCTATGCCGTGAACATCGTCGCGGCGATTGCCATCATCATCGTCGGGATGATCGTGGCGCGTATTGTCTCGAATACGGTTAACCGCGTAATGCTGGCCCGTCACATTGACGCCACGGTGGCAGACTTCCTCTCCGCACTGGTGCGCTACGGCATTATCGCCTTCACGCTGATTGCCGCGCTGGGCCGTGTGGGGGTGCAAACCGCCTCCGTCATTGCCGTTCTCGGCGCCGCCGGTCTGGCCATTGGTCTGGCACTGCAGGGCTCGCTTTCAAACCTGGCGGCAGGCGTGCTGCTGGTGACCTTCCGTCCGTTCCGCTCCGGCGAATACGTTGACCTTGGCGGCATTGCCGGAACCGTGCTGCAGGTACAGATTTTCTCAACGACTATGCGTACCGTCGATGGCCGCATCGTGGTCGTGCCGAACGGGAAAATTATCGCGGGCAACATTATCAACTTCTCCCGTGAGCCGGTGCGTCGTAACGAACTGATTATCAGCGTGGCATACGACTCCGATATCGATCAGGTGAAGTCGCTGATTACCAACATCATTGCTTCTGACGATCGCATTCTGAAAGACAAAGAGCAGACGGTTCGCCTGAATGAACTCGGCGCTTCCTCCATTAACTTTGTGGTGCGTATCTGGAGCAAAAGCAGCGATCTGCAAAACGTATACTGGGACGTGCTGGAACGCATTAAGCGCGACTTCGACGCCAACGGCATCAGTTTCCCGTATCCGCAGATGGACGTGAATCTTAAACGCGAGAAAGCCGCCGAGTAATCCCCCGACGTTGTAGGCCCGGTAAGCGCTAGCGCCACCGGGCTTTACCTTCATAAGCTCCGCTAATACCCAATTAATATTATCCATTTCATCTAATGTGATTCGCGCAGTATAGTCAGCTTCCAGAACAACTCTGCGAGAAAATCATCATGCTATCTTATTATTTTCAAGGGCTTGCCTTAGGTGCAGCCATGATCCTTCCCCTCGGCCCGCAAAATGCGTTCGTGATGAATCAGGGCATCCGCCGCCAGTACCATCTGATGATTGCCCTGCTGTGCGCGGTAAGTGATTTGCTGCTGATCTGTGCCGGGATTTTTGGCGGCAGCGCGCTGCTGATGCAGTCTCCGTGGCTGCTGGCGTTGGTCACCTGGGGCGGCGTGGCGTTTCTGCTCTGGTACGGATTCGGCGCGCTGAAAACGGCGATGAGCAGTAACCTCGAACTGGCGAGCGCGGAGGTCATGAAGCAGGGGCGCTGGAAGATTATCGTCACCATGCTGGCGGTGACCTGGCTTAACCCGCATGTGTATCTCGACACCTTCGTCGTGCTGGGCAGCCTGGGCGGTCAACTGGACGTTGAGCCGAAACGCTGGTTTGCGCTCGGTACGGTCAGCGCCTCTTTCCTGTGGTTCTTCGGTCTCGCCATTCTGGCGGCATGGCTGGCGCCCCGCCTGCGTACGGCCAAAGCCCAGCGCATCATTAATACCCTGGTCGGCCTGGTGATGTGGTTTATCGCTTTCCAGCTGGCGAAAGAGGGGATTCATCATGTCCAGGAATTGTTCAACTAATCCTTGTCTTATGGACAACTGAATAAGACCCGCTAAGCTTGCTGGCATGCGCCCTGTTATTGGGGCACTCTTCGCAACATGGAGGAATGACAGTGAAGTTTAAAGTGATGGCCCTGGCGGCATTAGTGAGTTTCGGTGCGGTGTCGGTGCAGGCAAGCGAATTGCCGGATGGCCCGCACATCGTCACGTCAGGCACCGCAAGCGTGGACGCGGTACCCGATGTTGCAACCCTGGCAATTGAGGTGAATGTGGCGGCGAAAGATGCAGCGACGGCCAAGAAGCAGGCTGACGATCGCGTTGCGCAATACCTCTCTTTCCTCGAGCAGAACGGTGTCGGTAAAAAAGATATCAACTCTGCGAACCTGCGTACTCAACCCGATTACGACTACCAGAATGGCAAAAGCATCCTGAAAGGCTACCGTGCGGTGCGTACCGTTGAAGTGACCGTGCGTCAGCTGGATAAGCTTAACTCGCTGCTGGACGGTGCGCTGAAGGCGGGCCTGAACGAGATCCGTTCCGTGTCGCTGGGCGTTGCGCAACCGGAGAAATACAAAGACGAAGCGCGTAAAGCGGCGATTGATGATGCCATTCACCAGGCGGAACAGCTGGCTTCTGGCTTTAAGAGCAAGCTCGGTCCGGTTTACAGCGTGCGTTACCACGTCTCTAACTACCAGCCAAGCCCGATGGTTCGTATGATGAAGGCTGACGCAGCGCCGGTATCCGCTCAGGAAACTTACGAGCAGCCGACGATCCAGTTCGACGATCAGGTGGATGTGGTGTTCCAGCTTGAACCTGTTGCAGCACAGCCGAAACCGGCTCAGTAATCTGTAGGCCGGGTAAGGCGTGGCCGCCACCCGGCTTTTCTTTTTAATCCTGTCTCAATACCTTATGCCCGTACGCCAGCAGCGCGTCAGTGACGTTGCGCATCATGCGGCTTTCCGGCGCAAAACGGTGCCAGTAGAGCATCCGACGCTGATACAGCCCCGGCGTTAAGTCAATCAGCTCACCGCTTTTCAACTCTTTCTCAATCTGCAGGTGCGGGATCATGCAGCAGGTCGTGCCCTGGCGTGCAAGCTGCACGAAGGCTTCTGACGAGTTCACGATATGGCACGGCACGCTGCCCGGCGGCAGGTCGAAGTTTTGCTGCAGGAACGCCTGATGCATATCGTCCAGATGGTCGAAGGCCACGGCAGGGGCTTTCAGCAGCGCCGCGCGGGTGACGCCGTTGGGGAAGTAGCGTTCCGCAAAGGCTTTTGAACCCACAAACAGGTAGTCCAGGGCGCCTAACTGATCGACAAGGCAGCTTGGCAGCGCCTGAGGCTGAATACTGACCGCCCCAACCACTTCACCGCGACGCAGGCGTTCCTGGGTGCGGGTTTCGTCTTCAACCTGCAAATTCAGGCGGATAGGGGAGTCCGCGAGGACCGGCGCCAGGGCCGGCAGCAGCCAGGTTGCCAGACTGTCGGCGTTGACCGCCAGAGAGAGCAGCAGCGGCGTAGAGCCCGTTTGTTCGTCACCCAGCCACTCGTCTTCCAGCAGTTCAACCTGACGCAGCAGAGCGAGGAGCTTTTGCCCTTGCTCTGTTGGACGTGGCGGCACGGTACGCACCAGCAGCGGCTGGCCGAACATGTTTTCAAGCTGTTTGATACGCTGAGAGACGGCGGACTGCGTGATGCAAAGCTTTTGCGCCGCGCGCTCAAAGCCTCGTTCACGAATAACTGCATCAAGTGCCTGTAGTGTTCTGTAGTCCGGACGTTTCATTGCTCTGGCTGGCTCCTTAATTTTGCTTATTCTGCACTATGACACAATTTTCCCTTTGTGGCAGACGAATTCCATTCGACGTGTTCTATAATGCGCCCTGAGTTTTCACACCACAGGCAAAACGATCATGACGCAGGATGAACTGAAAAAAGCAGTAGGATGGGCCGCTCTCCAGTACGTACAGCCGGGTACCATTGTCGGTGTCGGTACGGGATCAACCGCGGCACACTTTATCGATGCGCTGGGCACGATGAAGGGGCAGATCGAGGGCGCGGTTTCCAGCTCTGATGCTTCCACGGAAAAGCTGAAAAGCCTCGGCATTACCGTTTTCGATCTTAACGAAGTGGATCGTCTGGGGATTTACGTTGATGGCGCGGATGAAATCAACGGCCACATGCAGATGATCAAAGGCGGCGGCGCGGCGCTGACGCGCGAAAAAATCATCGCCTCCGTTGCGGACAAGTTTATCTGCATCGCCGACGCCTCCAAGCAGGTGGACATTCTGGGGAATTTCCCGCTGCCGGTTGAAGTGATCCCGATGGCCCGCAGCGCGGTTGCCCGTCAGCTGGTCAAGCTGGGCGGTCGTCCGGAATATCGTCAGGGCGTAGTGACCGACAACGGCAACGTGATCCTCGACGTTCACGGTCTGGAAATTCTTGACGCGATTGCGCTGGAAAACGCCATCAACGGCATTCCAGGCGTAGTGACCGTAGGGCTATTCGCCAACCGTGGCGCGGATGTGGCGCTGATCGGCACCGCTGACGGCGTGAAAACCATCGTAAAATGATCTGACGGGGGGAGTCCTCCCCCCGCTAAAAAATTTTTGAAACGCTAAATTCGGTGACTTGTGTCACGTTTTTATGCCTCTTTTGCCGATCCTTCCGCGTTTGTAAATTTCCATAGCATTTTCCTCTGCCATTTTGCGCTGTATGACTTTCCTTCAGCGTACTGACGCAAACGTTCATATTGCTGCAATAGTTTTTTTTGATATGTTGGCTACAGCGGATTTATATCCAGCACAACATCAGTTCAGACAAAAACAGGGTCGGGTAAATGGCAAAGGTATCACTGGAGAAAGACAAGATTAAATTCCTGCTGGTCGAGGGCGTGCATCAAAAAGCAATCGATAGCCTTCGTGCGGCAGGTTACACCAACATCGAATTTCACAAAGGCGCGCTTGATACCGAAGAGCTGAAAGCGTCCATCCGTGATGCCCACTTCATTGGCCTGCGATCCCGTACTCACCTGACTGAAGATGTGATTGCCGCGGCGGAAAAGCTGGTGGCTATCGGCTGCTTCTGCATCGGTACCAACCAGGTTGACCTGAATGCTGCTGCGAAACGCGGTATTCCTGTCTTCAACGCCCCGTTCTCTAACACCCGTTCCGTGGCGGAGCTGGTGATTGGCGAACTGCTGCTGCTCCTGCGCGGCATTCCGGAGGCTAACGCTAAAGCACACCGCGGCGTCTGGAACAAACTGGCTGCGGGCTCCTACGAAGCCCGTGGGAAAAAACTGGGTATCATCGGCTATGGTCACATCGGTACCCAGCTGGGGATTCTGGCGGAATCTCTCGGTATGCATGTCTATTTTTACGATATCGAAAGCAAGCTGCCTTTAGGCAATGCCACCCAGGTTCAACACCTGTCTGACCTGCTGAACATGAGTGACGTGGTAAGCCTGCACGTGCCGGAAAATGCCTCCACCAAAAACATGATGGGCGCAGAAGAGCTGGCGCTGATGAAGCCGGGCTCACTGCTGATTAACGCCGCGCGCGGCACGGTGGTCGATATCCCTGCGCTGTGCGATGCGCTGAAGCGTAAGCATCTGGCAGGGGCGGCCATCGACGTTTTCCCAACGGAGCCCGCCACCAACAGCGATCCGTTCACCTCTCCGCTGTGCGAGTTCGACAACGTGATCCTGACGCCACACATCGGTGGGTCTACGCAGGAAGCGCAGGAGAATATCGGTCTGGAAGTGGCAGGTAAGCTGAGCAAATACTCCGACAACGGTTCTACGCTCTCTGCGGTGAACTTCCCGGAAGTGTCTCTGCCGCTGCACGGCGGTCGTCGTCTGCTGCATATTCACGAAAACCGTCCAGGCGTGCTGACTGCCATTAACCAGATCTTTGCTGAGCAGAGCGTCAACATCGCCGCGCAGTATCTGCAGACCAACTCGCAGATGGGCTATGTGGTCATTGATATCGAAGCGGATGACGATGTGGCCGAGAAAGCGTTGCTGAGCATGAAGGCCATTCCGGGGACGATTCGCGCGCGTCTGCTTTACTGATGGTGCGGTCTGTGGTGTCGGGGGGGGCTTACGCTTACCCGACCTACAATGTTTGAGGATTTACGTAGGCCGGGTAAGGCGCAGCCGCCACCCGGCTTTATCCTACCAGACCCAGATTTTGCTGGGCGTCACCACCGCCGGTAACGGCACATCCCATTTCTCCACCGGCAACGCCTCCACGCCCTGGCAATCATGCGCGTAGCCTACCGGCTGCAACCCATACTGCTGCCAGTTTTGTAGCGTTCTGTCGTAAAAACCACCGCCCATTCCCAGGCGCTGTCCCTGCTCATCAAACGCCACCAGCGGCGTAATCAGCACATCCAGCTGTGACAGCGGCAGCACGTCGCGCACATCGAGTTTCGGCTCGGTGATTTTCAGACGATTCACCACCAGCTCGCTGTGCGGGTGATAGTGCAAAAAAAGCAGATTGCCTTCGCTGAACGGGTGCAGCACCGGCAGGTATACCTTCTTCCCGGCGCGCCAGAGCTGCTCTATCAGCGGTTGGGTGTCCAGTTCGCCGTCAAACGACAGAAACAGGGCAACCGTGCGCGCCATCACGACAGGGGGATACGCCATCATACGGGCGGCGGCCTGCTGGGCAAAATGCGCTTGCTGTTCTGGGGTTAACGCACGACGGCGTTGACGAATGAGCTGACGAATGTCCTGGCGTGAAGCTGAAACTTCAGGGAATTGAGTCATGGTAGTCGGTAGAAGAAAAGAGAGGGAATCTCCGAGATGCCGCCGCAGGCTGTAACCCTTGAACCCTTGGTTCAAGGTGAATGTGTCGTCATAGTTTTAAGGCTTCTCGGACGGACCGAGCATGCTCACCAACCATGGAGCGCCACATTCTTGTGGTATGAAATATCGGCTCAGGGGACTGGCCCGCTTGCGAACATCTCAGAGAAATTTTGTCTTCACAGTTACTCTACCATAGTCAACTGAGAAGTGTTATTCAAACTTGGGTCCCGGTCTTTCGGGATTGCGACCTTGATCAAGCAATGCTTGTTCTATGGTCTGCTGGAGCATTTTTATGCGCTGCTCCATGCTTGCCGCGTAGTCGCGGGTCTTCGCTTTTTCCTGAGTCAGTTCATAGCTGATGTTCAACGCGGCGATGAAAACCAGCTGCTCAGTATTTGTGACTCTAGTGCGTTCTTTTAGATCTTGCAACCGCTGATTCAAATCGTCCGCAGCCTGATTCAAAGCATCCCTTTGTTCAGGCGGACAATTCACTCGCAGTGAACGGCCAAAAATCTGGAGATCGACGGGTTGTGCAGACATGCCACCTTCCTGCTGATTGACTGCGCTGCCTTCGCTTACTGCCCCGGGGGCTGCGAAGGGGCGACACTATAGCTACCCTGATGTGAAGATACAAGCCCTTTTCTGGTATCACCAGGGTCCAAAGTGGTAGCATATCATGAAACTTCCCCCCAATGATGACGAATGCGCATGTCTATACAGAACGAAATGCCTGGTTACAAGGATTTAAACCAGTTACTGAACCAGCAGGGAGTCGGTTTAACCCCTGCCGAAATGCACGGTCTGATCAGTGGCATGCTGTGCGGCGGAAACAGCGACAGCTCCTGGCAGCCGCTGATCCACGACCTCACGAATGAAGGGCTGGCGTTTGGTCACGAGCTGGCGGAAGCGCTGCGTAAAATGCACGCCGCCATCAGCGATTCGCTGGAAGACGATGGCTTCCTTTTTCAGCTTTATCTGCCTGACGGCGACGACGTCAGCGTGTTCGATCGCGCCGATGCGCTGGCCGGCTGGGTAAACCACTATCTGCTGGGGCTGGGCGTCACGCAGCCTAAACTGGATAAAGTGACCGGCGAAGCGGGTGAGGCGATCGACGACCTGCGCAACATTGCCCAGCTTGGCTACGATGAAGACGAAGACCAGGAAGAGCTGGAAATGTCTCTCGAAGAGATCATCGAGTACGTGCGCGTGGCGGCACTGCTGTGCCACGACAACTTTACGCGCTCACAGCCGACCGCACCGGAAGTTCGTAAGCCAACCTTACATTAAGAAAAATAACGCACAGGAGGGTGTCATGGTTATCTCGAGTCAAGAGTATTCGCGCCGCCGTCAGGCGCTGCTGGCGAAAATGCAGCCGGGCAGCGCCGCGCTAATTTTTGCTGCGCCTGAAGTGACGCGCAGCGCTGACAGCGAATATCCCTATCGCCAGAGCAGCGATTTCTGGTACTTCACCGGCTTTAACGAGCCGGAAGCGGTACTGGTGCTGATTAAAAGCAATGACACCCACAACCACAGCGTGATATTCAACCGCGTGCGCGACCTGACGGCCGAAATCTGGTTTGGCCGCCGCCTGGGCCAGGAGGCCGCGCCGGCGACGCTGGGCGTTGACCGGGCGCTGGCGTTTAGCGAAATCAACCAGCAACTCTACCAGCTGCTTAACGGCCTCGACGTGCTCTATCACGCGCAGGGCGAATATGCCTACGCCGATGAGATTGTCTTCACGGCGCTGGATAAGCTGCGCAAAGGCTCGCGCCAGAACCTGTCCGCACCGGCCACGCTGACGGACTGGCGTCCGGTGGTGCATGAGATGCGCCTGTTCAAGTCTGAGGAAGAGCTAAATGTGATGCGCCGCGCGGGCGAAATCAGCGCGCTGGCACACACCCGCGCCATGGAGAAATGCCGTCCCGGGCTGTTCGAATACCAGCTGGAGGGCGAAATTCACCTCGAATTTAACCGCCACGGCGCGCGCTATCCCTCCTACAACACCATTGTCGGCGGCGGGGAAAACGGCTGCATTCTGCACTACACCGAAAACGAAAGTGCGCTGCGCGACGGCGATCTGGTGCTGATTGACGCCGGTTGCGAATATCAGGGCTATGCGGGGGACATCACCCGTACCTTCCCGGTGAACGGCAAATTCTCGCCGGCACAGCGCGCGATTTACGACATTGTTCTCGAATCCCTTGAGACAGCGCTCAAACTGTATCGTCCGGGGACTTCCATGCAGGAAGTGACCGGCGAAGTGGTGCGCATCATGATTACCGGTCTGGTCAGGCTCGGGATCCTGAAAGGGGATGTCGACACCCTGATTGCTGAAAATGCGCATCGACCGTATTTCATGCACGGCCTGAGCCACTGGCTGGGGCTGGACGTGCATGACGTTGGCGCATACGGCACCGACCGTTCGCGCGTGCTGGAGCCGGGCATGGTGTTAACCGTGGAGCCGGGTCTCTACATCGCGCCGGATGCCGACGTGCCAGAAGAATACCGCGGGATTGGCATTCGTATTGAAGACGATATCGTGATTACCGAAACCGGTAACGAAAACCTGACCGCCAGCGTCGTGAAAAACGCTGACGATATCGAGGCGCTGATGGCAGCGGCACGCGCATGAGCGTGATTATCGTGGGCGGCGGCATGACCGGGGCCACGCTGGCGCTGGCCATTTCGCATATGACGCAGGGCCAGCTTCCGGTGCACCTGGTAGAAGCCGTTGCGCCAGAGGCGTCAAACCACCCTGGTTTTGATGCCCGCGCCATTGCGCTGGCGCAGGGCACCTGCCAGCAGCTTGCGCGCATTGGTATCTGGCAGGCGATAGCCGACCGCGCCACGGCGATCGGGACCGTGCACGTCAGCGATCGCGGACATGCAGGCTTTGTCACGCTGGAGGCGCAGGATTACCGTATTGATGCCCTGGGTCAGGTTGTTGAGCTGCACGACGTCGGATTGCGTCTGTTCCGCCTGCTCCAGGACGCGCCGGGCGTCACGCTGCATTGTCCCGCGCGCGTGGCCAGCGTGAGCCGGAGTGACGCGTCGGTCAGCGTGACCCTGGAAAGCGGCACCGTCCTTGAAGGCCAGCTTCTGGTCGCTGCGGACGGTTCGCGCTCGTCGCTCGGCACCCAGTGTGGCGTGGAGTGGCGCCAGCAGCCTTACGGGCAGGTGGCGGTCATTGCGAACGTCGCTACCGCAGCTGACCACAACGGCAGGGCCTTTGAGCGCTTTACGCAGCATGGCCCGCTGGCGATGCTGCCGATGTCGGACGGGCGCTGTTCCCTGGTCTGGTGTCACCCGCAGGATAAGGCGGAAGAGGTTAAGGCCTGGTCCGACGAACGTTTTTGTACCGAGCTGCAGAAAGCCTTTGGCTGGCGGCTGGGGCGTATTACCCATGCCGGCAAGCGGACGGTCTACCCGCTTTCGCTGACCACGGCGTCTCAGTCTGTCTCCCATCGTCTGGCGCTTGTCGGTAACGCTGCGCAGACGCTGCACCCCATCGCGGGGCAAGGTTTCAACCTTGGCTTACGCGATGTCATGAGCCTGGCCGAATCTCTGGCGCAGGCGTGGGGCGAGCAAAAAGACTGTGGGGCCTATTCGGTGCTGAGTCATTACCAGAAGCGCCGACAGGCGGATAAAGAGGCCACCATCGGTGTGACCGATGGTCTGGTTCATCTTTTTGCCAATCGCTGGGCACCGCTGGTTGCGGGTCGCAACCTTGGGCTGATGGCGATGGAATTATTCATTCCGGCACGTGACGTGCTGGCGCAGCGGACCCTGGGTTGGGTCGCGCGTTAAGGAGTTATCACCGTGCAAAATGTTGATGTCGCCATCGTTGGCGGCGGAATGGTTGGACTGGCATTGGCCTGCGGGTTACAGGGCAGCGGCCTGCGCGTGGCGGTGCTGGAGCAAAAGCAGCCTCAGCCCGTTGCACCGGATGCGCCGCCGGAACTCCGCGTCTCGGCGATCAATGCGGCCAGCGAAAAGCTGCTGACGCACCTTGGCGTCTGGTCAGATATTGTGGCACACCGTGCCAGCTGCTATCACGGCATGGAAGTGTGGGATAAAGACAGCTTTGGTCATATTGCTTTTGATGATGAAAGCATGGGCTATAGCCATCTGGGGCACATCGTTGAAAACGCGGTGATCCACCACGCGCTGTGGCAGAAAGCACAGCAGTGCAGCGACGTGACGCTGATTGCGCCTGCGCAGATCCAGCAGGTGGCGTGGGGCGAAAACGAGGCGTTTATCACCCTGCAGAGTGGCGACATGCTGACCGCGCGTCTGGTGGTCGGTGCTGACGGTGCCAACTCCTGGCTGCGTAATAAAGCCGATATCCCGCTGACGTACTGGGATTACCGCCATCATGCTCTGGTCGCGACGATCCGTACCGAAGAGCCGCACGGCGGCGTCGCGCGCCAGATTTTCCACAACGATGGCATACTGGCGTTCCTGCCGCTTGCCGATCCGCACCTGTGCTCAATTGTCTGGTCCCTGGTGCCGGAAAAAGCCCAGCAGATGCATGAGGCGACGCCGGAGGCCTTTAACCAGGCGCTGTGCGTGGCCTTTGATAACCGCCTTGGCCTGTGCACGCTTGAAAGCGAGCGTCAGGTGTTCCCGTTAACCGGCCGCTACGCGCGCCAGTTTGCGGCGCACCGTCTGGCGCTGGTGGGCGATGCGGCGCATACCATCCATCCGCTGGCCGGGCAGGGCGTCAACCTTGGTTTTATGGACGCGGCGGAGCTGGTAGAAGAGCTGCGTCGCCTGCATCGTGAAGGCAAAGATATCGGCCAGCATCTCTACCTGCGTCGCTACGAGCGCAGCCGCAAGCACAGCGCGGCAATGATGCTGGCGGGTATGCAGGGCTTCCGCGAGCTGTTTGCCGGGTCAAATCCGGCGAAGAAATTGCTGCGCGACATCGGCCTTAAGCTTGCTGACACCCTTCCGGGTGTTAAACCCCAACTCCTCCGTCAGGCGATGGGTCTGAACGACCTCCCGGACTGGCTGCGTTAATGTAGACCCCTGTCACACTTTCTTTTCCCGGCCTCTGCGCCGGGGAAATTCCCTCGTTTGAAATATTCTAATTTCACGTCATTTTTCGCATTAGATAATCTAATGTCGTGTTTTTCTCGTTACGGAAATTCGGCCCGTTTTTCCGCACGAAATATCACCATGTGCTAAATCCTGTTAGATCATTGTTAATTTTGTGCGGGGTTAATCGCATTTTTCCAGTGGATAACTCTGTAGGCTTTTCAGCGTTTTTTGGTCATAAGCTAATGTGATGACCTGTTTTGCCTTATGGTTAACCGCCGTTTTCGGTGGTAAGTTCAGGTAAAAGAGAACGTTTGCGTCGGTGCCCGAACGCGGGGCCGATACCGGGTTTCACGGTGAATTTTTCAACGAGGACAAGATGGCTCAACAGACTCCTTTGTACGAACAACACGTGTTGTGCGGCGCCCGCATGGTGGACTTCCACGGCTGGATGATGCCGCTGCACTACGGCTCGCAGATTGATGAGCACCACGCGGTGCGCACCGATGCCGGTATGTTCGACGTGTCCCACATGACGATTGTCGATCTGCGCGGTAGCCGCACCCGGGAGTTTTTGCGTTATCTGCTGGCAAACGACGTCGCCAAACTGAAGACGCCGGGTAAAGCGCTCTATACCGGCATGCTGAATGCCTCGGGCGGCGTGATTGATGACCTTATCGTCTACTACTTCACCGAAGATTTCTTCCGCCTCGTTGTAAACTCCGCCACCCGCGAAAAAGACCTCTCCTGGATCACCCAACACGCCGAACCGTATGCCATCGACATCACCGTCCGTGATGACCTGTCGCTGATCGCCGTGCAGGGGCCTAACGCGCAGGCGAAAGCCGCGTCTCTGTTCAACGATGAGCAACGTAAAGCCACCGAAGGCATGAAGCCGTTCTTCGGCGTGCAGGCGGGGGATCTGTTTATCGCCACCACCGGCTACACCGGTGAAGCGGGCTACGAAATTGCGATGCCGAACGAAAAGGCCGCTGATTTCTGGCGTGCGCTGGTGGAGGCGGGCGTGAAGCCTGCGGGCCTGGGCGCGCGCGATACGCTGCGTCTGGAAGCGGGCATGAACCTCTACGGTCAGGAGATGGACGAAGGCGTCTCTCCGCTGGCCGCCAACATGGGCTGGACCATCGCGTGGGAACCGGCTGACCGTGACTTTATTGGCCGTGAAGCGCTGGAGATGCAGCGCGAGAAGGGCACTGAACAGCTGGTTGGCCTGGTGATGAAGGAAAAAGGCGTGCTGCGCGGCGAGCTGCCTGTACGTTTTACCGATGCTGACGGCAATCCTCGCGAAGGCGTGATCACCAGCGGAACCTTCTCACCGACGCTGGGCTACAGTATTGCACTGGCACGCGTGCCGGCGGGCATTGGCGAAACGGCGGTGGTGCAAATCCGCAACCGCGAAATGCCGGTCAACGTAACCAAACCGATTTTTGTTCGCGCCGGTAAGCCGGTCGCCTAACTATTTTTATCAGGAGAACTTCAATGAGCAATGTGCCAGCAGAACTGAAATACAGCAAAGAACACGAGTGGCTGCGTAAAGAGGCGGACGGCACTTACACCGTCGGGATCACCGAGCACGCGCAGGAGCTGCTGGGCGACATGGTGTTTGTTGACCTGCCTGACGTGGGCACGACCGTGAGCGCGGGCGACGACTGCGCCGTGGCGGAGTCCGTAAAAGCGGCATCAGACATCTACGCACCGGTAAGCGGTGAGATTGTTGCGGTCAACGACGCGCTGAGCGACTCCCCTGAGCTGGTCAACAGCGAGCCTTATGAAGGCGGCTGGATCTTCAAGATCAAAGCCAGCGACGAATCCCAGGTTGCCGCGCTGCTGGATGCGACCGCATACGAAGCACTACTGGAAGACGAATAACGTTGTGCCGGATGGCGCTGCGCTTATCCGGCCTGGAGATCAACGTAGGCCCGGTAAGCGTTAGCGCCACCGGGCAACAGCGTTACAGATAACTACGATTCACTGCACGTTTCAGGAACCATCGCTCATGACACAGACTTTAAGCCAGCTTGAAAACCGTGGCGCCTTCATTGAACGTCACATTGGGCCGGATGCTCAGCAACAGCAGGAGATGCTGAAGACGGTTGGCGCGGATTCATTAAACGCATTGATCGGCCAGATTGTGCCAAAAGACATCCAGCTTGCCACGCCGCCTCAGGTGGGGGAAGCCACCACGGAGTTCGCCGCGCTGGCGGAGCTGAAGGCTATCGCCGGCCTGAACAAGCGCTATAAGTCTTACATTGGCATGGGCTACACCAACGTGCAGTTGCCGCCGGTGATCCTGCGCAACATGCTGGAAAACCCGGGCTGGTACACCGCCTATACGCCGTATCAGCCAGAAGTGTCCCAGGGTCGTCTGGAAGCGCTGCTGAACTTCCAGCAGGTAACGCTGGATCTGACCGGTATGGATATCGCCTCCGCGTCTCTGCTGGATGAAGCGACCGCCGCCGCCGAAGCGATGGCGATGGCGAAGCGCGTGAGCAAGCTGAAAAATGCCAACCGCTTCTTCGTGGCGGCGGACGTGCATCCGCAGACGCTGGACGTGGTGCGCACCCGTGCGGAAACCTTCGGCTTTGACGTGATCGTCGATGACGCTGACAAAGTGCTGGATCACCAGGACGTCTTCGGCGTGCTGCTGCAGCAGGTGGGCACCACCGGCGAAGTGCACGACTACGGCGCGCTGATTGCCGAGCTGAAATCCCGCAAGGTGGTTGTCAGCGTTGCCGCCGATTTTATGGCGCTGGTGCTGCTGACGGCCCCGGGCAAACAGGGCGCGGATATCGTATTCGGCTCTGCGCAGCGCTTCGGCGTACCGATGGGCTACGGCGGCCCGCACGCGGCGTTCTTCGGCGCGAAAGATGAATTCAAACGTTCCATGCCAGGCCGTATTATCGGCGTCTCCAAAGATGCTGCCGGTAACACCGCGCTGCGCATGGCGATGCAGACCCGCGAGCAGCATATCCGCCGCGAGAAAGCGAACTCCAACATCTGTACCTCGCAGGTTCTGCTGGCAAACATCGCCAGCCTGTACGCCGTATTCCACGGCCCGGCAGGCCTGAAACGCATTGCCAGCCGCATTCACCGCCTGGCCGATATCCTGGCCTGCGGCCTGCAGCAAAATGGTCTTAAGCTGCGCCATGCCCACTACTTCGATACCCTGTGCGTGGACGTGGCGGACAAAGCCGCCGTGCTGGCGCGTGCGGACGCGGCAAAGATCAACCTGCGCAGCGACATCCACAACGCCGTCGGCATTACGCTGGATGAAAGCACCACCCGCAACGATATTCTGAACCTGTTCAGCGTGCTGCTGGGTGACGCGCACGGTCTGGACATTGATGCGCTCGACAAAGAAGTTGCGCTCGACAGCCGCTCCATTCAGGACAGCATGCTGCGTAACGACGCCATCCTGACGCACCCGGTCTTCAATCGCTACCACAGCGAGACCGAGATGATGCGTTACATGCACTCTCTGGAGCGCAAGGATCTGGCGCTGAACCAGGCGATGATCCCGCTGGGATCCTGCACCATGAAGCTGAATGCCGCGGCAGAGATGATCCCGATCACCTGGCCTGAATTCTCCGAGCTGCACCCGTTCTGCCCGCCGGAGCAGGCGGAAGGTTATCACGTGATGATTAACCAGCTTTCCGACTGGCTGGTGAAGCTGACCGGTTACGACGCGCTCTGCATGCAGCCGAACTCCGGCGCGCAGGGTGAATATGCCGGCCTGCTGGCGATCCGTCACTATCACGAAAGCCGTAACGAAGGCCATCGCGATATCTGCCTGATCCCAAGCTCCGCCCACGGCACCAACCCGGCCTCAGCCCAGATGGCGGGCATGGAAGTCGTGGTGGTCGCATGCGATAAGAACGGCAACATCGACCTGGCTGACCTGCGCGCGAAAGCCGAACAGGCGGGCGACAAGCTCTCCTGCATCATGGTGACCTATCCGTCCACCCACGGCGTGTACGAAGAGACCATCCGTGAAGTGTGCGAAGTGGTGCACCAGTTCGGCGGTCAGGTATACCTCGATGGCGCGAACATGAACGCGCAGGTGGGCATTACCTCTCCGGGCTTTATCGGCGCGGACGTGTCGCACCTTAACCTGCACAAAACCTTCTGCATCCCGCACGGCGGTGGCGGCCCGGGCATGGGCCCAATCGGCGTGAAGGCGCACCTGGCACCGTTTGTCCCAGGCCACAGCGTTGTGCAGATCGAAGGCATGCTGACCCGTCAGGGCGCGGTCTCTGCGGCACCGTTCGGCAGCGCTTCCATCCTGCCAATCAGCTGGATGTACATCCGCATGATGGGCGCGGAAGGGCTGAAGCAGGCGAGCCGGGTGGCAATTCTGAATGCTAACTACATTGCGACCCGCCTGAAGTCTGCCTTCCCGGTGCTCTATACCGGCCGCGACGGTCGCGTGGCGCACGAGTGCATCCTCGATATTCGTCCGCTGAAAGAGCAGACCGGCATTAGCGAGCTGGATATTGCCAAACGCCTGATCGACTACGGCTTCCACGCGCCTACTATGTCGTTCCCGGTTGCGGGCACGCTGATGGTGGAGCCAACGGAGTCCGAAAGTAAAGCCGAGCTGGACCGCTTTATCGACGCGATGCTGGCCATCCGCATGGAAATTGACCGCGTGCAGGACGGCGAGTGGACGCTGGAAGATAACCCGCTGGTCAACGCTCCCCACACCCAGCACGAGCTGGTGGCCGAGTGGAACCACGGCTATTCCCGCGAGCTGGCCGTCTTCCCGGCAGGCGTGGCGAACAAATACTGGCCGACCGTGAAGCGTCTCGATGACGTCTACGGCGACCGTAACCTGTTCTGCTCCTGCGTGCCGATGAGCGAATACCAGTAACATTGCTGATGTAGTAACGTAGGCCGGGTAAGGCGAAGCCGCCACCCGGCTTTTTTATTGGGAGAAGAAAATGGGCATTGCACTTGTGACGGGCGCCAGCCGGGGCATAGGGAAGGCCACTGCGCTGCAGCTGGCCCGCGAAGGCTACACCGTGGCGGTGAACTATCATCACAACATTAAGGCCGCAACGGACGTGATCAACCAGATTGTTGAGGCGGGCGGTAAAGCCTTTGCCGTTCGGGCAGACATCAGTGATGAAGCTCAGGTGCTGGCGATGTTTGAAAGCCTCGATCGTGAAGGCGAGCCGCTGACCGCGCTGGTCAATAATGCGGGGATTCTGTTTGAGCAATCCACCATTGAGAATCTCTCCGCCGAGCGCATTAACCGCGTCCTGGCGACCAACGTCACGGGCTACTTCCTCTGCTGCCGGGAAGCGGTAAAACGCATGTCCTTCAAACATGGCGGCAAGGGCGGGGCGATAGTGAATGTCTCTTCCGCGGCGTCCCGCCTGGGCGCACCGGGGGAATATGTGGATTACGCCGCGTCCAAGGGGGCGGTGGATTCGCTGACAACGGGGCTGTCGCTGGAGGTGGCGACGCAGGGCATTCGCGTCAACTGCGTCCGTCCGGGCCTGATCTATACCGATATTCATGCTTCCGGCGGAGAACCGGGGCGAGTGGATCGCGTGAAAGCGTTACTGCCGATGCAGCGCGGCGGCCAGCCGGAAGAGGTCGCCCAGGCGATTGTCTGGCTGCTGAGCGAAAAGGCGTCGTACGTGACGGGGAGTTTTATTGAGTTAGCGGGCGGGAAATAAGCCGGGTGGCGGCTTCGCCTTACCGGGCCTACTGTTCGTGTAGACCCGGCAAGCGCAGTGCCACCGGGCAAAAAATCACAGCGCCTCGCCGTTGCTGGCAATCACGCCTTTATACCACTCGAAGCTCTTCTTGCGGGAACGCGACATGTCGCCCGTGCCGTCGTCGTGCTTGTTCACGTAGATAAAGCCGTAGCGCTTGCTGTACTGGCCGGTGGTGAACGACACGCAGTCGATACAGCCCCATGGCGTATAGCCCATCAGATCGACGCCATCGTGGGTGACGGCTTTGATCATCTCCTCCACGTGGGCACGCAGGTAGTCGATGCGGTAGTCATCGTTGATGCTGCCGTCTTCTTCCACCTTGTCGTAGGCACCGAAGCCGTTTTCAACGATAAACAGCGGCTTCTGGTAACGCTCGTACAGTTCGCACAGAGAATAGCGCAGGCCCACCGGGTCAATCTGCCAGCCCCAGTCGGACGCCTTCACGTGCGGGTTCGGCACGCTGCCTTCGAAGCCGGAAATGGCATCGCCGGTGCCGCCTTCCGCCTTCACCGCGTTGGTCATGTAGTAGCTGAAGCCCAGGTAGTCGCAGGTGCCTTCGCGCAGGATCTGCTCGTCACCCGCTTCCATTTTGATGGAGAAGCCACGACGCTCCCATTCGTTCAGCACGTAGGACGGGTAGTAGCCGCGCAGCTGGACGTCGGTAAAGACGTAGCGCTCGCGCATGGACTCCTGGGCGAACATCACGTCTTCCGGTTTGCAGGAGTACGGATAGAGCGCCACCATCGCCAGCATGCAGCCGACTTTCATCTCCGGGTTGATGCGGCGCGCGGCTTTCACCGCCAGGGCGCTGGCCACAAACTGGTGGTGCAGGACCTGGTACATGGTCTCTTCCGGATTTTCATGTTCCGTATAGACCACGCCCGAGCAGCAGTAGCCGAACAGCGGGGCGCGCCAGTTACGCTGGTTGTTGATTTCGTTGAAGGTCATCCAGTATTTGACCTTGTTTTTGTAGCGCTCAAAGACCACTTCCGCGAAGCGCACAAAGAAATCGACCACTTTACGGTTGGTCCAGCTGCCGTACTCCTTCACCAGGTGCAGCGGCATTTCGAAGTGGGAGAGGGTGATCACCGGTTCGATGTTGTATTTCAGCAGCTCATCGAACATGTCGTCGTAGAACTTAAGCCCTTCTTCGTTTGGCTGCGTTTCGTCACCGTTCGGGAAGATACGCGTCCAGGCAATCGAGGTGCGGAAACACTTGAAGCCCATCTCGGCAAACAGCTTGATGTCTTCCTTGTAATGGCCGTGAAAATCAATCGCTTCATGGTTGGGATAGTATTTTCCCGGCACCACGTCCTGCGTGATTTCGCGCGGCACGCCGTGTGCGCCGCCGGTTAATACGTCGCAAATGCTTGGCCCTTTGCCGCCTTTGTTCCAGCCGCCTTCAACCTGGTGAGCGGCAACCGCGCCACCCCATAAAAAATCTTTTGGTAAGGTCAATTTTTTCATCGCTGCTATTCTCAATAAATGGCTTATTGGCATCGAGTCTAGCAAAGCGAAATTAAATGTCACGATATAACAAATTGGGCATAATGTGATTTGTCACATCAAAAAAACAGGATGTTTTATTCTGCAAGTTTCTTCGCCAGCTTACGGCCGAGAGATTCCAGAATATAGATGACGGGAATTTGCGTGGTGATATCGTAGACGCCTGCAATACGCGTCTGGGGAACGTGCCAGGAGAGATTAAAGTCCGCCAGTTTTGCGAGACGCGAGTGCTCGTGGCTGGTAATGGAGAGCACCTTGCAGTGATGCAGGCTAAACTGGCTGGCGAAGCGCAGGATCTCCTCGGTCTCACCCGAGACGGAGAGCACAATCGCCAGCGCATTTTTCGCCATGTCATTGGTGACCGGGAAATAAGGGTCATCAATATGGTTACTGAATTTTCCGATATTAGAAAAGAAACGTGCGCCATATTTTGCCAGCGAGCCTGACGTTCCTGCGCCGACAAATATAATGCGTTCCGACGATAAAATAATATCGACCGCATTATCTAATAACGCGTCGAACTCTTCATTATTTACGCTTTTAAAGAAGCTGATAATTTCGCTGGCGCCAAAGTTCGCCTGCTGGGGTTCATTCTGCTCGAGATAGAGCTTAAAGCGCACGCGAAACTCCGAGTAGCCTTCGCAGTTAAGCTTGCGGCAAAAGCGCAGGATAGTGGTCGTCGAGACACCCGCCGCATCCGCCAGCTCGCGGATGGTCATGTACATGACTTTGTCACGGTTTTTAATGACATAGTTGTAGACCATCATCTCCAGGTTATTGAGACTGGCAATGGCGGAGTGGGTGAACATACTCACAATGGCATAACTCTTATTCAGACCTCATGTATCCATCATAACATGCGGCCAGACGGCAGGATCCATTTTTATGCTCTTGATTCTTAATGGTTAAATTTTAATGTGAACAAATGTTAGGTGAAAAATTCATTTATACCTATGATTTTTAGGTATAAATCACTGATGTGAAATTATTTTAGCTAACAGGTGTTCACTGGAATCATTCTCAGTTAGCATAGTGATGCGATGAATAATCATCTTTTGTTTTCCCGGAGTTTTGTATGGTGAGTAGACCATTAATCGCACAGGGATATTCGCTGGCTGAGGAAATAGCCAACAGCATCAGCCACGGCATTGGCCTGGTGTTTGGGATTGTCGGTTTAGTGTTATTGCTGGTGCAGGCGGTAGACGCCGATGCCAGCGCGATGGCGATTACCAGCTACAGCCTCTATGGCGGGAGCATGATCCTGCTGTTTCTGGCCTCGACGCTGTATCACGCGATCCCGCATCAGCGGGCCAAGATGTGGCTCAAGAAGTTTGACCACTGCGCTATCTACCTTCTCATTGCAGGTACCTACACGCCGTTTCTGCTGGTGGGGCTCAACTCACCGCTGTCGCGCGGGCTGATGATCGTTATCTGGAGCCTGGCGCTGCTCGGGATCCTGTTTAAGCTCACCATCGCGCACCGGTTTAAGGTGCTGTCGCTGGTCACCTATCTGACCATGGGCTGGCTGTCGCTGATCGTGGTGTACCAGCTGGCAATCAAACTGTCGATAGGGGGCGTAACGCTTCTGGCCTTAGGCGGCGTGGTGTATTCGCTCGGCGTCATTTTCTACGTCTGCAAGCGCATTCCGTACAACCATGCTATCTGGCACGGCTTTGTGCTGGGCGGCAGCGTGTGCCACTTTTTGGCGATTTATTTGTACGTGGGGCAGGTGTAATTTTTCGTCGGGTGGCGGCTTCGCCTTACCCGACCTACGGGATAAGTAGGCCCGGTAAGCGCAGCGCCACCGGGCGATACAGCATCACTCTTCCAGAGAATACGGCAGCGGCTCGATGCTCAGCGTGTTCACATCGTCACGCACGCGGAACACGCTGTCGGCTTCCATGTCGTTGTTCATAACGGCCTGCACCAGAAGACGTCCATCATCCAGCTGTACGGCGGCTAATACGGTGCCGGTACGGCGCCAGTTTTCACCCATCTTCAGCTCTAAATCTTCCCCTGCTTCAGGTACGCGGCTGGCATGGCCCGCAAGTGTCCATAACGCGCGTTTGTTTGCCCCGCGGAATTTTGCTCGTGCGACCATCTCCTGGCCGGTGTAGCAGCCTTTTTTAAAGCTGATGCCGCCCAGCGCCTGCAGGTTCGTTGCCTGAGGAATAAACTGCGCGCTGTTTGCAGCGTCAATGATCGGCAGACCCGCTTCGATGTTCAGCGCCAGCCACTGCTGGCTGTTGTTGAGCTGCGCTTCGCCGCGCAGCGCTTCGGTCACGCGTTCGGCAGTTGCCGCATCCGTGACTAACAGGAAACGCTCCGCCGGGTGTTCAAACCACAGGATTGAGGTGGCGCCTTCGCTGACGAGCTGCTTTTCGGCATCCGGCAGTTCGCTGAACAGGTTTTTCAGCGCCGCACGCGCCTGGAAGCCGGCCACACCCAGCAGGACATGTTCGTCGTCTGCGGCAATGGTGACTTTGGAAAAGACCGCGTATTTTTTCAGCTCTTTGAGCTGGGCGTCTCGCAGGCTGCGGCGCTCAATAAAGGCAAAGCCGTCCTGACGGCGGAACAGACGCAGGTTGCTCCACATTTTGCCTTTTGGATCGCAATGGGCGGCCAGCAGGTGCTGGTGTTCGGTCATCTGGCTGACGTCGGCGGTCACCTGGCCCTGCAGATATTTTTCGGCGTCGGCACCGGTGAGCGTTGCCAGCGCCCAGTCATCAAGAGAAATAAGCGTCAGCGGCAGACGCGCAGAGGCGGCGGGCTGGCGAGGAGAAAATGGTGTAAAGGCCATAACGATATCCTGAATTGCTTAACGCTTTGATAATGCCTAATGGTAAAAGAGCCTGCAGGCAATGCAAGCGCTTTCAACAGGCCATTTGTGCCATAAACCGGTTCTGCGTAGCGCCACGCAAAATAGTGTAATCCGCTGTGTTTGTAGGGATTATTCTGGAAGCCTGCTCGTTGATCGCAATATTCCAGTAATGAAACGGTCAAAAACACGTTACACTAGCTGGTGTCCCCGTAGAGAAATAAAGAACACCGAATGGGGTACCGACTGTGCCAAACGTAATGCAGGAAACTGAACATGGATATTAACAACAAGGCCCGTATTCACTGGGCGTGCCGTCGCGGCATGCGTGAACTTGATATTTCCATCATGCCTTTCTTCGAATATGAGTATGACACCTTAAGCGACGACGATAAGCGTCTGTTTGTTCGCCTGCTTGAGTCTGACGATCCGGATTTATTCAACTGGCTGATGAACCACGGCAAACCCGCCGACACCGAGTTGCAACGGATGGTGCAATTAATTCAAACACGGAATCGGGAACGTGGTCCTGTGGCAATCTGATCTTCGCGTCTCGTGGCGCTCGCAGTGGATGTCTTTATTGCTCCACGGCCTGGTTGCGACCATTGTGTTACTGATGCCGTGGCCGCTGAGCTATACGCCGCTGTGGCTGCTGCTACTTTCGTTTGTCGTTTTTGACAGCGTACGCAGCCAGCGTCGCATTAATGCCCGTCAGGGAGAGATCAAGTTACTGATGGATTCCCGCCTGCGCTGGCAGGGAAAAGAGTGGGATATTCTCGGTATGCCCTGGATGCTCAACTGCGGCATGATGTTACGGCTACGCAAGGTGGACGGCGGGCGTTGCCAGCATCTGTGGCTGGCGGCTGACAGTATGGATGCTGCTGAGTGGCGAGACCTGCGCCGGATGCTATTGCAACAGACGACGCAGGGGTAATACGCGTTAGCTAAACTTTTCTGCCATTTCGCCGAGAATCTGCTCGCACCAGGTTTGCAGACGTTCATCGCTAAGATCGTACTGGTTGGTTTCATCCAGCGCGAGCCCAACAAACAGCTCGCCGTCGGCAATAATCGGTTTTTTACTGGTGAACTCGTAACCTTCGGTTGGCCAGTAGCCGATGAACGACACCCCTTTCGGCGCGAGCTTGTCGTGCAGCATGCCGAGTGCGTCCAGGAACCATTCCCCGTAACCCAGCTGATCTCCCATGCCGTACATGGCAATGATCTTGCCGTCGAGATTGACTGAATCGAGTTGATCCCAGATGGCTTCCCAGTCTTCCTGTATCTCACCAAAATCCCAGGTTGGGATGCCCAGGATCAGCACATCGTACTGTTCCATCAGCGCGACCGCGTCATCTTTCAGGTTATGCAACGTCACCAGTTCCGGGCCAATGATGTCGCGAATTTTCTCTGCCGCCATTTCGGTGTAGCAGGTGCTGGAACCATAGAACAGACCAATATTCATCGCGTAACTATCTCAATTCATGCTTTGACTTTGCGCGTAGTGTACCAGAAACCGGTCACAATCAGGCATAATGGCCAGACTGCAGAATCAAAGGGGCTGATGTGGAAAAGGATCTCGCACTCGTTGAACAGTTTCTCGACGCGCTGTGGCTGGAAAAAAATCTGGCCGAGAATACGCTCAGCGCCTACCGGCGCGATCTTACCATGCTGGTGGAGTGGCTGGCCCGTCGGCAGCTCTCGCTGGCGAGCGCGCAAAGCGACGACCTGCAGGCGCTGCTCGGTGAACGTGTAGAAGGGGGATACAAAGCCACCAGCTCTGCACGCTTGCTCAGCGCCATGCGTCGGCTGTTCCAGCATCTCTACCGTGAGAAGATCCGCGAAGACGATCCCAGCGCGCTGCTGGCATCCCCGAAACTTCCGCAGCGGCTGCCGAAAGATCTCAGCGAAGCACAAGTTGAGAGATTATTACAGTCACCGGCTGTTGACCTGCCGCTGGAGTTACGCGATAAAGCCATGCTTGAGCTATTGTATGCTACCGGCCTGCGCGTTTCGGAGCTGGTTGGCCTGACGATGAGTGACATCAGCCTGCGTCAGGGCGTGGTGCGCGTCATCGGTAAAGGAAACAAGGAAAGGCTGGTTCCGCTGGGCGAAGAGGCGGTTTACTGGCTGGAAACGTATCTGGAGCACGGTCGCCCGTGGCTGCTCAACGGCGCGTCTATCGACGTTCTGTTTCCGAGCCAGCGCGCACAGCAGATGACGCGGCAAACGTTCTGGCATCGCATCAAGCATTACGCCACACTGGCCGGTATCGACAGTGAAAAGCTTTCGCCGCACGTATTGCGTCATGCCTTCGCGACGCATCTGCTCAACCACGGCGCGGATTTACGCGTGGTGCAGATGCTGCTGGGACATAGCGATCTTTCCACGACGCAAATTTACACCCATGTCGCGACGGAACGCCTGCGGCAGCTACACCAACAGCACCACCCTCGTGCGTGAGTGCCGACGAATTGTAACAGGATCAACTATGAAAAAGAGTTTCGCGCTATTCACCCTGCTGGCAGCCTCCTTTACCGGTTTCGCCCATGCTGACGACGCCGCTATCAAACAGTCGCTCGCTAAGCTTGGCGTCACCGGCAGCGATATTCAGCCAGCACCGGTCGCCGGGATGAAAACGGTACTGACCAACAGCGGCGTGCTGTACGTCACCGAAGACGGTAAACACATTATTCAGGGGCCAATGTACGACGTGAGCGGCGCGCAGCCGGTCAACGTGACCAACCAGCTGCTGATGAAAAACCTGAACGCGCTCGAAAAAGAGATGATCGTCTATAAGGCGGCGCAGGAAAAACACGTTATTACCGTCTTCACCGATATCACCTGCGGCTACTGCCACAAGCTGCATGAAGAGATGAAAGACTACAACGCGCTGGGTATTACCGTGCGTTACCTGGCCTTCCCGCGCGCGGGCGTGCAGAGCCAGCCGGAGCAGGACATGAAGGCCATCTGGTGTGCAAAAGACCGCAACAAAGCGTTTGACGACGCGATGAACGGCAAAGGCGTTAAGCCGGCCTCCTGCGACATTGATATCGCTAACCACTACGCGCTGGGCGTGCAGTTTGGCGTGAGCGGTACGCCAGCGATTGTCCTGAGCAACGGGTACGTCGTTCCGGGCTATCAGGGACCAAAAGAGATGAAAGAGTTCCTCGACGCGCACCAGAAACAGGTTAGTGGTAAATAATCCGCGTGAAAGCCCCGATAAAATTGCGCCGCCGCGAGGCGGTTGAACCGATTGATTTGCCGGACGATCTCCCGCCGCTACTGAAGCGCCTCTACGCCAGCCGCGGCGTGCGTCGTGCTGAGGATCTTGAACGTAGCGTAAAAGGGATGCTGCCCTGGCAGCAGCTGAACGGCATCGAAAAAGCCACTGAAATGCTCTACAACGCCCTGCGTGAGAACACGCGTATTGTGGTAGTAGGGGATTTCGACGCCGACGGCGCAACCAGCACCGCGCTGAGCGTGCTCAGCCTGCGCGCGCTGGGCTGCGATAACGTCACGTATCTGGTGCCGAACCGTTTTGAAGACGGCTACGGACTCAGCCCGGAAGTGGTCGATCAGGCCCACGCCCGCGGTGCGCAGATGATCATGACCGTCGATAACGGGATCTCTTCCCATGCGGGGGTCGATCATGCCCACGCGCTGGGGATCCCGGTGCTGGTTACCGATCACCATCTCCCCGGTGAAACGCTGCCTGCCGCCGACGCGATTATTAACCCCAACCTGCGCGACTGTGATTTTCCGTCGAAATCCCTCGCGGGCGTAGGCGTGGCGTTTTATCTGATGCTGGCGCTGCGTACCCTATTACGCGATAAGGGCTGGTTCGACTCCCGCGGTATTGCCGCACCGAACCTGGCCGAATATCTCGATCTGGTGGCGCTGGGTACCGTCGCGGACGTGGTCCCGCTCGATACCAATAACCGTATTTTGACCTGGCAGGGCTTAAGCCGTATCCGAGCGGGCAAGTGCCGTCCGGGGATCAAGGCGCTGCTGGAAATCGCCAACCGCGACCCGCTCAAGCTGGCGGCAAGCGATTTGGGCTTTGCCCTCGGTCCACGCCTGAACGCGGCCGGAAGACTGGACGATATGTCCGTTGGCGTCGCGCTGCTGCTGTGCGACAACCTCGGTGAGGCGCGCGTGCTGGCCAACGAGCTGGACGCCCTGAACCAGACACGTAAAGAGATTGAGCAGGGAATGCAGGCCGAAGCGCTGACCCTGTGTGAAAAGCTTGAACGCAGCGGCGATACGCTGCCGGGCGGCCTGGCAATGTACCATCCCGAGTGGCATCAGGGCGTGGTCGGCATTCTGGCGTCGCGCATCAAAGAGCGCTTCCACCGCCCGGTGATCGCCTTCGCCCCCGCGGGCGACGGCACGCTGAAAGGCTCTGGCCGCTCGATTCAGGGCCTGCATATGCGCGACGCGCTGGAGCGTCTCGATACGCTGTATCCGGGCCTGATGATCAAGTTCGGCGGCCATGCGATGGCGGCAGGCCTGTCGCTGGAAGAGGCGAAATTCGACGAGTTTCAGCGCCTGTTCGGCGAGCTGGTCACCGACTGGATTGACCCGGCCCTGCTGCAGGGTGAAGTGGTGTCCGATGGCGAGCTTTCACCGCTTGAGATGACGATGGACGTGGCGCAAATGCTCCGCGATGCCGGTCCATGGGGGCAGATGTTCCCGGAACCGCTGTTCGATGGCCGTTTCCGCCTGCTGCAGCAGCGCATCGTCGGCGAACGTCATCTGAAGGTGATGGTTGAGCCGGTCGGCGGCGGCCCGCTGCTGGACGGCATTGCCTTTAACGTTGACACGGCGGTATGGCCGGACAACGGCGTGCGCGAGGTCGAGCTGGCGTACAAACTGGACATCAACGAGTTTCGCGGTAACCGCACCCTTCAGATCATCATCGACAATATCTGGCCAATTTAGCGGCAGTAATCTCTATAAAAAAGGGCGTGGATTCGGTACAATCCCGCTCTTATCACCGCATTTTGACAAGTCCATAAAAGAAAACAGACCATGTTTGAAATTAATCCGGTAAAAAACCGTATTCAGGACCTCACGGAGCGCTCTGACGTTCTTAGGGGGTATCTTTGACTACGATGCCAAGAAAGAGCGTCTTGAAGAAGTAAACGCCGAGCTGGAACAGCCGGACGTCTGGAACGAACCTGAACGCGCACAGGCGCTGGGTAAAGAGCGTTCCTCTCTCGAAGCTATCGTAGATACGCTGGATCAAATGGCCCAGGGGCTGGAAGATGTTTCCGGTTTGCTGGAGCTGGCCGTCGAAGCCGACGACGAAGAAACCTTTAACGAAGCCGTAGCAGAACTCGACGTGCTGGAAGAGAAGCTGGCGCAGCTTGAATTCCGTCGCATGTTCTCCGGCGAATACGACAGCGCTGACTGCTATCTCGATATTCAGGCAGGTTCCGGCGGTACCGAAGCGCAGGACTGGGCCAGCATGCTGATGCGTATGTATCTGCGCTGGGCCGAAGCGCGCGGCTTCAAAACCGAAATTATCGAAGAGTCAGAAGGTGAAGTGGCCGGTATTAAATCCGTGACCATTAAGATCATCGGTGATTATGCCTACGGCTGGCTGCGCACCGAAACCGGCGTTCACCGCCTGGTGCGTAAGAGCCCGTTCGACTCCGGCGGCCGTCGTCATACCTCCTTCAGCTCCGCGTTTGTTTACCCGGAAGTTGATGAAGATATCGATATCGAAATCAACCCGGCGGACCTGCGTATCGACGTTTATCGCGCATCCGGCGCGGGCGGCCAGCACGTTAACCGTACGGAATCGGCGGTGCGTATTACCCACATTCCAACCGGGCTGGTCACGCAATGCCAGAACGACCGTTCCCAGCATAAGAACAAAGACCAGGCCATGAAGCAGATGAAAGCGAAGCTTTATGAGCTGGAGATGCAGAAGAAAAATGCTGAGAAACAGGCGATGGAAGACAACAAGTCTGACATCGGCTGGGGCAGCCAGATCCGTTCTTACGTCCTTGATGACTCCCGCATCAAAGACCTGCGTACCGGGGTTGAAACCCGCAACACGCAGGCGGTGCTGGACGGCAGCCTGGACCAATTTATCGAAGCAAGTTTGAAAGCAGGGTTATGAGGAACCAACATGTCTGAACAACAAGCACAGGGCGCTGACGCGGTAGTCGATCTTAACAACGAACTGAAAACCCGCCGCGAGAAGCTGGCAGCGCTGCGCGAGCAGGGCGTGCCGTTCCCGAACGATTTTCGTCGTGACCACACCTCAGACCAACTGCACGCTGACTTCGACGCGAAAGAGAACGAAGAGCTGGAAGCGCTGAACGTTGAAGTGGCCGTTGCGGGCCGCATGATGACCCGTCGTATCATGGGTAAAGCCTCCTTCGTGACCCTGCAGGACGTTGGCGGCCGCATTCAGCTGTACGTGTCCCGTGACGATCTGCCGGAAGGCATCTACAACGAGCAGTTCAAGAAGTGGGACCTGGGCGATATTCTGGGCGCGAAAGGTAAACTGTTCAAAACCAAAACCGGTGAACTGTCTATCCACTGCACCGAGCTGCGTCTGCTGACCAAAGCCCTGCGCCCGCTGCCGGACAAATTCCACGGCCTGCAGGATAAGGAAGCGCGCTATCGTCAGCGTTATCTGGATCTCATCTCTAACGATGAATCCCGCAAGACCTTCAAAATTCGCTCCCAGATCATGGCCGGTATCCGCCAGTTCATGGTGAACCGCGACTTTATGGAAGTGGAAACCCCGATGATGCAGGTGATCCCTGGCGGCGCGTCTGCGCGTCCGTTCATCACCCATCACAACGCCCTGGACCTGGACATGTACCTGCGTATCGCGCCGGAACTGTACCTGAAGCGTCTGGTGGTTGGTGGTTTTGACCGCGTGTTCGAGATCAACCGTAACTTCCGTAACGAAGGGATCTCCGTTCGTCATAACCCAGAGTTCACCATGATGGAACTCTATATGGCGTACGCGGATTACAAAGATCTGATCGAGCTGACCGAATCCCTGTTCCGTACCCTGGCGCAGGATATTCTGGGCACCACGCAGGTTCCTTACGGTGAAGAAGTCTTCGACTTCGGCAAGCCGTTCGAAAAACTGACCATGCGCGAAGCGATCAAGAAGTACCGTCCGGAAACCAACATGGCGGATCTGGATAACTTCGATTCTGCGAAAGCGATCGCCGAAAGCATCGGTATCAAGGTTGAGAAGAGCTGGGGTCTGGGCCGTATCGTGACCGAGATCTTCGAAGAAGTGGCCGAAGCGCACCTGATTCAGCCGACCTTCATTACCGAGTACCCGGCTGAAGTCTCTCCGCTGGCGCGTCGTAATGACCAGAACCCTGAAATCACTGACCGCTTCGAATTCTTCATCGGCGGCCGTGAAATCGGCAACGGCTTTAGCGAGCTGAACGATGCGGAAGACCAGGCTCAGCGCTTCCAGGATCAGGTTGACGCGAAGGCGGCAGGCGACGACGAAGCGATGTTCTTCGACGAAGACTACGTGACCGCGCTGGAGCACGGCCTGCCACCAACGGCGGGTCTGGGTATTGGTATCGACCGTATGGTGATGCTGTTCACCAACAGCCATACCATCCGCGACGTGATCCTGTTCCCGGCGATGCGCCCGGTCAAGTAAGACGTTAAGATGTAAAAAAAGCCCCGAAAGGGGCTTTTTTATTGCGCCGCGAAGGCTATGAGTTTTTCGCGGGCGGTCGTCGCTTCCATGACCATCCACGGGCTAAAGGCCCAGGGCGTCGCGTCCAGCGCGCGGAATAGCGCATCAAGCTCAACCCACTGATAGTCCATCACTTCATCTTCGTTTATCGTCACGTCATTGGTAATGCGTGCGGCGAATACCGGGCAAATTTCGTTTTCCACGATCCCGGACGGGTCGGTTTCCCGATAGCGAAATTCAGGGGCGACGGCGGTGATATCGGTCAGTTCTGCGCCCACTTCGAAGCGGCAGCGGCGGATTATCGCCTGGACTGTCTCTTCGCCCGACTGCGGGTGGCCGCAGACGGAGTTGGTCCAGACGCCGGGCCAGGCTTTTTTGCTTAAGGCGCGTCGGGTGATCAGACATTCGCCTTTTGCGTTAAAAAGCCAGGAAGAGAACGCCAGATGCAGCGGGGTATGTAACGTGTGCGCGGCATATTTTTCCTGAGTGCCAATCACCATTCCCTGGTCGTTTACCAAAATAACGTGTTCTTGAATACTCATTGATGCTCCAGTGCCAAATTGCCGAGTGGTTCAGCACCATCAGCCGAAGCATTATACTGCATTCTTATACGAACGGTTTGGCTCGTAGAGCGGAAAAGGGAATGACCCCTGTTCGTTTTGGCTGTTATCATAGTGCGCCATTCACGCTGACCGAGGATCTGTTTTGTTTGCAGGAAGCCTGACGAGAAAACCCCTTACCGCTATTTTTTGCCTGACGCTGACGCTATTACTGGCGGGCTGTTCAGGGAGCAAATCTTCGGATACGGGAAGCTATTCCGGTTCGGTCTACACCGTCAAACGCGGGGACACTCTGTACCGGATTTCGCGCGCAACGGGGACCCGCGTGAAGGATCTGGCGCGTCTGAATAACCTTTCTCCGCCCTACACCATCGAGGTGGGGCAGCAGCTGAAGGTTAGCGGCGGATCGTCCTCCGGTAAAAAATCCTCTTCGAAAGGCAAAACCGCCAAAGTGACGCCGTCCTATCAGGTGCCACAATCGTCATGGCCGCCGGTTGGACAGCGCTGCTGGATTTGGCCTGCCAGCGGTAAAGTGGTCGCCCCTTACTCACTCTCTGAAGGTGGCAACAAGGGTATTGATATCGCCGCTGCGCGCGGTACGCCGGTTTATGCCTCCGGAGCCGGGAAGGTGGTTTACGTGGGTAACCAGCTGCGCGGCTACGGTAACCTGATCATGATTAAGCATGGGGAAGACTACATCACGGCCTATGCGCACAACGACACGATGCTGGTCAACAACGGGCAGAACGTCAAAGCCGGGCAGAAGATTGCCACCATGGGCAGCACCGGTACGGATTCAGTGAAGCTGCATTTCCAGATCCGCTATAAGGCGACGGCCATCGATCCGCAGCGCTATCTTCCTGCGCCCGGCAGCAAACCGAAGTGCTAAGTGATTATTTAATCGCCGGTTAGTTGTGAAGAGGCTTGTATGAAGGTGCGTAAGGTCTATAATGCCTTACGCACCTCAAAGCGGGCGTAGTTCAATGGTAGAACGAGAGCTTCCCAAGCTCTATACGAGGGTTCGATTCCCTTCGCCCGCTCCAGAATTTCTTGATGTGATCCTCCTCTGTCTATTTTTTAACCAGACCATCCTTTTCCATCCAGGTATCGTCATGCTGTTGTTTGATCGCTTCAACGAAGTTATCACGCATGCCTCCATATTCAGCACTGAGTTATCAGGTGTCATCAGAATTTGCAGCACGATGAATGCAACGGATAATTTAATCTACGCTGCAAGCTCATGTTTATATCTAACTATTGGAAGGGGTGGTTAAAATTTTTTGAAAGAAGAAACAATCAGGCAATAATAAAAAATTCCGATATGACGCTCTTCGTCATAACGGTTTTTTTAAACTTAACGCAAATATTACTACCAATTATAGTAGCCCTCTTTTTGAGACTATTCCCTATTGCGCCAGAGCTGGCATATTGAGGAAAACAAAAACTATTATCCTTTAATATGCGCTATTACAGCAAAGCCGTCTTTTTTTGCTCGTTTTATTTTTTTGCTCTCTGAGCCATGCAGCCCCCTTACTCCTGCTGACCGGGACACAATGCGTCAGCAGCAGGAGGAACTGTTATTAAAGAGCCAGCAACAGCGTGAGGAGCTGGAGCGGAGTATTCCTCGCCCTGCGCCCGCCAGACCGCTGCCTGTTTCCGGCTCCGGACCCTGTTTCACCATTCATACCATTACCCTTTCCGGTGCGACCTTAATCTCCCCAATAACCCGGCAGAACCTTGTCGCGCAGGCCGGTAACGATCTCTCCCTGTCAGGTACGGATATCCGTGCCGGTAAATCGGTCTCACTCAGTGGCGAAAATGTCCTCATGGGGGTGAGCCGGGATACCCGCGACGGTGAAAACCACAGCAGCAGCGCCCAGAATGGTGTGACGGCATCTGCTGGCGGCTGGGCTGTTGAGGCTGCTAAAGCCGCAGAGACGGCTGCCCGCAGCGCAGGGCGCTATGCCGGACTCGTCGCTCGTCAAGGCTAAAGTGTCTTTAACGGCGGGGACGTCCTCTCAGGACAGTCGTTACAACAGTACCGACACGCAGGGCACCACCATTAATGCCGGTGAGAATGTCTCTGTCCGTGCCGGAAATGACATTGCCGGTATTGGGGTACAGATCGCGGGTAAACACGTGGCGCTGGATGCGGGGCGCGATATTCTGTTGTCTGCCTCCCAGAACACAACCCTCTCTGAGAGTAAAAACAGCGTTAGCCAGTTCAGCGTTGGTGTTGGTGTGAGCCTGATTGGTGCGCAAAACGGCATCTCGGTGGAGCTGGGAGCGTCACAGTATAAGGGTAAGGAAAACAGCCAGTCACAGCGCAATACGAACAGCGTTGTCCATGCTGATGAACAGCTTACGGTGAACAGCGGACGCGATCTCACCATCAGCAGCGTGCAGGATACAGCCAGTTATAACAGCAAGCAGTCTTCGTCAGGCGCGTCCCTCAGTCTGTGCATACCGCCACTGTGTTATGGTGCCTTTTCCGGTAGCGTCAGTGCATCGGTGAGAATATCACCCAGAATGGTAAGAGCGTCGCTGAACAGAGCGGGATATTCGCAGGCAAGGGCGGCTTTGCCGTCACCACCGGAAATCATACCCAGCTTGACGGAGCGGTGATTGCATCCACGGCGTCTGCAGATAAAAATAGCCTCGACACCGGTACGCTGGGTTTCAGTAATCTCCACAACGAGAGCCAGACCAGCGGCAACGGCTACACGGTGGCGCTTTCCGGCAGCGCGGGCGGCAGCGGGAACGGTGAAAACCGCAACCTGGCACCGGCCATCGGTACGGGCCAGGCAAAAGAGAGCCACACCGGCACGACCTCATCAGCGGTGAGTGGCGGTAGCATTGTCATTCGCAACCCGGCGGGACAGAAACAGGATATTGCTGACCTGAACCGTGATACGGCTGACGCCCACCACGGCGTGGACGTGAACGGTGATGTGCAGAAGGTAAGGGATAACCTGGCGGTCCAGAGCGAAGGCGCGGCGCTGGCCACCTCTGCGCTGGATGCTTACGGCAAGTATGCGGAGCAGAAAGCGCGGGAATCCAATGCGGTGCTGGGCGCGAAGCTGGCGTCAGAAGGAAAACTGCAGGGCGATACGCCGCAGGAGCAGGAAGCGTTCCTGAAGACGCAGCCCGGATATCAGAATACCGAGTACGGTCCGGGGAGTGCCTTCTGGACTAAGGGCAGTGCCGCGGCGGGATTACTGGCAGGTGCGCTTGGCGGTAACCTGAAGGCAGGTGCGGCAGCGGGGGCGGCCCCTCTGCTGGCGACCCTGGTCAAGGAGCAGAAAGATCCGACAGCCCGTGCCGCGCTGCACGGTATTGTGGCTGCGGCGCTGACGCAGCTGAGTGGCGGGAGCAGTGCGGATGGCCTGAAGGCTGGTGCCATAGGGGCCATTACGGCCTCGGCGATGACTGACCATCTGGTCAGCGCGCTGTATGGAGATAAAAAATCCAGTGACCTGACGGCAGAGGAGAAACGGCTGGTCAGTAGCCTCGTGAGTATCGCAGGTGGTCTGGCGGGCGCAGCAGTGACGGATGGCAGTGTCTCCATGGCGGCGACGGCGTCGGAAACGGCGAAGGTGGAGGTTGAGAATAACACGCTGAGTCCTGGCCATGATGAGGAAGAGCTTGAGAAAGAGCACGGCGACCGCCTCCCAAAAGTCTACAACATTGCCAGGCCTGGGGTGTTGTTTGACGAAGATGGTAAGCCGCTTCCTGGAACTGCTGGTCTTGGGATTGGGGCTGTTCCGATTGGTGGTAAATCTAAAGATACTCAGATTTGGACAGAAACCAAGAAAGCAAAACCTGTGGGTAATGCCTATGGACACTGGACAAAACATGGGAAAGAATTTCCTGAGTATCAGAATGCTAAGCAATATGTTGATGCTGCCCATAATTTTATGACAACCCCACCGCAAGGTACCTTAACTAAAACTCGCCCTAACGGAGACACGCTGTATTACAATCCTGCGACTAATGTCTTTGCTTCAAAAGATATAAATGGTGTACCGCGTACAATGTTTAAACCAGAGAAAGGTCTCGAATATTGGAAAAAACAATGATGAATAATGGCTCTTATCCTTGTCCATGCTGTGGAAATAAAACAATTGATGAGCTGGGTTGTTATGAAATTTGCCCTGTATGTGGGTGGGAAGATGACCCTGTACAATCGGCTGATCCAGATTTTTCTGGCGGGGCAAACTCTTCGAATTTAAATGAGGCGAAACGAGCATTTAACAAACAGTAACTGATAAAACGATCCCAGCTCAATGGCTGGGATCGTTTTATCAGCCTTTAACCCCTTGAAACGCTTAACAGCGAAAAAAGTTGCAGCAGCAGATGTACCTTAGCAAAAACACCCTGTAAGTCACTGACTGAACAGGGAAAAATGTGTTGTTCCTGCCGGAATGCACAGGAAAGAGTTGTTGTTGAGAATAACACGCTGAACAGCGCAATGTGTGCACAGGAGCCGTGGGCATGCAGAAATCCATTGCTGGAAGGTGGTGGGTTTGGGCCAGGAGGCGGGACTGCTGCCGCCACTGGTGCAGGTGTAGCAATCGGTGAAGCGCTGACTAATGATAAAGAACAGCCAAATACTGGCGCAAATTGGACGGATGAAGAAAAGGCAGAACTGGGGGAGCGGGATCAGGCACGCCGGGGGGCTGGGAGCCGCAGGATGAGGAGAATGCTCGGAATAACAGGGCTTCTACTGCCCCATCAAAAGATCGCCTTAATGAGGCCGCTTCAGCATCTAACAGAAATGGATTGACTGATGCCGGACGAGCACTACAAAAGCATGGCGGAAGAGAAGGTTCCGCATATTCTTATTCCAGTCAAAAAGCGTCAGTTCTTAATCAGGAAGCTCAGAATATAGTTAACGAAATATTAAACAATCCAAATACTAAGATTGAATCCCGAGTGGTTTTTGAAAATAAACAAAGGATTACTGTTGTTGAAGCTACAGCTCCTGATGGACGAGCATTACGATTTAATTCTGATGGTTCAAGATTAATTGGCTTCCGTGAACCACCAACTAAATAGAGGTCTCATATGTTGGAATATAGCGTAGGTAGTTCAGTTGATCGGGAAGATCTTTATGCTGAATTGTCTTTTAATCGAGTCCAGTGGGGTGAAATCTCACTATCAGAAGACAGGAAATCAGTGAATATTATTATTTATCCAGATGAAAGTAATATTCTTGAATTTCAATGCGATGAGTTTTTACAGCTTATAGAGAAGGCAAAGTCTCATCTTCTTCGCCTTGAACCACTGTCTAAATGACACAGATCCCGGCCACTGTGCCGGGATCGTTTAATCAGCCGTTAAGTTTACCCCCAATGCGGCGCTGGGCGCGAAGCTGGCGTCAGAAGGAAAACTGCAGGGCGATACGCCGCAGGAGCAGGAAGCGTTCCTGAAGACGCAGCCCGGATATCAGAATACCGAGTACGGTCCGGGGAGTGCCTTCTGGACTAAGGGCAGCGCAGCTGCGGGATTACTGGCAGGTGCGCTTGGCGGTAACCTGAAGGCAGGTGCGGCAGCGGGGGCGGCCCCTCTTCTGGCGACCCTGGTCAAGGAGCAGAAAGATCCGACAGCCCGTGCCGCGCTGCACGGTATTGTGGCTGCGGCGCTGACGCAGCTGAGTGGGGGGAGCAGTGCTGCTGGCCTGAAGGCCGGTGCCATGGGTGCCATTACGGCCTCGGCGATGACCGACCATCTGGTCAGCGCGCTGTATGGCGATAAAAAATCCAGTGACCTGGCAGCAGAGGAGAAACGGCTGGTCAGTAGCCTCGTGAGTATCGCAGGTGGTCTGGCGGGCGCAGCAGTGACGGATGGTAGTGTCTCCATGGCGGCGACGGCGTCGGAAACGGCGAAGGTGGAGGTTGAGAATAACTCGCTGGGTGTCGTTATACAGGGCGGTAAACTGGCTGCACAGGGATGTCTGAAAATTTCTGCTTGCCGTGATCGCCTGGTTGCCAGTGGTCTGGGTGCTTTACTGGGCATTGGTGCATCCACATCAGCAATGGATACATTGTCACAAGATGAGCAGTTGCATCTGATCTATGTGGCCTCGCTCAATGATCCTTCCCAGCTCAGTCAGTTAAATAATGCTCAGAAAGCGGCCTATGAGTCCCTGACAGGTAAGACGATCACCAGTACTGGTGGTACGCAGGTCATCAACCCGGGACCATCAAACACTGGTGGCGACCAGACTGTAACTGGAAATGTGCCCTCCAACACAGGGAAGAATAGTGTAGCAACCGGAGGGATAAATCATACTGGTAATACCAACGGTGATGGAGCGTCAAACAATAATGGCTGGACGACAACTACGCCGGTTCCGGATTCTCCTTCACTGGATGATCTTTTCTATCAGAACGAGAAGATCCCCGGTCTTGAAAATGTTCGCCCTGAAAATCCCGGTTATCCAGCCAATCAGAGTGTTATTGAAAAAATGAACGAACCTAAGTTTATTGCCTGGATAGGCAATACAGATTGTACGGATTGCTCAGATATCGCACCTAAACTTCTCGATGCAGCTGGCGGGCACGGGAAAATTATTGAAGCAAGGCCGACGACTCCGTACAACTTAAATGTGTATGAAAATGGAAAAATTGTACATGAACAAGCATTTCATCAGGTTTATACCGATGGTCAGTATGTTTACGATCCAAGAGTGTCCTTAAAACCAATTCCTAAAGGAGATTGGGAAAAACATATCAAATCTATAAATCAGGGAAGTGTTACGATCTCTGATAAATTACAGGGGTTAAAATAATGTTTCCGATAGGTAAGAAAGAAACAATCTTGTTGGACTTCATTGGTTCTCTTGGAAAACTGGAGTGGTTACATTATCAGAGCCGTATTGAAGATGAATGGATAAATGACCATTTTGAAAAAATTGATCGCTCTAAGTATCCTCCTTATACCAGTTTTCGTTTTGAAAAAGAGGTTCCAGAAGTTATCGCCTTACTGGAAGATGCGATTCAATCATATAAAGGTAAAGTTGAGTGGTGTATGACCCATCATCCGAAAGAGTATGGTACTGGTGTTAATCATCGTATTTTGCCTACATTTGTTAAGAATCTCAGAGTCAGTGAAGGTATGGAAGATGTTAACGAGTATATTGAAAACCATTATCCTGATTTTGGCCCAATCGCCTATGAAGATCTTGTTGGACTGACGGAGCATGTTCAATCAGTTTTCAAAAATGCTGGATATGATGCATAAATTTTCTTTATATGCTCTGTAATAACATTTTGATATGGAGCCTTAACCCGTTATGCGTAGGGATGGAAAGAAGAGTCAGGTAAATATTTAAGTCGGAATGCATTAACAATAATAACTAGCGCCACCAATCCTGGCATCAGCGCATTTCTTTATTTTGTAGACCCGGTAAGCGAATCGCTACCGGGCCATGGCAGATTAATTATTGACTCATCACCCTTTCGGGAACACCCAAACATGCTTCTCCGGCAGCGAAAGATGGCAGTGCTGCGGATCCCGAACCTCATGCCCATACGCACGAATGACAAAATCATCTCCCACCGTGCGGAACAGGTACTCCCAGCGGTCGCCGAGGTACATGCTGGTGAGCAGCGGCAGCTCAAGCTGATTTTCCCCAGGCCCCTCGACCACCGCCACGCGCTCGACGCGGATCACCGCCGTGGCGTCATTACCGCTCTGTACCCCTTCGCCCGCCTGGCCCCACAGCACCCAGCCTTTTCCTTCGATGCGCGCTCTGCCGTCGCGCACGTCGGTGACCTTGCCGTGCAGGCGGTTGTTGCTGCCCATAAACTCGGCGGTAAACAGCGTCTTCGGCGAGCCGTACATCTCCTGCGGCGTACCCTGTTGCTCAATTTTGCCGTTGTTGAGCAGCAGGATGCGGTCGGAAATGGACATCGCTTCGTTCTGGTCGTGCGTCACCATCAGTGCAGATAACCCGAGCTTGATAATCAGCTCGCGCAGGAACACGCGGGCCTCTTCGCGCAGCTTGGCGTCGAGGTTGGAAAGCGGCTCGTCCAGCAAAATCACCGGCGGGTTGTACACCAGCGCGCGGCCAATCGCTACGCGCTGCTGCTGCCCACCGGAGAGCTGGTGCGGGTGACGTTTGCCAAGATGGCCCAGACCAAGCTGGTCCAGCACGTCCTGCACGCGCTGCTGGATCTCTTTGGCCGGAACTTTGCGCAGCTTGAGCGGATAGGCCACGTTCTCAAACACGGTTTTGTGCGGCCACAGGGCATAGGACTGAAATACCAGCCCCAGGTTACGCTCTTCCGCCGGGACCTCACTGCGCGGCGTGCCGTCGTATACTTTATTGTTGCCAATCACAATCGAGCCCTGGGTCGGTTTTTCCAGACCCGCGACGGCGCGGAGCAGGGTGGTTTTGCCGCTGCCGGAGGGGCCTAACAGGGAGACCACTTCGCCGCGCTTCAGGTTCATGGAGACACCTTTTAAAACAGGATTGTCGCCGTAGGTTAAGTGCAGATCGTCAACCGCTAATTCAATCATGTATTTTCACTCCGAAACGAAGGGCAATGCCCAGACCTACCACGACAAGCAGGATGTTAATGAAAGAGAGCGCCGCCACGATATCAATGGCACCCGCGGCCCAGAGGGAAACCAGCATCGAGCCGATGGTCTCCGTGCCGGGCGAAAGCAGATACACACCCGTTGAGTATTCGCGTTCAAAGATCAGGAACATCAGCAGCCACGAACCGATCAGACCGTAGCGGGAGAGCGGAATGGTGACGTGGCGGGTGATCTGCCCGCGCGTCGCCCCGGTACTGCGCGCCGCCTCTTCAAGCTCCGGCCCTACCTGCAGCAGCGTGGAAGAGATAAGCCTCAGCCCGTAAGCCATCCACACCACGGTATAGGCCAGCCAGACGCTGAAAATGGTGCTGCGCAGCGAACGCAGCCAGACGATGACGTTTTCGCGCATCCAGTCGGTCCAGGCAAACCCGGAAAGCCAGCCGGATTTCAGCGAGTTATCCAGCCACATCGGCAGGAACAGGAACACCCACAGGAAGGCCAGACCCGCCAGCAGGCCAGGCACGGCGCGCGGCACCAGCACGCTGTAGTCCAGGAAACGCGTGGTGTTATCCGGCTTACGGTGCATGGCAATGCCGACAAACAGGTAGCACACCACGGCAAGCGCGCCGCCAATGACGCCAATCGCCATGGAGTTGACGATGGCGCGCAGCAGATTGGGCTGCGCCCAGATGGTGCGGAAGGTGTTCAGAGAAAGCTCGTCCCACAGCGAAACGCCCACGCCCCAGTTGGAGATAAACGCGCGCAGCACCACGCCGAGCAGCGGAACGCCGATGGTGACGGTGAGCCAGAAGGCAATCACCCCGCCAGCCACCCAGCGCCATTTACCCAGCGGTAGCGCGCGGGCCTGCGAGGCCTTGCCCTTCATGGTGACGAAGCGGTTAGCGGTGCGCATCAGGCGACGCTGGAGCATCACCAGCGGGATGGTGATGCAGATCAGCACCACGGCAACCGCCGCCATCAGGTTATAGGACGGGGTACCCATCTTGTTCGTCAGCTTATAAAGATAGGTCGCCAGCACCATGTTGCCTTCCGGGTCGCCGAGGACCAGCATCAGGCCGAACACTTCCAGCCCGAGGAAGAACAGCAGCACGGTGGCGTACAGAATGGACGGGCGTACCATCGGCAGGCTGACGGAGGTCATCACCTGCCATGGCGACGCGCCCGCGGTGCGCGCGGCTTCTTCCACGTCGGAGCCCACGCTGCGCAGCGCTGACGAGATATACAGATAGGCGTGCGGGACGTGCGTCAGGCCGGCAATGACCACAATGCTCGACATGTCGTAGATGTTCCACGGCACAAAGCCAATCAGCGCCTCAGCCCACTGGGAGAGAAAGCCCACCGGACCGGCGGCCACCACGTAGCCGAAGCCCAGCACCATCGGTGAAACGAAAATCGGGACCAGGATCAGCGGCTCAATCAACCGGCGACCGGGCAGGTCGGTACGCACCATCAGAAACGCCAGCACGCCGCCCAGCGGAATGGAGATAAAGACCAGCCCGAAAGCCAGAATAAAGCCGCTTTTCAGGGCCTTATAAAAATCGGGGTCGGTGAAAATAAAATCAAATGATTCAAAGCTCCACTCTTTTGACGGCGAAAAGAACGGCGCGGACAGGAAGCTCTGGATCACGATAAACGACAGCGGCGTGTAGATAACCAGGGCGGTTATCAGCACGACGATGCCTCGCGGCAGGCTTTGCCACTTTCTGCGTAATGTATTCATGGGGTATCCCTGGTATTGCAGCCCAGAAAAACGAACTCAGTCGATAAGGGAGCGCGGCGGCCAGCGCCGCGCTCAGACGCTTATTTACCGGCGGCGGTGCGCCACTCTTTGATGTACTCGAGGCGTTTTTTCGGCTGCAGGTATTCCAGCAGCGTTTCATCAACCGGGATCGGCTTCAGCGCGTTGCCGAGGATTTTGGTCAGGCCGTCGATATCGTTCTTGCCTTCGATATCGTTACGAATGGAGGGGATGTCCGCCTGATTGGCCAGAATGTTTTGCCCTTGTTCAGACAGCACGTAGTCCAGCCACAGCTTCGCGGCATTGCTGTTTTGCGCCTGCTGGCTGATGAACGACACGCGCGACAGCACCAGGATGTAATCCTTCGGATAGGCAATGCCGAGTGACGGATCGTTCTTCGCACGCGCTTCCGCATAAGAACCGAGGATGTTGAAGCCGATCAGGTTTTCACCGGAGGAGACGCGCTCCATCATGGTGCCGGTAGACGACTGCACCGACAGGCCACCTTTGGCGACGTCGGCCAGGGTCTTAAAGTAGTTCGGATCGGCGTTGTGATCCTGCACCGAAAGCATAAAGCCCAGACCCGATTTTTCGATGTCATAGGTGGTGACTTTGTTCTTGAATTTGTCCGTCTGGCTGGCAATCAGCTTCGCCAGCGCGGCGTGAGAATCCGGCACGTCGCCAGCTGGGATCAGACGCTTGTTGTAGATAAAGACCACCGGCTCATAGGTGGTGCCGTAGGCCTTATCTTTCCAGACCGCCCATTTCGGCAGCTGGCTTTGCTCCGGAGATTTGTACTCCATGGCGTAGTCGGTGGCGAGCTTCAGGCCGGTGTCCATCGAGGAGCTCCAGACCACGTCGCCGCTCACGCCGCCGGAAGCCTGTTCGCTAATGAAACGGTTGTACAGCTCGGTGCTGTTCATGTCGTTGTATTCGACTTTAATGCCCGGGTAGGTTTTTTCGAAGCCCTGGATCAGCGGCCCGGCAGCTTTGATGTCGGTGGTGGAATAGATGACAACCTTGCCCTCTTTCGTGGCGGCATCAACCACTTTTTGATACTCAGCAGGATAACCCTGCGGCAGGGCAGAGAGTGCAGAAGCAGAGAACAGGACGGTAGCGGTAAGCAGAGAAATTCGGAACGTGTTCGACATTATAGTTAACCTTTTAGTTACATTTGAGGAACTAATTGTCAACATAGCGTAAAGCGCGCCTCCGACAATAGGGAGGCGAGGGCAATGATTCCGAAGTGTGATTGTCGCCGTCGTTTCAGCAATTAACACCATAAAATCCGCGAACGTTAGCCAACGAACGGTTGCGGATCACGGTTTATTGGGGGCTTTGCGGTATAACCGGCGAGGATGACCAATATTGCCGTACAGCATTTCAACGCTGATTAACCCGCTCTCCACGCAGTATTCAAGATAGCGGCGCCCCGTGGTTTTGCTGATCCCCACGTTTTCCACTACCTCCTCAACCGACAACGCACTGTCGGGATGCTCGGCGAACAGGCGTTTAATCCGCTCCAGCGTCTGGGGTTCAATGCCCTTTGTGGACGGCGTTACGGAGGCTTCCGCGGCAGGCAGATGAAACAGGCGATCAAGCGCATGCTGGTCGACCACCTTCACCTGTTGCACGGTGTGGATGAAGCGCATAAACCGCTCCAGCGAAGCGTGCAGGCGCTGGAAAAAGACGGGCTTGATGAGGTAGTCAAACGCGCCGCTGCGCATGGCGTGGCTGCAGGTCTGCATATCGCTGGCGGCGGTTATGAAGATCACCGAACACTCATAGCTTTTCAGCAGCGGGTTATCGATGAGCTCCACGCCTTTACCGTCCGGAAGATAGTTGTCCAGCAGGATAAGTCGCGGCTGATGCTGACGAATCAGGCTGCATGCCTGCTCAATCGACGCGGCGATACCCACCACGCGTAAATGAAAATTCTGCTCGATATACTCGCGATGCAGCTCCGCCAGGTGCGGCTCATCTTCAACGATCACAACATCAAGTGCTCGGGTCATGCTTTAGCCCATTCGGAATAAATACAGAAAAAATAGTCCCTTGTGGCGTGTTGTCGGCAATCTCAATGCTGCCGCCAGCCTTATCGATATATCCTGCCACCAGATACAGGCCAATACCGTGCTCGGTGCCCACAATGTCGTTTTCACGTTCCGGTTTGCTGCTGAATCCCTGGCTGAAAATATGCGGCTTCATCGCATCCTCCACCCCGCAGCCCCGGTCGGCCACCTCGATCAGCAGCTCCTGGTTACGGTCAGAAATGTAGAGTTCCACCGGCGCGGGGACCGGTGCCTTAAGGGTCGCGTCCACCGCGTTATCCAGCAGGTTACCAATAATGGACATCAGCTCCGTTTCGTTGAGCGTGGCAGGCATGCGGGTGAGCTGGCAGGCGGGGTCAAACAGCAATTCGATGCCTTTTTCGCGCGCGCTGACGTATTTTCCAAGCAGCAGACCACACAGCGCGGGAGAGGAAAAATGGGCGGAGACAAAGTCCAACACTCGCTGCGCGCCTTCGGACTGCACCTGGATGTAACGAATCGCTTCGTCATAGTGTTTCATCTGCAGCAAGCCCACCAGCGTGGCGGTCCAGTTCAGCTGTTCGTGGCGCATAATGCGCAGGTTATCGGCATAGCGCTTGATCTGACTGAGCTGGCTGCTGAGGGTGTTGATGTCATTTTTGTCGCGAAAGCTGTAGACCCAGCCGCTTTCAACGCCGGGTTCGACCTCAATCGCCACCCGGTTGACGATCACCTCGCGCTGGTTCAGCACGGCAATCTGGTCGTGGCTGCCACTGCTCACCGAGGCGTAGCGCTGGGATAAAAAGCCCGGCGACGTCTGCAGAACGTCTTCCAGCGGTTTGCCGATAAGCGCTTTCTCACTTTGCCGAATATCCAGCATTTCTCGTGCGGCGCGGTTAATTAAAATCAGCTGCTTCTCTTCATTGACGGCAAATACCCCCTCATACATGGCTTCTAATAGCGCGCGCTGCTGCAAAACCAGCTGAGCGATATCTTTCGGCTCCAGTCGGAACATCTGTTTTTTGAGATTGCGGGTAAACAGCCAGGAGAACATAAACAGCAGCAGCAGAAGAGCCGCGCCGTACAGCCCGGACTGCCAGAGAATGCGGGCATTAATATTGGCAATATAGGAGGTCAGATAGCCGACCGAGACAATACCTATCACCTGGTGCTGCGCGTTAAAGATCGGCGCTTTGCTGCGCAGTGAAACCCCAATCCCGCCCTGGCGCACGGAAATAATGGTTTTGCCCTTTAATACCTCCGCATTATCTCCGCCGATCATCGGTAAGTTAATCCGCTCCGGGGATTCCGAATGATAGAGGTGCTGTTCCTCGGTATCGCCAATCACAATGTAGCTGGCATCGCTTTCGGCGCGCAGCGGCTGGATTAACCGAGCGATGCCGGGGATATCTCTGGCCGCAACCATTGCCGCCAGACCCGGCATCAGCGCGATCTGGCTGGCCTGAACCCGGGCACGCTGACCGAGATCGTGATGGAGCTGCCGGTCAATAAAATGAAACAGGATCGTTCCCAGCAGAACTAACAGCAGGCAAGAGAAGCACACCAGCGCTAAAAACAGCTTTACCTGAAAAGAGAGTCTGCGTTTCATTCAACCTGCGGATGTTATGTAAAAGTGACATTTGCCGAGCCTGACATGGGCAAATAGCGGACGCAATCTGGCAAGAAAAGAGTTGTGACCTGGCTTTTCGTTTTCGGCGTTATAGCCATCAGGATCCCGTCAGGCTATTCTTCATTCAGCACGATAATAATTACAGAGGCAATGTCATGGATAAAGAGCTACTGGATGCGGGTTACCGGGCCTATACCGGCGAGAAAATTGACGTTTACTTCAACACCGGGATCTGCAAACACTCCGGTAACTGCGTGCGTGGCAGCGCAAAGCTGTTTAATCTGAAACGTAAACCGTGGATTATTCCCGATGAAGTGGACGTTGAAACGGTTGTCCGCGTGATTGATACCTGCCCGAGCGGTGCGCTGAAGTATCGCCAAAAATAAGCGAGGAAACATGGATATTCTGGAAGGCCATAACAAGTTTTACGTGAATGATGCGAACGGCAACCAGGTCGCGGAGATTGTCTTCGTGCCGACCGGCGAGCACCTGAGCATTATCGAGCACACCGATGTGGATGAGAGCCTGAAAGGGCAGGGTGTCGGTAAACAGCTGGTGGCGAAAGTGGTGGAGAAGATGCGCGGTGAGAACCGCAAAATTATTCCGCTGTGCCCGTTCGCGAAACATGAGTTTGATAAAACGCGGGAATATGACGATATTCGGGCGTAAATAACACCGGCGATGGCCGGTGTTTTTTTTATCTTACCTGCTCAAGCAGCAATACCATCGCGATCAGCACCATTATCCCTCCAGATGCCATGCTCACCCGACGCGCCGCCTGTGGCCGGGTCGCCAGCACCGCTTTTGAACCATACCCCACCAGCAGATAGACCAGCGTACAGGTGATAAGGTGCATCATCCCAAGCGTGGACATTTGCATTGCTAACGACCAGCTCCCGGTCGGGTCTGTAAACTGCGGGAGCAGGGCCAGGAACAGCAAAAACACTTTCGGGTTTAGGCCGCTAATACAAAGCCCTTTCACCGCCCACTGTCGCCAGTTTCCCGCGTGGTAGCTCGCCTTTTCCGGGGCGGCAGGGTGCCGCAACAGTCCGATGCCGAGCCACAGGAGATACGCGGCCCCCGCGAGGGTCAGCCCGGTTAACGCCAGCGGATGTTGAGCAATCACGACCCCCACGCCAGCCACGACAATGAGCGTGGCTAACAGATGCCCTGACATCAGCCCCAGCACCGCCGGTACCACGCGTCGCCCGTTAATCCCGGCGCTAATGGCGTAGGCCCAGTCGGCGCCTGGCGTCATGATGAGCAGAAACGAAACTACCCAAAAGCCGGCCACAATACTCATTTCCATCGTTCTGAAAACTCCCGCAGTGCGTTAAACGTTGCGAAAAAGAATATCGTTAACCCTGCGAAATAGGCTTTCAATGTTATGCTCATAACACGGTGAAATTGAGAAAATCTTCCAAATGGACAGCATCGATCGAAAAATTCTTGCGGCGCTCCAGTCTGATGGACGCCTGTCGCTTACCGAGCTGGCTGAGCGGGTCAATCTGAGCCTCTCGCCCTGTCATCGTCGCGTGCGGGCGCTGGAGCAAAGCGGGGCCATAACGGGATACCGTGCCAGCCTGGATCCCGCCAAAATGGGGTTTAACTTCCTGGCAATCGTCTTTGCGACGCTGAAAGAGGGGGACCGAAAGGCGGTTAGCGCGTTTGAGGAGGCGGTGGAGGAGATCCCGCAGATCGTGCTGGCGCAGCGTCTCTTTGGCGATCCCGATTATCTGATGCACGTTGTGACCCGCGACCTCTCCGCTTTCCAGAAGCTCTATGACGAGAAGCTTTCCGCCATGCCTGGCGTGCAGCATCTTCGCTCAACGCTTGTCATGAAAACGGTGGTGCAGGACAGACCTTTTCCGCTGGACGTTACGGGACGAGACTGAATGACATGCCCGGCAGAGCGCCGGGCATCAAAGGGGGGTTAGCCGACGAACATTACCGACACGCACAGCACCCCGACGATCAGCGTCAGCAGGTTGCCAATGGAGCGGTACGGTTTCAGGGAGGGGATCAGATACGTCGACAGCGTCGGCATGATAAACAGGATCATGGCGATAAGCGGGCCGCTGATGGCGTAAATCATCGAAATGGCGTTCGGGTTGATGCAGCAGACAGCAAAGGTGATTAACGACACCCCCATAATGGAAATCGCGCGGTTAAAGGCGCGGCTCTTTTTCACTCCCACCTGATTCAGCGACGACTTCACGATCTCCGTCGCCCCTTCAATCACCCCAAAATAGGTGCCGAGGAACGATTTCGACATCGCAATTATCGCCACGACAATCCCGGAAATTCCCAGCCACGCCGGTGAAGAGGGCATCATCGACAGCGCGGACAGGATCGTCACCCCTTCCTCTTTGGCGGCCACAATGTACGACGGCGGAATAGAGAGCAGGCAGCTGAAGACAAAGAACAGCACGCTCAGGCAGATAATCAGGTACGCCACCTTCATGATTTTCTTGCATTTATCTATGGCGCCGTCGCCAAATTTCTCGCGACGGTCAACGGCAAACGTGGAGATAATCGGGGTATGGCTGAACGCAAACACCATCACCGGAATCGAAATCCAGACCTGGTGCAGCGTATGGCGATCCACGGCCATCTGGCTGGTCAGCAGCGAGGGCTGCCAGCTGCCGATCAGATAGAGCGAGACAAACAGGAAATAGGCAATCAGCGGAAACACCAGGAAGCCCATCACTTTTATCGTGATATGCCGTCCCATCAGGAAGATCAGATTCAGGACCAGCACCACGCCAAGGCTGACCAGCACGCGAACGGCGGTATCCACCGTCAGGTGTTTTCCCAGCTGCTCGGTTAACGAGTTGGTGATGGCCACCGCATAAATCTGCACCACCACAAAGAAGGCGATGAAATAGAGCGTGGTGATCAGGTTGCCGATCTTCCGGCCGTAATAGTGCGAAACGGCGCCGGTGATCCCTTCGTTGCCTTTCGTTTTTGACGAGAGGATAAATTGCGCCAGCGCTCTGTGCGGCCAGTAGGTTAAGGGATAGGCCACGAGGGCGGTAATAAACAGGACGATTGCGCCTGCGGAGCCCAGCTGAATGGGCAGGAAGAGCGTTCCTGCGCCCACGGCCGTGCCGTAGAGAGCGAAACTCCAGAGAGTCTCATCTTTTGACCAAATTTTCGACATTAGAGCAACGTATCAACTATCAAACCATCAGAATGGCGTGCAATTTACCATAGTTATGCCTTAAGAGCGCAGTTGCTTCGAAGACGTCGGGCCGGAACGGGCGTCCGGCCAGAGGCGGTTCAGCCTGCCAGGGCGCGTCGTTGCTGGCGGCGCTTAAGAAATTTCTCACGCAGATTATCGTACGCCCAGTTATAGAACATGGTGTACGGCAGGAAGAACAGGAAGAAACCTATTTCCAGTGTGAATGCCTGCAGCAGGGTGACGCCCAGCACGGCGGCGACAATCGACACGCCAATCACAATAAAGCCGCATTCGAACCCCAGCGCATGCAGCGCACGCACTTTTGCCGTACGTTTGACGCGCTGAACAGGCCAGAAACGGTCGAAGCCGACGTTATAAATAATGTTCCACAGCATGGCGGTGGTGGCCAGAATAATGGTCAACCCACCCATTTCCACCACGGAACGCTGCATAAGCCACGCCGCGGTAGGGGCGAGGATCGCCGTCGCAATCCCTTCAAAACAGACAGCATGAAAGATCCGCTCCGGCAGTTTACGTTGGAGTGCATCCTGATGTTGCATAGCGATAGACCTCGTTAATTCGCCAGTATGGGCGTTGATGTGGCCTATTTTTATCGCTAAAGCTGATATATTAAAGATAGTATCCATCGTAAAAGTAGATAGGTTATGCGCTATTCACCCGAAGCCCTGACCGCGTTTGTCGAGACCGTTGCAGCAGGCTCTTTCTCTGCGGCCGCACGCCGGCTGCGTAAAAGCCAGTCGACGGTCAGCACGTCCATTGCCAACCTTGAAGCCGATCTGGGATTTGAGCTGTTTGACCGTTCGGCCCGCCAGCCGGTGTTAACGGCCCAGGGGGAACAGGTGCTGGGCTACGTGCAGGCTATTCTCGCCGCCAGCACGCGGCTGGATGAGCTGGCGGTGTCGCTCACGGCGCAAACGGAGGCGCGTCTGACGTTTGTCCTTTCCGATACCCTCAACCCGGACGTGCTGGAAGAGATGATGAAGCAGTTTGATGCGCGCTTTCCCCATACGGAATTCGAATGTCTGATTGGCGAAGAGGAGGACGTGATCGATCTGCTGCAAAAGGAGCGCGCGCAGATTGGCCTCACCGAAGCGCGAGACGGTTATCCTACGGATATTGGCGCCATCCGGCTGCCGATGCAGACCCGCATGGCGATCTATGTCGCGACCACGCATCCGCTGGCCGGGCAGGATGACGTTCAGCGTGACGAGCTGCACGGCTCGCGAGAGCTGCGGCTGAGCACCTATCTTGAGCGTGAGGCGGAGATCGCGCGCGGGCCCGTCTGGTCAGCCCCGAATTACCTGTTACTCTTGAGTATGGCGGTACAGGGATTTGGCTGGTGCGTCTTGCCGTGCGCGCTGGTGGAGGAATTTGCCGCCGCGAAATCCCTGGTACAGCTCAATGTTCCCGGCTGGCCGCGGGCGATCGGCATCGATCTGCTGTGGAATAAACGATCCCCTCCCGGCGTTGCCGGAAGCTGGCTGCGGCAGTATCTGCAGGATGCACGCTGATCCTTGTGATTAAACTCACTATTTTTAAACAATTAAGATAATTGCCAGTAACAATCCTCTACTATCGTCATGTCATTTAACACAGAGGTCGTGATGAAAGATGTCGTAATAGTGGGTGCGTTGCGTACAGCTATCGGCTGTTTTCAGGGAGCGCTCGCGCGTCACTCGGCGGTTGACCTGGGCAGCGTGGTGGTGAAAGCGCTGGTAGAACGTAGCGGGATCGCAGCACATGAAGTTGATGAGGTGATTCTGGGACAGGTCCTCACGGCCGGTGCCGGGCAAAACCCTGCGCGACAGGCGGCGCTGAAGGGCGGACTGCCCAATACCGTCTCCGCTATCACTATCAACGACGTCTGTGGTTCAGGATTAAAAGCGCTGCATCTCGCGACGCAGGCCATTCAGTGTGGTGAGGCGGACGTAATCATTGCGGGCGGGCAGGAGAATATGAGCCGCGCGCCGCACGTCCTGACCGACAGCCGTACCGGCGCACAGCTGGGTAACAGTCAGCTGCTCGACAGCCTGGTGCATGACGGGCTGTGGGATGCCTTCAACGATTATCATATGGGCGTAACGGCGGAAAACCTGGCGCGCGAGTACGGCATCAGCCGTGAGGTGCAGGATGCCTATGCGTTAAGCTCGCAGCAAAAAGCGCGTGCGGCGATTGATTCCGGCCGTTTTCGCGACGAAATTGTCCCGGTCAGCACGCAGCGTCAGGGGGGCGAGGTTATCGTTGTGGATACCGATGAACAGCCGCGCACCGACGCCAGCGCTGAAGGGCTGGCGAGGCTGAATCCTGCGTTTGAAATGCAGGGCTCGGTCACGGCGGGAAATGCCTCTTCCATTAACGACGGCGCCGCGGCCGTGATGATGATGAGCGAAAGCAAAGCCCTCGAACTCGATCTTCCCGTATTAGCCCGCATTAAGGCATTTGCCAGCGTGGGCGTGGATCCTGCGTTAATGGGGATCGCGCCGGTCTATGCGACCCGTCGCTGTCTGGAGCGTGCGGGGTGGCAGCTTTCTGATGTGGATCTGATCGAAGTGAACGAAGCCTATGCCGCGCAGGCGATCTCCGTCGGAAAAATGCTGGAGTGGGATCCGCTGCGGGTCAACGTAAACGGTGGAGCGATCGCGCTGGGGCACCCGATCGGGGCGTCCGGCTGCCGGATCCTGGTTTCGCTGGTCCACGAAATGAAAAAGCGCAATGCCCGCAAAGGAATTGCCACGCTGTGTATAGGCGGCGGGCAAGGGGTGGCGCTGGCCATCGAACGCTAACCTCTTCTCATTAAAAAACCTCCTCCGGGAGGTTTTTTTTCGCGCCCTTTTTCTCCTGGCGGCTTAATTGTGATCCGAACACCATTTCCGTTATAAATAAAAATGAAACGTTGTTTTAAATATAATTGAAAAGCCCACTTTATGCCGATAGTATGTGCTCATCATGTAAAACGGAACGCTGTTTCGTTTTACTTCCCGCCTTCGGGCATGACCACATCTGGAGGTTACCGTGGACGTCAGAGAAAGCATCCACAGCGCGCACGCCAAAACGCTGGATACGCAGGGGCTGCGTAAGGCATTTTTAGTCGAGCAGATATTCGAGGCTGACAGGTACACCATGGTTTACAGCCATATCGACCGCATTGTTGTGGGCGGAATAATGCCCGTCACGAAAAGCGTCTCCGTGGGCGGCGAGGTCGGTAAACAGCTGGGCGTGAATTATTTCCTCGAACGTCGCGAGCTGGGGGTGATTAACATCGGCGGGCCGGGCACCATCACCGTAGACGGGCGGTGCTATGAGATTGGCCATCGCGAGGCGCTGTACGTGGGTAAAGGGGCGAAGGACGTGGTCTTTGCCAGCATCGACGCCAGCAGGCCTGCGAAATTCTACTATAACTGCGCGCCGGCCCACGCCACCTGTCCAACCAAAAAGGTGACCCCGGCAGACGTCGCGCCCGTGACGCTGGGCGACAACCTCACCAGCAACCGCCGCACCATCAATAAATACTTCGTGCCGGACGTGCTGGAGACCTGCCAGCTCAGCATGGGGTTGACCGAACTTGCGCCGGGCAACCTGTGGAATACCATGCCGTGCCATACCCACGAGCGCCGCATGGAAGTCTACTTCTACTTCAACATGGATGAGGACGCGTGCGTGTTCCACATGATGGGACAGCCGCAGGAAACGCGCCATATCGTGATGCATAACGAGCAGGCGGTGATTTCGCCGAGCTGGTCTATTCACTCCGGCGTAGGGACAAAAGCCTACACCTTTATCTGGGGAATGGTGGGTGAAAACCAGGTCTTTGATGATATGGACCATGTTGCGGTCAGCGATCTGCGCTAGTCGCGGGCAGTGACGCATAAACCTGCCTGTGAGTGACAGGCTCTGAAAGAGTAAGGAATAAACATGATTCTGGATGCATTCTCTCTGCAGGGAAAAGTGGCGGTGGTTTCCGGGTGTGACACCGGGCTGGGTCAGGGGATGGCGTTAGGCCTGGCGGAAGCGGGCTGCGATATCGTCGGAATTAATATCGTTGAACCGACGGAAACCCTCGAGCGCGTGACGGCCCTGGGCCGCCGCTTCCTGAGCCTGACCGCCGACCTGCGTAAAATCGATGCCATTCCTGAGCTGCTGGATCGCGCGGTGGCGGAATTCGGTCACATCGACATTCTGGTCAACAACGCCGGGCTGATTCGCCGTGAAGATGCGATCAATTTCAGCGAGCGCGACTGGGACGACGTGATGGATCTGAACATCAAGAGCGTATTTTTCATGTCCCAGGCGGCGGCAAAGCACTTTATCGCGCAGGGGAACGGCGGCAAGATCGTGAATATTGCCTCCATGCTCTCGTTCCAGGGCGGTATCCGCGTGCCGTCTTACACCGCCTCCAAAAGCGCCGTGATGGGCGTGACCCGCCTGCTGGCAAACGAGTGGGCGAAACACAACATCAATGTGAATGCGATTGCGCCGGGTTACATGGCGACCAACAACACGCAGCAGCTGCGTGCGGACGAGCAGCGTAGCGCGGAAATCCTCGACCGCATTCCGGCGGGGCGCTGGGGGCTTCCGGGCGATCTGATGGGGCCGGTGGTCTTTCTGGCCTCGTCCGCATCGGACTATATCAACGGCTACACCGTGGCGGTCGATGGCGGCTGGCTGGCGCGATAGCCCGCATCGGGTCTGGACCTCTGCTTTTGGGCAGAGGTTTTTTTTGCTTAAAAATTGTCAAAATCCATATGGATAAACACGGAAAATCCATACTAAAAAGTCATGAACGACAGTCATCACACTTTTAATCTTTAAAAATTAGATGATTAGTAAAAGCATGTGATTATTCAGCGTTAGTTGAAATTGTAATGTCCATCACAGAACGCTATGTCGCAGCGAAATAATCCATATCTTCACCTTTTCCCGCCTGACACTTTTTCTCGCTATCTCGTAATTTCACTTAACGAATTTCACTGTTCAGGCAGGAAAATATGACATCTATAAATGACTCTACCCTAATGCCCGCTGCGCTGCGTGATACTCGCCGCATGAACCAGTTTGTCTCTATTGCCGCCGCCGTGGCGGGCCTGTTATTTGGACTGGATATTGGCGTCATTGCCGGTGCATTGCCCTTTATTACCGATCACTTTACCCTGAGCAGCCGCCTGCAGGAGTGGGTGGTCAGCAGCATGATGCTCGGCGCGGCCATCGGCGCGCTGTTCAACGGCTGGCTCTCGTTTCGCCTGGGGCGCAAATACAGCCTGATGGCCGGAGCGGTTCTGTTTGTCGCCGGCTCCATTGGCTCCGCGTTTGCCGCAAACGTTGAGGTTCTGCTGCTTTCCCGCGTGCTGCTGGGCGTGGCGGTGGGGATTGCCTCCTACACGGCGCCGCTTTATCTCTCCGAAATGGCGAGCGAGAACGTGCGCGGAAAGATGATCAGCATGTATCAGCTGATGGTCACGCTGGGTATTGTGCTGGCGTTTCTGTCTGACACCTACTTCAGCTACAGCGGCAACTGGCGCGCAATGCTTGGCGTGCTGGCGCTGCCAGCGGTGGTGCTGATTGTTTTAGTGATTTTCCTGCCGAACAGCCCGCGCTGGCTGGCACAAAAAGGGCGCCACGTGGAGGCGGAAGAGGTGCTGCGTATGCTGCGCGATACCTCCGAAAAAGCCCGCGAAGAGCTGAACGAGATCCGCGAAAGCCTGAAGCTCAAGCAGGGGGGCTGGGCGCTGTTTAAAATCAACCGCAACGTGCGCCGGGCGGTCTTCCTCGGCATGCTGCTGCAGGCGATGCAGCAGTTCACCGGCATGAACATCATCATGTACTACGCGCCGCGCATTTTCAAAATGGCCGGGTTCACCACAACCGAACAGCAGATGATCGCCACCCTGGTGGTCGGGCTGACCTTCATGTTTGCCACCTTTATTGCCGTATTCACCGTGGACAAGGCGGGCCGCAAACCGGCGCTGAAAATTGGCTTCAGCGTGATGGCGCTCGGCACGCTGATCCTCGGCTACTGCCTGATGCAGTTTGATAACGGCACGGCTTCCAGCGGACTCTCCTGGCTTTCTGTCGGGATGACCATGATGTGTATCGCAGGCTACGCGATGAGCGCCGCGCCGGTGGTGTGGATCCTGTGCTCCGAAATTCAGCCGCTCAAATGCCGCGACTTTGGCATCACCTGTTCCACGACCACCAACTGGGTATCGAACATGATCATCGGCGCGACCTTCCTGACGCTGCTGGACGCGATTGGTGCAGCGGGGACGTTCTGGCTCTATACGGTGCTGAACGTGGCATTTATTGGCGTCACGTTCTGGCTGATACCAGAAACCAAAGGCGTGACGCTGGAACACATCGAGCGCAAGCTGATGGCCGGGGAGAAACTGCGGAACATCGGCGTGTGATCGTATTGCCTGTCTACGTATTCCAGCGTATGCAGGCGATTACGGATATTGGTTTAACAAGGCGCTGAACAGAGCGCCTTTTTTTATTGGCACCGGTTGTGTTAAAAGAAGAAATCAACGAAAAGGAGGGATGATGAAAACGATCGGCCTGTTAGGTGGAATGAGCTGGGAATCGACAATCCCTTATTATCGCCTGATTAACGAAGGGGTGAAGCAGCGTTTGGGTGGTCTGCATTCCGCAAGCCTGCTGCTGCACAGCGTGGATTTTCATGAAATCGAAGCCTGCCAGTCGAGCGGCGAGTGGGATAAAGCCGGGGCGATCCTGGCCCAGGCGGCGCTGGGGCTAGAGCGGGCTGGGGCCGAGGGGATATTGCTTTGTACCAATACCATGCACAAAGTGGCATCGCATATTGAGAACCGCTGCTCGCTGCCGTTCCTGCATATCGCTGACGCGACCGGGCGTGCAATTGCGGCATCCGGGATGCGCCGCGTAGCGCTGCTGGGCACGCGCTACACCATGGAGCAGGATTTCTATCGCGGGCGTTTGCGCAGCGAGTTTGGGATCGAAAGCCTGATCCCTGAAGAAGAGGACCGGGCGCGCATCAATCAGATTATTTTTGACGAGCTCTGTCTCGGCACCTTCAGCGAAACCTCCCGCGCCTTCTACGTCAGCGTCATCGAAAAACTCGCGCAGCAGGGGGCTGAAGGGGTGATCTTCGGCTGCACGGAGATCGGTTTGCTGGTACCCGTTGAGCGAAGCCCTCTTCCGGTATTTGATACCACCGCTATTCATGCTGCGGATGCCGTGGCGTTTATGCTGTCATAATGGGTCCTGCAGGTCAGGTAAGCGAAGCGCCACCTGACGCGCGTGCTCCATGACGTGTTCGGTGAAAGCATCCACCAGCGCGGAAGCCGGACGGTGTAGCGGACGGATAAGGCTTACGGTGAACGGGACGGACACGCTAAAGCGGCGGATGACGATCCCGCTTCCCGCATAATCCAGCGCCGTGAGCGGATTCACCACCGCGACGCCGACGCCGGCACGCACCATCGCGCAAATCGAGGCCGCGCTGTGCGTTTCCACCGCCATTCGCCGTTTTACCTGATGCTCGGCAAACAGGGTATCCAGCAGCTGTCTGTAACTGTCGGTCTGCGACAGGCTGATGTAGTTTTCCCCGTGGAAATCCTCCGGCGTGAGCACCGCCTTACCGGCAAGCCGATGCCCGGCGGGCAGAACGCACACTTCATCTAACGAGAGCAGCTCCGTGCGCGCCGTGCCCGCTGGGGTGGTGAGGGTTTCGGTTAGCCCTAAATCATGGCGCTGAGCCGAAAGCCACTCTTCAAGCAGGGGAGATTCCTGCGGCACGATGGTGAGGCTGACCTCCGGGTATCGGGCCAGAAAGGGTTGCAGCAGCATCGGCAAAAAGGATTGCGAAAAGACGGGCAGGCAGACAATCGACAGCTCGCCCTGGCGAAACTCGCGCAGGCTTTCCGCGGCGCTCACGATTCTGTCCAGCCCGTACCAGGAGCGCTGAACTTCCTCAAACAGGCGTAACCCTTGTACAGTCGGGTGAAGCCTGCCCCGGGTGCGTTCGAATAGCTTCAACCCCAGCACTTTCTCGAAGCGCGCCAGCTCGCGGCTCACCGTCGGCTGCGAGGTATGCAGCATCTGTGCGGCTTCGGTGAGATTGCCGGTGGTCATCACGGCGTGAAAAATCTCGATATGGCGTAAATTGACGGCGGGCATAGGGCACCTGAAAGCAGAGAACTGTCCATATCATTTTTGCATAGACTCGCGATAAAACGATATTTTTTATTCTCCTTGCGCTGTGGCGTAATCATCAAAACGCATTTATCCGGAGAAGACCATGCCACGCCCGCTGAACCAGACTGATACCGATTTGAACGCCGACAACCTGCTGCGCCTGCCTGCCGAGTTTGGCTGTCCGGTGTGGGTCTACGACGCGCAGATCGTCCGCGAGAAGATCGCCGCCCTGCATCAGTTCGACGTGGTGCGTTTTGCCCAGAAGGCCTGCTCCAATATTCATATTCTGCGCCTGATGCGCGAGCAGGGCGTGAAGGTTGACTCCGTTTCACTCGGCGAAATCGAGCGCGCGCTGGTAGCCGGATACGATCCGAAAGCCGACAGCGACGCGATCGTCTTTACTGCCGATGTGATCGACGATGCGACGCTGGCGCGCGTTCACGAACTGCAGATCCCGGTAAATGCCGGTTCTGTGGATATGCTCGAGCAGCTCGGTCAGGTTTCTCCCGGCCACCGCGTCTGGCTGCGCGTGAACCCGGGCTTTGGTCATGGCCACAGCCAAAAAACCAATACCGGCGGCGAAAACAGCAAGCACGGGATCTGGTATGCCGACATGCCTGCCGCGCTGGAGGTGTTACAGCGCTACAACCTGAAGCTGGTGGGCATTCATATGCACATTGGCTCTGGGGTGGATTACGGCCACCTGGAACAGGTGTGCGGCGCGATGGTGCGTCAGGTTGTCGACTTCGGTCAGGATCTGGAGGCGATCTCAGCGGGCGGTGGTCTCTCCATTCCTTATCGCGAAGGGGAAGAGGCGATCGATACCGATCACTATTACGGTCTGTGGAGCGCCGCGCGCGATCAAATTGCCGCGCATCTGGGCCACGCGGTGAAGCTGGAAATTGAGCCGGGTCGTTTCCTGGTGGCGGAAGCCGGCGTGCTGGTTTCGCAGGTCCGCAGCGTGAAAGAGATGGGGTCTCGCCACTTCGTCTTGATTGATGCAGGCTTTAACGACCTGATGCGTCCGTCCATGTACGGCAGCTATCACCACATTACCGCCCTGGCTGCCGACGGCCGCGATTTAACGCAGGCGCCGCGCGTTGAGACGGTCGTTGCGGGGCCGCTGTGCGAATCGGGTGACGTGTTTACCCAGCAGGAGGGCGGCAAAGTGGAAACCCGCGCGCTGCCAGAGGTCAAACCGGGTGATTATCTTGTGCTGCACGACACCGGTGCCTACGGGGCGTCTATGTCCTCTAACTACAATAGCCGCCCGCTGCTGCCGGAAGTGCTGTTTGATAATGGCAAGGCGCGGCTGATACGCCGTCGCCAGACCATTCAGGAACTGCTGGCTTTAGAACTCATCTGATGAAAGTACGGCCCCGTTGTGACCGAATCGCGTAACACCAGCGTGCCGGTAAACGGCGGGATGGCATCGACCGGCTGGTTTCTTGCCAGCCGGATCGCCTGATCGATGGCGGTGACAATCATATTGTCGATGGGCAGATAAACCGACGAGAGCGCAGGCTCCAGCCATTTCGCGCTTGGGGCATCGTCAAAGCCGAACAGGGAGATATCCTGCGGGATTTTCAGCCCCGCCTGGTGCAACGCTTTGGACGCACCCAGCGCCATATCGTCGTTACAGGCAAACAGGGCGCTAAACGGTACTCCGTCGGCAATCAATTCCTTGCAAAGCTCGTATCCCCGCGTCATTCCTGCATCGCCGTACTTTATCCGACGCTCGTCCAGACGGATACCGTGCTTTTCCAGCGCCTTGCGATAGCCCATCAGCCGCGCTTTACCCGTGGGAGTGTGGATCGGGACGGTGATACAGGCGATCTCCCGATGGCCCTGGCCGATCAGGTAATCCACGGCCTTGAATGCGGCATCCTGCTGTTCGAAGAACACGCAGCGATCCGGCGCCTGGCTCACTTCACGGTTAATGACCACCAGCGGCGTTTTCACGGTGTTCATCAGTTTGACGATCGCTTTTTCGCTCATGTAGCGCGTGTAAAGCACGATGGCGTCGCACTGGCGATCGGCCAGCATCTGCACCGCCTGCTCTTCCTGTTCCGGCGCGTCGTGACCGTCGGTGACGATCAGCTGTTTCCCGTGAGTTTCGGTCTGCCGCGACGCCTGCTGGAGAAGGCGGCCAAAATAAAAGCCGTCAAAGGTCGAGACGACCAGACCAATGCTGTTGCTGGTCTGGTTAGCCAGCGAGCGCGCGAGAAAGTTCGGGCGATAGCCCAGCTCTTCCATCGCAGCAAACACCTGCTGACGCGTACTCTCTTTTACCTGACCTGTGCCGTTCAGCACGCGCGATACCGTGGCCTTCGACACGCCCGCGCGCAGTGATACATCCAGCATTGTTGCCATTCTATATTCCTGCTTCCACGTAACGATCTGCAGTTTACCACAGAGCTTATGCCGTATAAGCGATGCGGGAAGCGCAAAAACTCTGCCACGATCACGCTTTTTGGTAACGATTCGTCCGGCCAGCCTGAAGTCAAACTCAATAGCCTGACTCTGGTAAGATAATCACCGAACCGGGCTGGAGCATCAGGCCAGTAAATACATGAGAAAATGCAGGTGAAACATGAATAAGGCTGTCATCCTCCCGCTTTACAAGGCGCCACACTTCGCAGAGCAGGTTACTGACTGGATCTGGCAGGCCTTTGGCGAAGGGCTTCCTCGGGAATTTTTCCACAGTATTGTTGAGCACAGCCAGACGCCGGGGGCATTACCATTGACGTTTATTGCCGTTGAAGGCGAACAGCTTCTCGGCACGGTGGGACTCTGGCGCTGCGATTTGATCACCCGTCAGGATCTCTGTCCGTGGCTGGCGGCGCTCTACGTTGACGACGCGGCGCGAGGCAAAGGGCTGGCGGGGCAGCTTCAGCAGCATGTTATCGCTTACGCCGCGCAGTCCGGGTATGAGGAGCTCCATCTCTGGTCTGCCTGCCGCGACTTCTACGAACGTTACGGCTGGCAGTATATCGGTGATGGGCTGGAATACCCCAACACGCGGGTGCACCTCTACCGTTATTCGCTCTGCGCTTCTGCAGGCGACGCAACGGAGTGACGACGGACCAGCGTCGGGCTAAACAGATGGGTAATTTCCGGCGGCTGGCGCTGTTCAGCCAGCGCTAGCGCCAGCTCGGCGGACTGCGTTGCCATGGTGATGATCGGGTAGCGCACGGTGGTCAGACGCGGGCGAACGTAGCGGGAGACCAGCACGTCATCGAAGCCAATCAGCGAAATTTCCGCCGGTACCTCAATTCCGTTGTCATTCAACACCCCCATTGCCCCTGCGGCCATAGAGTCGTTATAGCTGGCAACCGCCGTGAAATTCCGTCCGCGGCCCAGCAGTTCGGTCATGGCCTGTTCACCGCCGCTCTCGTCCGGTTCACCGTAGGCCACCAGACGGTCATTACACGGCAGCCCGTTTTCACGCAGGGCATCGTAGTAGCCCTGCAGACGGTCTTCCGCATCAGAAATGGGGTGATTGGAACAGAGATAGCCAATCCGGGTATGGCCCTGCTGAATCAGGTGCCGCGTGGCAAGCCAGGCGCCGTAGCGGTCGTCGAGCGCCACGCAGCGTTTCTCAAAGCCGGGAATGATACGGTTGATAATCACCATTCCGGGCATCTGCTTCATCAGGTGAATCAGTTCGGCATCCGGGATCATTTTAGCGTGAACCACCAGCGCCGCGCAGCGGTGGCGGATCAGTTGCTCGATAGCCTGGCGTTCCTTTTGTTCGTTATGATAGCCATTGCCGATCAGCAAAAAATTGCCTGTCTGATAGGAAACCTGTTCAACCGCTTTCACCATGGCGCCGAAAAAAGGATCAGAAACATCGCCCACCACCAGACCAATCGTTTCTGTGGACTGCTGGGCGAGCGCGCGAGCGTTGGCATTGGGATGATAATTCAGGGATTCCATGGCGCTTTGTACCGCCTGACGTGATGCGTCACTGGCCTTTGGTGAATCATTAATCACGCGCGAGACGGTTGCCACCGACACGCCAGCCAGACGGGCCACATCCTTTATTGTCGCCATTCATTACCTTCTTATTGGGGGTAAGCGTTTACACACCAAATAGTGTTGCGGAAAAGCGGCGTGCATTCAAGGGGAGCGGATTTCCGCTCTCCACAAACGTGACGCAGCACACCCCTGGCGGTGTAATCGTTACACGCCCAGTCATGTCTGAAAAATGTGAATCTGAACCTTTAGTTACACTTTGCCTCAGGCTGTTGCGATTGTCCGATAGCAAGGGCGTTAAAGAGGTTGATACAGTTGAGATCCCAGAGGTATTGATTGGTGAGAATTCTTAGTACGGTTTCGTACTCATCTCTTGCACCAACCTGCGCGGATGCGCAGGTTTTTTTTCGCCTCCACTTTTGCTGTCGCTCCCTTATCACTTCTCGTGTAATCTGCCACCATTTACTAATAACCCTCCACACTGGCTGGCAAAGGGAGTTGAGATGCTATTTGGGTTCTTCCGTACGCTTTTCCGTATTCTTTTTCGCATCCGCATCACTGGCGACACCCGGGCGCTTAGCGGCGAACGCGTTTTGATCACACCAAACCATGTTTCCTTTATAGACGGCATCCTGCTGGCGCTGTTTTTGCCCGTGCGTCCGGTGTTTGCGGTGTATACCTCCATCAGCCAGCAGTGGTACATGCGCTGGCTCTCGCCGCTGATTGATTTTGTGCCGCTCGACCCGACAAAGCCGATGATGATTAAGCATCTGGTACGTCTGGTCGAGCAGGGGCGCCCGGTGGTCATTTTCCCTGAAGGACGGATCTCCGTGACCGGTTCGCTGATGAAAATCTACGACGGCGCGGGGTTTGTTGCGGCGAAGTCAAAAGCGACCGTGGTGCCGCTGCGTATTGAAGGCGCGGAGCTGACCCATTTCAGCCGTCTGAAGGGGCTGGTGAAGCAGCGTCTGTTCCCCAAAATCACGCTGCATATCCTGCCGCCAACGTCATTACCGATGCCCGACGCGCCGCGTGCCCGCGATCGCCGTAAAATCGCCGGGGAAATGTTGCATCAGATCATGATGGAAGCGCGTATGGCCGTGCGCCCGCGCGAAACGCTCTACGAATCCCTGCTTTCCGCGCAGTACCGCTATGGCGCGAAGAAAAACTGCATCGAAGACATTAACTTTACTCCGGATACCTATCGCAAGCTGCTGACCAAAACCCTGTTTGTGGGGCGTATTCTGGAGAAGTACAGCAAAAAGGGCGAAAAGATTGGCCTGATGCTGCCTAACGCGGGCATCAGCGCGGCGGTGATTTTCGGTGCGGTTTCCCGGGGCCGTATTCCGGCGATGATGAACTACACGGCGGGCGTGAAGGGGCTGACCAGCGCGATAACCGCTGCGCAAATCAATACCGTATTCACCTCCCGCCAGTTCCTGGACAAAGGCAAGCTCTGGCATCTTCCCGAGCAGCTCACTCAGGTGCGCTGGGTCTTCCTGGAAGATCTGAAAGCGGACGTGACCACCGGCGACAAGCTGTGGATTTTTGCGCATCTGCTGATGCCGCGTCTGGCCCAGGTCAAACAGCAGCCGGAAGATGACGCGATTATCCTCTTCACGTCGGGTTCTGAAGGCAACCCAAAAGGCGTCGTCCACAGCCACAAGAGCATTCTGGCAAACGTTGAGCAGATCAAAAGCATTGCCGACTTTACCGCGAACGACCGGTTTATGTCGGCGTTGCCGCTGTTCCACTCCTTTGGCCTGACGGTGGGGCTGTTTACCCCGCTGCTGACCGGCGCTGAAGTGTTCCTCTATCCCAGCCCACTGCATTACCGCATCGTGCCGGAACTGGTGTATGACCGTAACTGCACCGTGCTGTTCGGGACCTCTACCTTCCTGGGGAACTATGCGCGTTTTGCCAATCCGTATGACTTCTATCGCGTGCGGTACGTGGTGGCTGGCGCAGAAAAACTGCAGGAGAGCACGCGGCAGATCTGGCAGGACAAGTTTGGCCTGCGCATCCTCGAAGGCTATGGCGTGACCGAGTGTGCGCCCGTGGTCTCGATTAACGTGCCGATGGCGGCGAAACCGGGAACGGTTGGCCGCATTCTGCCGGGGATGGACGCGCGTCTGCTGGCGGTGCCGGGCATAGAGGACGGCGGCCGTCTGCAGCTGAAAGGGCCAAACGTGATGAACGGGTATCTGCGCGTGGAAAACCCAGGCGTGCTGGAAGCGCCGACGGCGGAGAACGTCAACGGCGAGGTTGAAACCGGCTGGTACGACACCGGTGATATTGTCCGCTTTGATGAACAAGGCTTTGTACAGATCCAGGGACGCGCGAAACGCTTCGCCAAAATCGCCGGTGAAATGGTCTCTCTGGAAATGGTGGAGCAGCTGGCGACAGCCGTGTCCGCCGAGAAGATGCACGCCACCGTCGTGAAGAGCGATGCCAGCAAAGGTGAGGCGCTGGTACTGTTTACGACCGACAGTGAGCTTAAGCGCGACAGATTACTGAGCTATGCACGCGAACACGGTATTCCTGAACTGGCCGTGCCGCGCGATATTCGCTACCTGAAACAGCTCCCGGTGCTGGGCAGCGGGAAGCCCGATTTCGTGACCCTGAAAGGCATGGTTGAAGAGGCGGAACAGCAAAATGCGTGAGTCAGTACACACTAACACTTCACTCAGGTCGAAAGGCATGATGGCCGTCATTGCCGCGCAGTTTCTCTCTGCGTTCGGCGATAACGCGCTGCTGTTTGCCACGCTGGCGCTGCTGAAAGCCGAGTTTTACCCCGACTGGAGTCAGCCGATCCTGCAGATGGTGTTTGTGGGCGCTTACATTATCTTTGCCCCGTTTGTGGGACAGGTGGCGGACAGTTTCCCGAAAGGCCGGGTGATGATGTTTGCCAACGGCCTCAAGCTGCTGGGTGCCGCCAGCATTTGCTTTGGCTTCAATCCGTTTATTGGCTACACGCTGGTGGGCATTGGAGCCGCCGCCTACTCCCCGGCGAAGTACGGCATTCTCGGCGAGTTGACCTCCGGGGATAAGCTGGTGAAAGCCAATGGTCTGATGGAGTCATCCACTATTGCCGCTATCCTGATTGGCTCCGTTGCGGGCGGCGTGCTGGCCGACTGGCATGTGTTGGCGGCACTGGGCGTGTGTGCAGTGGTGTATGGCGGGGCGGTCGTGGCGAACCTGTTTATTCCGAAGCTGCCTGCGGCTCGCCAGGGTCAATCCTGGCGATTTAAACCGATGACCGGCAGTTTCTTTACCGCCTGCCGCGTGCTGTGGCATAACGGTGAGACGCGTTTCTCCCTGATGGGGACCAGCATGTTCTGGGGCGCGGGCGTCACGCTGCGCTTCTTGCTGGTTCTGTGGGTGCCGGTGGCGCTGGGCATTACTGATAATTCGACGCCAACCTATCTTAATGCGATGGTGGCCATCGGCATTGTGGTTGGGGCGGGCGCGGCGGCGAAGCTGGTCACGCTGGAGACGGTCGCACGCTGCATGCCCGCAGGGATCCTGATTGGCGTTGTGGTGCTTATCTTCTCGCTGCAGCATGCGTTATTGCCCGCGTATGCTCTCCTCATCCTGATTGGTATTCTGGGGGGCTTCTTCGTGGTGCCGCTGAATGCGTTACTGCAGGAGCGGGGCAAGCAGACCGTCGGGGCAGGCAATGCCATTGCGGTACAAAACCTGGGTGAAAACCTGGCGATGCTGTTAATGCTGGGGCTCTACTCGCTGGCGGTAAAAGTGGGTGTGCCGGTGGTGGGGATTGGCGTCGGGTTTGGCGGGCTGTTTGCGATTGCGATTGCGAGCTTGTGGATGTGGCAACGTCGCCGTTGATATCTGGCCGGGTGGCGGCTTCGCCTTACCCGGCCTACGTTTGCGCACCTGCAGGCCCGGTAAGCGTAGCGCCACCGGGCAAAAGTATCAGGCTACGGTGCAGGATAAGTATAAACCTGGTGCACCGCTTCAATCTCCGCTAACACCTCTTCACTCAGGTTCAGATGGAAACTCTCAATATTGGTTTTCAGCTGTTCCATCGTGGTTGCGCCCAGCAGGGTACTGGCAACAAACGGCTGACGACGCACGAAGGCCAGCGCCATCTGCGCAGGGTCAAGACCGTGACGCTTCGCGATATCCACATAGGCGGCAACGGCTTTCTGCGTCTGCTCGCCGCTGTAGCGGGTAAAGCGGCTAAAGAGGGTATTACGCGCACCGGCCGGTTTCGCACCGTTCAGGTATTTCCCCGTCAGCGTGCCGAAGCCGAGACAGGAGTAAGCGAGCAGCTCCACCTCTTCATACTGCGTCACTTCGGCCAGACCCACTTCATAGCTGCGGTTAAGCAGGCTGTACGGGTTCTGGATAGTCACGATACGCGGCAGATCGTGCTTATCCGCCAGGTGTAGATAGCGCATGACCCCAAAGGCCGTTTCGTTAGACACGCCAATGTAGCGGATTTTTCCCGCACGCTGGCATTCGGTCAGCGCTTCCAGCGTTTCCAGTAGCGTCACGGTGGGGGCGCTCTCATTCCAGCTGTAGCCGAGCTTACCAAAGCAGTTGGTTGACCGCTGCGGCCAGTGCACCTGGTAGAGGTCGAGATAGTCGGTTTGCAGACGCTTGAGGCTGGCATCCAGCGCGGCGCGGATATTTTTGCGATCGAGGATCTGGTTCGGGCGGATCCCGGTATCGTTGTTGCGCGCGGGGCCACTGACTTTGGAGGCAATTATCAGCTTTTCACGGTTGCCGCGTTTTGCCAGCCAGTTACCGACGTAGGTTTCGGTAAGTCCCTGCGTCTCAGGACGTGGCGGAACAGGGTACATCTCTGCGACATCAATCAGGTTAATGCCCTGGCTGACGGCGTAATCGAGTTGTGCATGGGCATCGGCTTCGCTGTTTTGTTCACCAAATGTCATCGTGCCCAACCCAAGTTGGCTAATTTCCAGAGCGCTGTGGGGGATACGGTGATAATGCATAGCCGGCTTCCTCAGTAGACTTATAGACCGCGTCAGGCCGTGCCCGACAAAGGAATATAAACATGGCAGAGGGGAAGCAAAAGGGGAAGAAAAAAATCAAAAAGGCCAGCAAGCGACTGACCTCTCTCTGTTTATCGCTCGATAATTTGCGAGACTTCGTCGCGATTGATCTGCATTTTATTGCCTTCCTGGTCGCGGTAGCTGACCAGACCGGTATCATCGTCGACTTCGGGTTTGCCGTCGGTCAGGATCATTCGACCATCTTTTGTCGCCATGACGTAATCGCTGCTACAGCCCGATACAGCAAACGCTAAACCGACTGCTGACACTAACACTGCCCATTTTTTCATCGTTATCGTCCTCATCTGGCTTGTATCAAATCATAATCTAGTATTAACCCGATATAGCGACTTGAGGAAGCGGTAAAATCTTAAAAAGCAGTCGATTATGTTCGAGAGCTCTCAAAATAAGTAAAAAACTATGTTTTCAACAGGAAATGACGTGCAAGTAGTGCACCGGTGAAATTCTTTTTGAGATAAAAACCGCGCGGCAGCGTCAGGATAGGCTCGCCCTGCGCGCCGATTGCCTCGGTAAGTGCTTTACTGTTGGCCGCTTTCGGACGCAGCTGTAATACTTCTCCGTGTCGGGCGGTGATACGCTCTACCTGCCCAAGCACAATCATGTCCATCAGTTCCTCCCAGTCCAGACGCAGCTGATGCTCCTCATCCTCGTCAGGGCTCCAGAGCAGCGGCGCGCCAACGCGACGGTCAGCCAGGGGGATCTGACGCTCACCCTCAACCGGTACCCACAGTACGCGCTTCAGCTTGTGGCGAACGTGGCTGGTTTCCCAGGTTACGCCGGTATTGCCGGTTAATGGCGCAACGCAGACGAAGGTGGTTTCAAGCGGCTTGCCCTGGCGGTCTACTGGGATGGTTTTTAACTCCACGCCAAGGGCTGCAAAATCCTGCTCGGGTTTGCTCCCTGCGCTGGCACCCAGCCACAGCTCCAGCAGCATACCGATCCAGCCTTTATCCTGCTTCAGATCCTTTGGGATCGGAAGCCCGGCCATTGCCGCCAGCTCGCCAAGCGAAAAGCCAGCCAGACGCTGTGCCTGCAGTAGCAACTGGCTCTCGCTGGACGGTGGTGAGAGCAAGGGTGTAAGCGGGTGCATGACGGTAACCTTTTGATTAAAAAATAAACGAAGAAAATGTCCCCTGTGGATAGAGTTTAACTATTTCTGTACCAATATGACATCTCTATGATTTATAGGATTTTTTATTGGTCTGAAATCGTTCCGCCTGGGTGAGAAAACCGGTTGTTCAAATCTGGTCACTGACAATGAACAGGATCTTACACCATGTTATCCACAGAAAAATGGGATAACTGGGCATAACCCTGACTACTGTTTCCATTTACAGCCTTGACGTGCAATGAAAATCGAATTTTCAAACAAATTGTGACTAACTTATTGGCACAATCTGTGGATAAAACCGACGCTGTTCGATCTTTCATCAGTGCGACGATCCCTGATGTGACGATCGTCACGCTAATCAGTTTTTTGTTTATCTCAATGCGTATAACAATATGAAAATAATCATATTAATGGAGTGGGGTATAAAAAGACGTTTTGTGGTGCTTGAGGTTGTTCATCGGTAATCAGACACTTCTTCACAACTATATCCACAGAAAAGGTGAATAAAATTCCCTTTGCTGTCTCATATCTGTTTATAACTCCGCACATATTTGTGAGTTATTCAATTGTTATTAGCTTGCAGGCCTGTAAGAGAGTGGTTTACCGCCTCCCTGTAGTGTGAAACAATCATTCATATATAAGGTTTAGTTTGGGGTAGTCCGGTGATTGATGACGATGGCTACCGCCCAAACGTAGGAATAGTAATTTGTAATCGTCAGGGCCAGGTGATGTGGGCCCGTCGATATGGTCAGCACTCCTGGCAGTTCCCGCAAGGCGGGATCAATCCTGGAGAGTCCCCAGAACAAGCGATGTACCGGGAGCTTTTTGAAGAGGTCGGTTTGAGCCGAAAAGATGTTCGCATCCTGGCTTCGACCCGCAACTGGTTGCGTTACAAGTTACCGAAACGTTTGGTGCGTTGGGACACAAAGCCGGTTTGTATCGGCCAGAAACAGAAGTGGTTTCTGTTGCAGTTGGTGGGCAACGATTCAGACATCAATATGCAAACCAGCAGTACGCCGGAGTTCGATGGCTGGCGCTGGGTGAGCTATTGGTATCCTGTTCGTCAGGTCGTGTCATTTAAGCGCGATGTTTACCGTAGGGTGATGAAAGAGTTTGCAAGTGTGGTGATGCAGCTTCAGGAGATCCCGCCTAAGCCGCAGAGCGCACCTGCCTGGCGACGTAAAAGAGGTTAAGCTACGCAAATCATGCTCACCCGCTTGCGAGAAATAGTCGAGAAGGTGGCCAGCGCGCCGCGTCTGAACGAGGCGCTGAATATTCTGGTCACCGACATCTGTCTTGCGATGGAGACCGAGGTCTGTTCGGTGTATCTGGCCGACCACGATCGGCGCTGCTATTACCTGATGGCGACCCGTGGTTTGAAAAAACCGCGTGGACGCACCGTAACGCTCGCATTTGATGAGGGTATCGTGGGTCTGGTTGGGCGACTGGCTGAACCCATTAACCTTGCTGACGCGCAAAAACACCCCAGCTTTAAATACATTCCTTCCGTAAAAGAAGAGCGCTTCCGCGCTTTCCTTGGCGTGCCGATTATCCAGCGTCGCCAGCTGCTCGGCGTGCTGGTTGTCCAGCAGCGTGAGCTACGTCAGTACGACGAAAGCGAGGAGTCATTCCTCGTCACGCTTGCCACGCAGATGGCGGCGATCCTCTCCCAGTCTCAGCTTGCCGCGCTCTTTGGCCAGTATCGCCATACGCGCATTCGTGCCCTTCCGGCCTCGCCAGGCGTGGCGATTGCTGAAGGCTGGATGGATGCCACGCTGCCGCTCATGGAGCAGGTTTACGAAGCCTCAACGCTTGATGAAGCGCTGGAGCGCGAGCGTCTTACCGCCGCGCTGGAAGAGGCCGCGAATGAATTTCGTCGCTACAGCAAGCGCTTTGCTGCAGGCGCGCAAAAAGAGACGGCGGCCATCTTTGACCTCTATTCGCACCTGCTTTCCGATGCGCGCCTGCGCCGTGAGCTTTTTGCGGAAGTGGATAAAGGCTCGGTCGCGGAGTGGGCGGTTAAGAAGGTCATCGAAAAATTTGCCGATCAATTTGCGGCACTGACCGACGGTTACCTGAAAGAGCGCGCAGGCGATCTGCGCGCCCTGGGGCAGCGCCTGCTGTTCCATCTTGATGACACCATTCAGGGGCCTAACGCCTGGCCAAAACGGTTTGTTCTGGTCGCCGATGAACTCTCAGCAACGACGCTGGCTGAACTGCCGCAGGACAGGCTGGCTGGTGTGGTGGTGCGCGATGGTGCCGCCAACTCGCACGCCGCCATTATGGTGCGCGCGCTGGGTATCCCTACCGTTATGGGGGCGGACATTCAGCCGTCGGTGCTTCATCGCCGTACGCTGGTGGTCGACGGCTATCGCGGTGAGCTACTGGTCGATCCTGAGCCGGTTCTGCTCCAGGAATACCAGCGTCTTATCAGCGAAGAGAATGAATTAAGCAAGCTGGCGGAAGATGACGTTAACCTGCCCGCCCAGCTTAAGAGCGGTGAGCGGATCAAAGTCATGCTCAACGCCGGTTTAAGCCCTGAGCATGAAGAGAAGCTGGGCAGCCGCATCGACGGCATTGGCCTGTACCGCACTGAAATCCCGTTCATGCTGCAAAGCGGTTTCCCCTCTGAAGAGGAGCAGGTGGCGCAGTATCAGGGCATGCTGCAGATGTTTAACGACAAACCTGTCACCCTGCGAACCCTGGACGTCGGGGCGGATAAACAGCTGCCCTATATGCCGATCAGCGAAGAAAACCCGTGCCTGGGCTGGCGTGGGATCCGCATTACGCTCGATCAGCCGGAGATCTTCCTGATCCAGGTGCGCGCGATGCTCCGCGCCAACGCGGCGACGGGCAATCTCAGCATCCTGCTGCCGATGGTCACCAGCATCGATGAGATCGACGAAGCGCGTCGGTTGATCGAACGTGCAGGCCGTGAAGTGGAAGAGATGATCGGTTATGCGATTCCGAAACCGCGGATCGGCGTCATGCTTGAAGTGCCGTCTATGGTCTTTATGCTGCCGCAGCTGGCGAACCGGGTTGATTTTATCTCTGTCGGCACGAACGACCTGACGCAATATATTCTGGCCGTCGACCGTAACAACACCCGCGTCGCCAGTATCTATGACAGCCTGCATCCGGCGATCATTCGCGCCTTAGCGATGATTGCCCGTGAAGCGGAGCAGTACGGCATTGATTTACGCCTGTGCGGTGAAATGGCCGGGGACTCCATGTGCGTTGCGATCCTGATTGGTCTGGGATATCGCCATCTGTCGATGAACGGTCGCGCTGTTGCCCGCGTGAAGTATCTGTTGCGGCATATTGACATCAATGATGCCCGCGAGCTGGCTGAACGTAGCCTTGAGGCGCAGCTGGCTGCTGAGGTTCGCCACCAGGTCGCGGCGTTTATGGAACGACGCGGTATGGGCGGTCTGATCCGCGGCGGCCGCTAAAGCCTCTCTCCCTCTCCCTGTGGGAGAGGGCACCAGCGCGCATAAAACCCTATACACATCTTTTACATCTCGGGCGCATCCTCCGCGCCCGCCTTGTGCTATGATTCGCAACTTTGGAGCCTCTGCTTACGGCAGAATCGCATTTCTACCGCTGTCCACTTTCAGCGGAATAACAACATCTTGTGGTGACAGATGAACAGTGGTTATCTGCATTTTCCGGAATTTGATCCGGTCATTTTCTCAGTAGGACCTGTTTCGCTTCACTGGTACGGTCTGATGTACCTGGTGGGCTTCATTTTTGCCATGTGGCTCGCTGGCCGTCGCGCCAGCCGTCCTGGCAGCGGCTGGACTAAAAACGAAGTTGAAAACCTGCTCTATGCGGGCTTCCTCGGCGTGTTCCTGGGTGGCCGTATTGGGTATGTGCTGTTCTATAACTTCCCGGTATTCCTGAATGACCCTCTCTATCTGTTCCGCGTCTGGGACGGCGGCATGTCCTTCCACGGCGGCCTGATTGGGGTGATCCTGGTGATGGTGATTTTTGCCAAACGCACCAAACGCAACTTCTTCCAGGTGTCAGATTTCATCGCACCGCTGATCCCGTTTGGTCTCGGCGCTGGTCGTCTGGGCAACTTCATCAACGGTGAGCTGTGGGGGCGTGTCGACCCGAGCGTTTCCTTTACCATGCTGTTCCCGGGGTCGCGCGCGGAAGACATGGCGCTGTTGCCGTCGCACCCTGAGTGGCAGTCCATTTTCGATACCTACGGCGTGCTGCCGCGCCATATGTCCCAGCTGTACGAGCTGGCGCTGGAAGGCGTGGTGCTGTTTATCATCCTCAACCTGTTTATCCGCAAACCGCGCCCGATGGGGGCTGTCTCCGGCTTGTTCCTGATTGGCTATGGCGCGTTCCGCATCATCGTCGAATTCTTCCGCCAGCCGGACGCCCAGTTTACCGGCGAGTGGGTACAGTACATCAGCATGGGGCAGATCCTCTCCATTCCGATGATTGTCGCGGGTGCCATTATGATGATTTGGGCGTATCGTCGTCGTCCACAGCAACAACTTTCCTGAGGAACCATGAAACAGTATCTTGAATTGATGAAAAAAGTGCTCGATGAGGGCACGCCGAAAAATGACCGCACCGGTACCGGTACGCTCTCCATTTTTGGCCACCAGATGCGCTTCAACCTGCAAGAAGGCTTCCCGCTGGTGACGACAAAGCGCTGCCACCTGCGCTCGATCATTCATGAACTGCTCTGGTTCCTGCAAGGCGATACTAACGTTGCGTATCTGCACGAAAATAACGTCTCCATCTGGGACGAATGGGCAGACGAGAACGGCAACCTGGGCCCCGTTTACGGCAAGCAGTGGCGCGCATGGCCCACGCCTGATGGCCGCCATATTGACCAGATCACCACCGTGATGAACCAGCTGAAAAACGATCCGGACTCGCGCCGCATCATCGTTTCCGCCTGGAACGTTGGCGAGCTGGATAAAATGGCGCTGGCGCCGTGCCACGCGTTCTTCCAGTTCTATGTCGCTGACGGCAAGCTCTCCTGCCAGCTCTACCAGCGCTCCTGTGACGTGTTTCTCGGCCTGCCGTTTAACATTGCCAGCTATGCGCTGTTAGTTCACATGATGGCGCAGCAGTGCGACCTGGAAGTGGGTGATTTCGTCTGGACCGGTGGGGATACCCATCTCTACAGCAACCATATGGAACAGACGCATCTCCAGCTAACCCGCGAACCGCGTGCGCTGCCGAAGCTGATTATCAAACGCAAACCGGCATCCATCTTCGACTACCGCTTTGAAGATTTCGAGATTGAGGGCTACGACCCGCACCCGGGCATCAAAGCGCCTGTTGCGATCTGATGCGGTAAAGCCTGACATAACCGGTGCTCTTTAGCGCCGGTTTTTTTTCGCCTTTCTCCCGTTTCCCGAAGCGCTATCCAGAAAGCGTGCAACGCGCTGCAACCCTCCTAATGCTGCGGATAACGCCTCGCAAAACGATAATCCGATGCTCGTCATGTTCACGGCGCTTCGCCACACTCCCGGTATGAAAAAAGAGAACGGTTTTACGCTTATCGAAATGCTGGTCGCTGTTTCGCTTGTCGTCATCCTCAGCGCTTCAGGTCTGTACGGCTGGGACAGCTGGCAACGGCATCAGCGGCTGTGGCAAACCGCCAGTCAGGTGCGAGATTACCTGCTGTTTCTGCGCAACCATGCCAACCGCCACAACCGCGACCATCAAATCACCCGTCAGCGGGTTGGCGACAGGGACTGTCTGGTGAGCTCTGCCGTGCAGGGCTGTGAGAAGGACAGCCCCTTTGTGCTGCTCCCCCTCTGGCCTGAGGTCGCGATCGGCGAGGTCACGCCGTCGCTGGGGTTCTATGGATTACGGGATACGGCATGGGCAGGGCGGATACGCGTTCAAAGTCGTGCCGGAGACTGGCTGATTATCGTTTCAGACGGAGGGCGCATCAGGATGTGTAAGGTCTCCGAGGGAGGACAATGTCGATGAGACAGGGCGGCTTTTCGCTTACCGAAGTGCTGATTGCTACGGTCATCAGCAGCCTGTTATTGATAAGCACATCGCGCTTTTTACCCGGATTACAGCGGGCGGTATTACTGCAATCTACCCAGCGAGAGCTGGAAGAAGAGATCTGGCAACGCCTGTTCGCCCTCGGCAAACAGCTTCAGCGTGCAGGGTACTGCGCGGGAAATTGCCAGGGACAGGCGCTGACGATCGGCAGGCAGGGGCGCTGCATCATTGCGCGGTGGGATGCCAACAGTAACGGCTACTGGGATAGCAGCGCGTCAGAAAATGACAGCACTGGTTTTCGTCTGGAATCGGGGGCGCTGGAAACCCTGCGTGGCGCGACGTCGTGTGAAGGAAAAGGGTGGGAAAAGCTCACGGACCCGGACAGGCTTGCGATAGCACACTTTGTGGTGAGGAGAGTCGAACATGCCGGTTTTGCGCCAGAGCTGAATATCGAACTGGCCGCGAGGCGTAAAGATGAAAAAGGGGAACCCTGGCAGGCGTTGTATACGGTCACGGGGTACAACCTGTGAATCGTCAACGCGGCATATCTTCGCTGGCGTTGGTTCTGCTTTTACTGGTGCTCGGTACTTTGATCCTGACGGGGCTCAATCAGCAGGTCACAACGTTCAGTGCGCTCGTCGGCGGTGAGAGCCGCTCGCTTCAGCAGCAGGCGACGGTGCAATCCGCGCTTGAGTGGGGGCGCGTTCAGCGCTGGGCGTCAGCGCCACCAGTCCAGTGCAAAACGACATCGGCATGGCGGGTGTGTTTGCGTCAACTGAGCGAGGCGCGGGTACTACTGATAGCCGGCGGCAACGACCTGCTGCTCTGGCGCAGGGGAGAGATCGTCGACGGGATAGTGCGCTTTTCGCCTCACGGCTGGAGCGATTTTTGCCCCCTTAAGGAGAGTGCGTTATGTCAGCTGCCGTGAGCAGAGAAAAAGGCTTTAGCATGGTTGAGGTCCTGCTGGCGATGATGCTGCTGGTGGTGGTCGTGACGGCACTGTCGGGGTATCACCGGGCGCTGGCGGCGCGGTTCACCGTGTTTAATCAGTATCGCCAGCTCTGGCACCATGCCTGGAACCAGTCTCAGCTCTCAACAAATGTTCTCCCGGCAGGCTGGCAGGCCAGTCGGGGGCAGACAACGCTCGCAGGATGTGTCAGCATCACGGTTACACTTATTTCTCCTCTGGGTCGGCGCGGTGAGTTAACGCGTCTGCATTGCCCGGTTAGCCAGTAGTCGGGAGCGTCTATGTTAAGGGTCTACCACTCAAATCGTCTGGATGTGCTGGAAGCACTGATGGAGTTTATCGTTGAGCGCGAGCGGCTTGACGATCCTTTTGAGCCTGAAATGGTGCTGGTGCAGAGCACCGGTATGGCGCAGTGGCTGCAAATGTCGCTTTCCCGCAAATTTGGTATTGCCGCGAATATTGATTTCCCGCTGCCTGCGAGTTTCATCTGGGAAATGTTTGTCCGCGTGTTGCCGGATATCCCGGAGCAGAGCGCCTTCAACAAGCAGGCCATGAGCTGGAAGCTGATGGCGCTGCTGCCGGAAATGCTGCAGCACGATGAATTTGCCATGCTGCGCCACTACCTCAATGACGATACCGACAAGCGCAAGCTGTTCCAGCTGGCGTCGCGCACTGCCGATCTCTACGACCAATACCTTGTTTACCGCGCTGACTGGTTAATTCGTTGGGAAGCGGGCGAGTTGGTTGAAGGCCTGCCGGAGGCGCAAATATGGCAGGCCCCGCTGTGGAAAGCGCTGGTGGAGCATACCGAGAGACTGGGTCAGCCTAAGTGGCACCGTGCCAATCTCTACGATCGGTTTATCTCGATACTTGAAAATGCGTCGGAACGCCCGGCCCGACTGCCGTCACGCGTTTTTATCTGCGGGATATCCGCATTACCCCCTGTCTATCTGAAGGCGCTGAATGCGCTGGGTAAACATATTGATATTCATATTTTGTTTACCAACCCTTGCCGACAGTATTGGGGGGATATTCTCGACGAACGCTGGCTTGCACGGCTGGTAACTCGCCAAAGAAAGCGACTTTTTGAAGAACGATCCATCCCGCTGTTTAAAGACGGCTCGACGGCCGGGCAGCTTTTCGATGAAGACGGTATCCAGAACCTGCCCAATCCGCTGCTTGCCTCGTGGGGGAAGCTGGGGCGTGACTACATTCACATGCTTTCAGACATCACTTCCTCAGGTGAAGGTGATGTGGATGCCTTTGTTGAGATCGCCCCGGACTGCCTGCTGCATAATATTCAGTTAGATATTCTGGATCTGGAAAACCGCGCCGTCATGGGCGTGACGGCGAACGAGTTCGAACGCAGCGACAATAAGCGAAAACTGGATCCTGACGATCGCAGCGTCACGATCCACGTTTGCCACAGCCCGCAGCGTGAGGTCGAAGTGCTTCACGACCAGCTGCTGGCGATGCTGCAGGAAGATCCCGACCTGACGCCACGCGATATCGTGGTGATGGTGGCGGATATCGACACCTACAGTCCCTTTATTCAGGCCGTCTTTGGCAGCGCGACGGGGGAACGGTACCTGCCTTACGCGATATCTGACCGTCGTGCCCGCCAGTCGCATCCGGTATTGCAGGCGTTTATCACTCTGCTTTCACTGCCGGATAGCCGATTTATCTCCGAAGATGTCCTGGCGTTGCTGGATGTTCCCGTGCTGGCTGCACGCTTCAACATTAATGAAGAGGGTCTGCGCTACCTTCGTCAGTGGGTGAATGAGTCTGGCGTGCGCTGGGGGATCGATGACGATAACGTTCAGGAGTTCGAGCTTCCCGCAACCGGACAGCACACCTGGCGATTTGGCCTGACGCGTATGCTGTTGGGCTATGCCATGGAAAGCAGCCAGGGTGAGTGGAATGAGGTGCTGCCTTACGATGAGTCCAGCGGGTTAATTGCTGAACTGGTGGGGCATTTAGCATCGCTATTAATGCAGCTTAACCGCTGGCGATATGCGCTGTTGCAGCCGCGTCCACTTGAAGAATGGCTCCCGGTCTGCAGGGCGTTACTCAATGATTTCTTCCTGCCGGACAATGACACCGAAGCGGCGATGGCGCTCATTGAAACCCAGTGGCAGGCTATCATCGACGAAGGCGTGAATTCCCACTACCACGAGGCCATCCCGTTGTCGCTGTTGCGTGATGAGCTGACGCAGCGGCTTGACCAGGAGCGAATCAGCCAGCGTTTCCTGGCGGGGCCTGTCAATATCTGCACCCTGATGCCCATGCGTTCTATCCCGTTCAGGGTGGTCTGCCTGCTTGGCATGAACGACGGTGTGTATCCGCGCGCGCTGCCGCCGCTGGGGTTCGACTTAATGAGCGCAAACCCAAAACGGGGCGATCGTAGCCGCCGCGATGATGACCGCTACCTCTTCCTTGAAGCGCTCATTTCTGCTCAGAGCAAGCTCTATATCAGCTATATCGGCCGTTCTATTCAGGACAACAGCGAGCGTTTCCCCTCCGTACTGGTGCAGGAGCTGGTGGACTATATCGGCCAGAGCCACTACCTGCCGGGAGATGAAGAGCGCAACTGTGATGAAAGCGAGCAGAGGGTGAAAGCCCATATCACCTGTTTCCACAGCCGCATGCCGTTTGACCCGGTGAACTATATTGCCGGCGAGCGCCAGAGCTATGCCCATGAGTGGTTACCGGCGGCGAAAAAAGAGGGGAATGCGCATACTGATTTCATTCAGGAACTTGACCCGCGCCCCATCGACACCCTGACCTTCGAGCAGCTTCAGCGGTTTTGGGCACATCCGGTGCGCGCCTTCTTCCAGCAGCGACTGCAGGTCAACTTCCGCTCTGAAGAGAGTGAAATTCCTGATGCAGAACCGTTTACGCTGGAAGGTCTGGAGCGCTACCAGTTAAACCTGCAGCTGCTGAATGCGCTGGTTGAAGAGGAAGATGCGGACAAACTTTACCGTCGCTACCGTGCTGCGGGTCAGCTGCCCTACGGAGCGTTTGGGGAGATCGTCTGGGAGGCGCAGTGCCAGGAGATGACCGCTCTGGCAGAGCGCGTAAGAGCGTGCCGACAGCCGGGGAAAAGTATTGAAATTGATCTCAACTGCAACGGGGTACAGCTCACGGGCTGGTTAACCCAGGTACAGCCGGATGGGCTGCTGCGCTGGCGGCCCTCAATGCTAAGCGTTTCGCAAGGATTGCAACTCTGGCTGGAACATCTTGTCTACAGTGCGGGTGGGCATAAAGGCGAAAGCCGCATTTTCGTGCGCAAAGAGGGCGAATGGCGCTTCCCGCCGATGGAAGCCGAGCAGGCGTTAGGGTATCTCTCTTTGTACATTGAAGGCTACCGTCAGGGAATGAACAAACCGCTCCTGTTACTACCGGAAAGTGGCGGCGCCTGGATAAAAGCCTGTTATGACGCGCAGAATGATGCGATGTTAACGGATGAGGCTTCGCTCCAGAAAGCGCGCAGTAAGTTTATGCAGGCCTATGAAGGAAACATGATGGTGCGGGGTGAAGGTGAGGATGTCTGGTATCAGCGTTTGTGGCGAGCGCTCGAGCCAGAGTACTTTGAGGCGATCACGGAAGAGGCGCAGCGCTACCTGTTGCCGTTGTTTAGATTTAATCAGTCCTGAGTGCTGTATAAAAATTGCGCAGATAAAGGTGTTCATTTATGATGCACTTCTTATCACGGACTGATGTACCCAAAGAAAGAGATGTTGGCGTGTCCAGCACGCAGTTTGTTAATGATGTAGCCGTGATAAAGAGGTCGTAATGCCAGGCAGCACCTTGTTTAAAGCGTTTGTTTTGTTTATTGCCCTTTGGGCGCCCGTCACTCACGCAGACTCCGGTTGGCAACCCGTTCAGGAAACTATCCGTAAGAGCGAAAAAGATACCCGTCAATATCAGGCTATTCGCCTTGATAACGGGATGACCGTGCTGCTGGTTTCCGACCCGCAGGCGGTGAAATCCCTGTCGGCATTAGTGGTGCCGGTTGGGTCGCTGGAAGATCCTGACGCTCATCCTGGGCTTGCACACTATCTGGAACATATGACGCTGATGGGGTCAAAAAAATACCCGCAGCCAGATAGCCTGTCCGAATTTCTGAAGATGCATGGCGGCAGCCACAATGCCAGTACGGCACCGTACCGCACGGCCTTTTATCTCGAAGTCGAAAATGATGCGCTGGAAGGGGCGGTCGATCGCCTTGCTGATTCCATTGCCGCGCCGTTGCTGGATAAAAAATACGCCGATCGTGAACGTAATGCGGTGAATGCCGAGCTGACCATGGCCCGCACGCGAGACGGTATGCGCATGGCGCAGGTCAGCGCCGAAACCATCAACCCCGCGCACCCGGGTTCGCGCTTCTCCGGTGGTAATCTGGAAACCTTGAGCGACAAACCGAACAGCCCGGTGCTGGATGCCCTGCACGCGTTTCGCGATAAATACTACTCCGCCAACCTGATGAAAGCGGTCATCTACAGCAATAAACCGTTGCCGGAGCTGGCAGCCATGGCGGCCAAAACCTTTGGCCGGGTGCCGAATAAAAATATCGACCTGCCGCAAATAACCGTTCCGGTGGTCACTGACGCGCAAAAAGGCGTCGTGATCCACTACGTTCCTGCCATGCCGCGCAAAGTGCTGCGCGTGGAATTCCGCATTGATAACAACACGGCACAGTTTCGCAGTAAAACCGATGAGCTGGTCACCTATTTGATTGGTAACCGTAGCCCGGGTACGCTGTCTGACTGGCTGCAAAAGCAGGGGCTGGCGGAAGGCATTCGCGCCGACTCCGATCCGGTTGTGAACGGCAATAGCGGCGTGCTGGCGATCTCCGCCACCCTGACTGACAAAGGACAGGCCAACCGTGATGAAGTCGTAGCGGCTATCTTTAGCTACCTCTCCTTACTGCGTGAGAAAGGCGTCGATAAGCGCTATTTTGATGAACTCGCGCACGTGTTGGATCTCGATTTCCGCTACCCGTCCATCACCCGCGACATGGATTATGTGGAGTGGCTGGCGGACACCATGATCCGCGTGCCGGTGGAACATACCCTCGACGCGGTAAATATTGCCGACCAGTATGATGCCGGGGCGGTAAAAGCCCGCCTGGCGATGATGACGCCGGAGAATGCCCGCATCTGGTACATCAGCCCGAACGAACCGCATAACAAGACGGCGTATTTTGTCGATGCCCCTTATCAGGTGGATAAAATCAGCGCCCAGACCTTCGCCGACTGGCAGAAGAAGGCCGGGGAGATTGCGTTGAAGCTGCCGGAGCTGAACCCCTATATTCCGGATGACTTCTCGCTGATCAAAACAACGAAAGATTACCCGCATCCGGAACTCATCATCGATGAGCCCACGCTGCGCGTCGTGTACACCCCAAGCCGCTATTTCGCCAGCGAGCCAAAGGCCGATGTCAGCGTGGTGCTGCGTAACCCGAAAGCCATGAACAGCGCCAAAAATCAGGTGATGTTCGCGCTCAATGACTATCTCGCCGGTATCGCGCTCGATCAGCTCAGCAACCAGGCCGCCGTGGGCGGGATCAGCTTCTCCACCAACGCCAATAACGGTTTGATGCTTAATGCAAACGGCTATACCCAGCGCTTGCCTCAGCTGTTCCAGGCTCTGCTGGAGGGCTACTTCATCTACACGCCGACGGAGGAGCAGCTTGAGCAGGCTAAATCCTGGTATGCCCAGATGATGGATTCTGCCGAGAAGGGCAAGGCTTACGATCTGGCGCTTATGCCGGCGCAAATGCTGTCGCAGGTTCCTTATTTCCAGCGTGAGGATCGCCGCGCGCTGCTGCCTTCCATCTCCTTAAAAGACGTGCTCGCGTACCGCGACGCGCTGAAAACCAACACGCGTCCGGAGTTCCTGATCGTTGGCAACATGAGTGAGGAGCAGGCCAAAACCCTGGCGGAGAATGTTCGCACTCAGCTCGGCTCTAAAGGCGACGAGTGGTGCCGCAACCAGGACGTGCTGGTTGAGAAAAAGCAGAATGTGATCTTTGAAAAAGCGGGTAACAGCACGGATTCCGCGCTGGCCGCGGTCTTTGTGCCAACGGGCTACGATGAATTCGCCAGTTCAGCGCAGAGCGCCGTGCTGGGACAGATTATTCAGCCGTGGTTCTTTAACCAGTTACGCACAGAGGAGCAGCTTGGCTACGCGGTGTTTGCCTTCTCCATGAACGTCGGTCGTCAGTGGGGGCTGGGTTTCCTGCTGCAAAGCAGCGATAAACAACCGGCGTATCTCTGGCAGCGTTACCAGGCTTTCTTCCCGCAGGTGGAAGCAAAACTGCGCGCCATGAAGCCGGAAGAGTTCGCTCAGATCCAGCAGGCCGTCATCGCGCAGGTGATGCAGCCGCCGCAGACGCTGGGTGAAGAAGCCTCGCAGCTGAGCAAAGATTTCGATCGCGGTAATCTGAAATTTGATTCGCGTGATAAAGTAGTGGCCGAGATAAAACAGCTGACGCCGCAGAAGGTTGCCGACTTCTTCCATCAGGCGGTCATTAAGCCGCAGGGAATCACCATCCTGTCTCAGGTTTCCGGTAGCCAGAACGGGAAAACGGAATACGTGAACCCGAAAGGCTGGAAAGTCTGGAAGAGCGTCAGCGCGCTGCAGCAATCTATGCCCTGGAGTAAGAAAGAATGACCGATACCGCTGAGTCCCTTGATCCCTTACGTTTACCTCTGCAGGGTGAACGATTGATTGAAGCCTCAGCGGGAACGGGAAAAACCTTCACCATTGCCGCCCTCTATCTGCGCCTGCTGTTAGGGCTTGGCGGCAACGCCGCTTTTCCGCGCCCTTTGAGCGTGGAAGAGCTGCTGGTGGTCACCTTCACCGAGGCCGCTACGGCGGAGCTGCGGGGCCGTATTCGTACCAATATCCACGAGCTGCGCATTGCCTGTCTGCGTCAGAGCACGGATAACCCCCTCTACGCGAGCCTTCTGGAAGAGATTGCCGATAAGCAGCAGGCAGCCCAGTGGCTGCTGCTCGCTGAACGGCAGATGGACGAAGCGTCCGTCTTTACCATTCACGGTTTTTGCCAGCGCATGCTGAGCCTGAATGCGTTCGAGTCCGGTATGCTGTTCGAACAGCAGCTTATTGAAGATGAATCCGTGCTTCGCTATCAGGCCTGCGCGGATTTCTGGCGTCGCCACTGCTACCCCTTACAGCGCGATATTGCCGAAGCGGTACACGCGCTCTGGAAAGGCCCGGAGGCGCTGCTGCGCGCGATCGATCGTTATCTACAGGGGGAAGCGCCGGTCATCAAATCCCCGCCGCCGGCAGATGAAACCCTGGCCTTGCGGCATGAAAAAATCATCGCGAAAATTGCAGACATCAAGCAAAAGTGGATGGAGTCAGTCGGCGAGATTGACGCCATTATCGAAAATTCCGGGATTGACCGTCGCAAGTTCAACCGTGGCAATCAGGGAAAATGGATCGACAAGGTCAGCGCCTGGGCGCAGGAAGAGACGCGGGGCTACCAGCTCCCGGACGCGCTGGAGAAATTCTCCCAACGTTTCCTGGCTGAGCGGACCAAAGCCGACGGCATTGTACCTGAGCATCCCCTGTTTGTGGCGATTGAAACCCTGCTGGCGGAGCCCCTTACGCTCAACGATCTGATGATCGCTCGCGCCATGACGGAAATTCGTGAAGCCGTGGCGCGCGAAAAGCGCCGCCGTGGCGAGCTGGGGTTCGACGATATGCTGAGCCGCCTGGATGCGGCGCTGTGTAGTGAAAATGGCGAAGCGCTTGCCGCCGCGATTCGCACCCGCTTCCCGGTGGCGATGATAGACGAATTCCAGGACACCGACCCTCAGCAGTACCGCATTTTCCGCCGTATCTGGCGCCAGCAGCCCGACACCGCGCTGCTGTTAATCGGCGATCCGAAACAGGCCATCTACGCCTTCCGCGGTGCGGATATTTTCACCTATATGAAGGCCCGCAGCGAGGTTGATGCGCACTACACGCTCGATACCAACTGGCGCTCCTCTCCCGGCATGGTGGAAAGCGTCAACGCGCTGTTTAGCCGCATGGAAACGGCGTTTATGTTCCGGGAGATCCCGTTTCAGCCGGTAAAATTTGCCCCGAAAAACGCCTCGTTGCGCTTCGAGTTTAACGGCGTGACGCAGCCTGCCATGAACTTCTGGCTGCTGGATGGGGAAGGCTGCGGCGTTGCCGACTATCAAAATGCCATGGCCCAGCACTGTGCTGCGCAAATCCGTGACTGGCTCAGTGCGGGAGCGCGAGGCGAGGCGTTGCTGTGGAAGGGGGATAACCCCACCCCGGTAAAGGCATCGGATATTACGGTACTGGTGCGCAGCCGTCAGGAGGCCGCATTCATCCGCGACGCCCTGACGTTACTGAATATCCCCTCCGTCTACCTCTCGAACCGCGACAGCGTCTTTGAAACGCTGGAGGCGCAGGAGATGTTATGGCTGCTGCAGGCCGTGCTGGCCCCGGAGCGGGAAAGTACATTGCGCAGCGCATTAGCCAGCGCGATGCTCGGACTGAACGCGCGCGATATTGATGCGCTCAACAATGACGAAGCCGCGTGGGATGCGGTGGTGGAAGAGTTTGTCCACTACCGGGAAAGATGGCAGAAGCGCGGCGTGATGGCGATGGTGCGCGAGCTCATGGCTCAGCGGCACATTGCCGAGAATATGCTGGCTACCGCAGGCGGCGAGCGACGTTTGACCGATATTTTGCACATCAGCGAACTCTTGCAGGAAGCGGGTACGCAGCTGGAGAGCGAGCACGCCCTGGTGCGCTGGCTGGCGCAGCAGATTGCCGATCCGAACAGCAATTCCTCCAGCCAGCAGATGCGCCTCGAGAGTGATAAACATCTGGTGCAGATCGTCACCATCCACAAGTCGAAAGGCCTGGAATATCCGCTGGTCTGGCTGCCGTTTATCGCCAATTACCGCGTGCAGGATCAGGCTTTTTACCACGATCGCGAGTCGTTCGAGGCGGTGCTCGATCTCAGCAACGCGGAGTCCAGCGTTGAGCTGGCAGAGGCCGAACGTCTGGCGGAAGATTTGCGCCTGCTCTACGTGGCGCTGACCCGCTCGGTATGGCACTGCAGCCTGGGCGTTGCGCCGCTGTTCCGTCGCCGTGGCGAAAAGAGCGGAGAGAGCGATTTTCATCTGAGCGCGCTGGGGCGGCTTATTCAGCAGGGTGAACCCAAAGACGCGGCGGGCCTGCGCCAGTGCATCGAATCGCTTTGTACTGAGCATGTTGCCCTGCATATTCCATCGCTGCCCGACAACAGCCGCTGGCACATGCCGGAGCCGCACGAGTCAGATCTCCATGCCCGTCGGGTGGTACGTACGATTGCCGACGACTGGCGCGTTACCAGCTACTCTGGCTTACAGCAGCACGGGCAGAGTATTGCGCAGGATCTGATGCCAAAACTGGACGTGGATGCCGCAGGCGCCGGTAGCGTACCCGCTGAGCCGGTGCTGACGCCGCACCAGTTCCCGCGCGGCGCCTCGCCGGGCACGTTTTTACACAGCCTGTTTGAAGAGCTGGATTTTACCCAGCCGGTTTCCGAAGAGTGGGTGCTGAAGATGCTACAGAGCGGTGGTTACGACGCGCAATGGCAGCCGGTTCTTACTGAATGGATCCGCGCGGTTCTGCACGCCCCGCTCACGGCCCAGGGGATCTCGCTTAGCCAGTTGACCGCCAAAGATAAGCAGGTGGAGATGGAGTTTTACCTCCCCATCGCCAGCCCGCTCAGGGCCGAGGCGCTTGATGCGCTGATCCGCGAGTACGATCCGCTGTCCGCCGGGTGCCCGCCGCTGAACTTCCGCCAGGTGCAGGGAATGCTAAAAGGCTTTATCGACCTGGTTTTCCGCCACGACGGGCGCTACTACCTGCTGGATTACAAATCGAACTGGCTGGGCGAAAACAGCGAAGCCTATACCCAACAGGCGATGGCGTCGGCTATGCAACTGCATCGCTACGATCTGCAGTACCAGCTTTATACCCTGGCGCTGCACCGTTACCTGCGCCATCGTATTGCCGATTACCGTTACGACGCGCATTTTGGCGGCGTGATTTACCTGTTCCTGCGCGGCGTGGATGCCAACGACCCGCATTCCGGCGTCTTTAGCACGCGTCCGGCTGTGGAACTGATTGAAAAAATGGATAACCTGTTTGCCGCAGGCACGGAGGAGATGGCATGACGATGCAGGCGCTACTGCTGGACGCGGTTGAACAACGATTACTGCGCCACCTGGACGTGCAGTTTGCCATGATGGTGGCAGGCGAGGAGCCTGCCGTCATGCTTGCCGCCGCCATTCTGAGCAAAGACGCGGGGGAAGGGCACGTATGCCTGCCGCTGTCGCGTCTGGCGGTGGATGAGAAAATGCCTCCGGCTTTACAGGCGTGTTTCGCGCTGCTGGGTGACGCCGTGGACTGGCAGGCGATACTACGCGGTTCGCCTGCCGTGAGCGGGGCCGATACCGGGACGCCAATGATTCTGGTCGGCGAGCGTTTGTATCTTAACCGGCTGTGGCGTAACGAACTGACGGTGGCGCGCTTCTTCAGCGAGACCAACGCCCCGCTTCCCTGCGATGAAACGCAGCTCCGGCAAACGCTGGATGCACTGTTTTCCTCTGACGAGGCGACAGACTGGCAGAAAGTTGCGGCAGCCGTGGCCTTAACGCGTCGGATCTCGGTGATTTCAGGCGGACCGGGCACCGGGAAAACGACCACCGTGGCAAAACTGCTTGCCGCGCTAATTCAGCTGTCGGGTGAGCAAAAGTGCCGTATTCGCCTGGCGGCCCCCACCGGTAAAGCGGCGGCGCGTCTCACGGAATCGTTAGGCGGCGCGCTGCAAAAGCTGCCGCTTACCGGGGAGCAGCTGGCGCTTTTCCCCAACGAAGCCAGCACGCTGCACCGTTTGCTTGGCGCTCAGCCCGGCAGCCAGCGTTTGCGCTACCATGCCGGTAATCCCCTGCACCTGGATGTGCTGGTGGTGGATGAGGCATCGATGATTGACCTGACGATGATGTCGCGTTTGATTGATGCCCTACCGCCGCACGCGCGCGTTATTTTCCTGGGCGATCGCGACCAGCTTGCCTCCGTGGAGGCGGGGGCTGTGCTGGGCGATATCTGCACCTATGCCAGCCTGGGATATACCGCAGAACGCGCTCAGGAATTAGCCCGTCTCACCGGATGCTCGCTCACTTCTGAAAACCATTCGCTTGCAGGAGCGCTGCGCGACAGCCTGTGTCTGCTGCAGAAAAGCTACCGCTTCGGCAGCGATTCCGGTATCGGCCAGCTTGCGGCGGCCGTGAACCGGGGCGACCGGCGCACAACCACTGCGGTGTTTGACGGCACCTTTACGGATATTGAGAAAAAATCGCTGCAGACCGGGGAAGAGTATCAGGCGATGCTGGATGATGCCCTGCAGGGGTATCAGCACTTTCTGACGGGCGTACAACAGCAGCGTTCACCGGAGCAGGTCATTGCTGCATTTGGTGAATATCAGCTGCTCTGTGCGCTGAGGGAAGGGCCCTTTGGTGTCCGGGGCCTGAACGACAGGCTGGAACAGCTGCTGGTGCAAAAGCGTAAAATAAACCGCACCCCGCACTCGCGCTGGTATGAAGGGCGGCCGGTGATGATTTCCCGCAACGACAGCGCGCTGGGGTTGTTTAACGGGGATATCGGGATTGCGCTCGACTGCGGCCAGGGGCTGCGCGTCTGGTTCCAGATGCCGGACGGGAGCGTGAAGTCTTTCCAGCCCAGCCGTTTGCCCGAGCATGAAACCGCCTGGGCGATGACGGTGCATAAGTCCCAGGGCTCCGAGTTTAACCACGCGGCGCTGATCCTGCCCACGCAGCTTTCCCCCGTCATTACCCGCGAGCTGATCTATACCGCCATTACGCGCGCGCGTCAGCGCCTGTCGCTGTATACCGATGAACGCGTGCTGGTGCAGGCGATTGCCACCCGCACGGAACGCCGAAGCGGGCTGGGCGCGATATTTGAGTCCCTCTGAACGAACGCCCTCGCCGCACGGTGAGGGCGTCGTATCATCCCAGGTCCGCCATCAGCACTTTTGAACGGCGCTGATAGTTGTACATCTCTTTCTTCGTTTCCGGCAGAGAATCGATATCCACCGGCGTGAACCCGCGCTCCTGGAACCAGTGAATGCTGCGCGTCGTCAGGACGAACAGCTTGCTCAGCCCCATCTGGCGCGCCTGTGCCGCCACGCGCTCAAGCAGCATTTCACCGCGTGAAGAGCTGCGGTAATCAGGATGCACCGCCACGCAGGCCATTTCACCGATCTTCTCTTCCGGGAACGGATAGAGCGCGGCGCAGGCAATCGTCAGGTTATCGCGCTGAATAATGGTGAATTTGTCGATTTCCATCTCAAGCTGCTCGCGTGAACGACGCACCAGAATACCCTGCTGTTCCAGCGGGCGGATCAGCTCCAGAATACCGCCGATGTCGTTGATGGTGGCGCGGCGGATCTGCTCTGCGCTCTCCATGACAATCTGCGTACCAATACCGTCGCGGGAGAACAGCTCCTGCAGCAGGGCGCCGTCTTCCTGATAGCTGATCAGGTGGCTACGACGCACGCCGCTGCGGCAGGCCTTCACGGCGCCACGCAGGAAGCGGACCGTGCCGGAGTGATAATCGCCTTCGGCTTCCAGCGCTTCCACGCGGGCCTGGGCTTCATTCGGGAAGAGTTCCGGCACGATCGTTCCTTCATCATTCACGACGCCCTGGGAGGAGCAGAACCCAATCATTTTTTCCGCCTTCAGCTTGATCGCCAGCTGCGTGGCGATCTCTTCGGACGTCAGGTTAAAGCTTTCGCCGGTCACGGAAACGGCGACCGGGCCCATCAGGACGATGGCGCCGCTGTCCAGCTGGCGGTGAATGGCTTCTTCATCAATACGACGAATGCGGCCGCTGTGGCAGTAATCCACGCCATCGTCCACGCCGAGCGGCTGGGCAATGATGAAGTTGCCGCTCACGACGTTGATATGCGCGCCCTGCAGCGGCGTGTTGTTCAGGCTCATGGACAGGCGAGCGGTGATATCCAGCTGCAGCAGACCTGCCGCCTGCTTCACCAGCTCAAGGGTTTTGGCATCCGTGACGCGGGTATGCTTGTGGTAAATCGGCTCGTGATGGTGAGCGGCCAGGTTAGCGTCGATCTGCGGGCGCGCGCCATAGACCACCACCAGGCGGATCCCCAGGCTGTGCAGCAGGCCAATGTCATTGACGATGCTGGAAAAATTTTCATGCTCAATGGCTTCGCCGCCAAGCATTATGACAAACGTTTTTCCTCGATGGGCGTTGATATAGGGAACAGAATGGCGGAATCCCTGGACCAGTTCGGTTCTACGTTCCTTCACCATGGCACAACCCTTAATGAATGTTTATTCGTAATTTCTGTATTTTTATTCGATTATAGCCGCGTGTGCAAGCGCAAATTTTCCGCGACCCACAGAAAATGATAAGTAATCCGTGCGTTAGCGTATGATTGTTTACCCTTTTATAGATGACAGTTTATGCGTCATTCGTTAAAGTTTTCGGTCAATCTGGACATTTTGTATATCAGTCAGTGTTCTTGCTCGGGAGAAGCATGTCGGGATCCAATTCAGCAATAAGCCGCCGCCGTTTGTTAAAAGGGGCCGGGGCAATGTGGTTGCTTAGCATCAGTCAGGTCGGTCTTGCCGCCACCAGTCAGGTCGTGGCGGTGCGCGTCTGGCCATCGTCGACCTATACGCGCGTGACGGTCGAATCCAATCGCGTGCTGAAATATAAGCAATTTGCCCTCAGCAACCCGGAACGTGTGGTGGTGGATCTCGAAGGCGTTAACCTCAACTCCGTGCTGAAAGGGATGGCGGCGCAGATCCGCGGCGACGATCCGTTTATTAAATCGGCGCGCGTCGGGCAGTTCGATCCGCAAACCGTGCGCATGGTGTTTGAACTGAAGCAGAACGTGAAGCCGCAGCTGTTTGCCCTGGCGCCTGTCGCGACGTTCAAAGAGCGCCTGGTCATGGATCTCTACCCGGCCAATGCGACGGATATTCAGGATCCACTTCTTGCCCTGCTGGAAGATTACAACAAAGGCGATCTGCAGCGTCAGGTTCCGCCGGCGCAAAGCGGTCCGCAGCCGGGGAAAGCAGGGCGCGATCGTCCGATTGTGATCATGCTCGATCCAGGCCACGGCGGCGAAGACTCCGGTGCGGTGGGGAAATACCGCACGCGTGAAAAAGACGTGGTTCTGCAAATTGCCCGTCGTCTGAAGGCGCTGATTGATAAAGAAGGCAATATGCGCGCCTATATGACGCGTAATGAAGACGTCTTTATTCCGCTGAAGGTCAGGGTGGCGAAAGCACAGAAGCAGCGCGCAGATTTGTTCGTCTCGATCCATGCGGATGCGTTTACCAGCCGTCAGCCAAGCGGCTCGTCGGTGTTTGCGCTCTCAACCAAAGGCGCGACCAGTACCGCAGCAAGATACCTGGCGGATACCCAGAACGCCTCGGACCTGATCGGTGGCGTGAGCAAAAGCGGCGACCGCTACGTCGACCACACCATGTTCGACATGGTGCAGTCGCTGACCATTAACGACAGCCTGAAGTTTGGTAAAGCGGTGCTGGGCAAGCTGGGCAACATCAATAAGCTGCACAAGAACAGCGTTGAACAGGCCGGATTTGCGGTACTCAAGGCGCCGGATATCCCGTCCATCCTGGTTGAAACCGCGTTTATCAGTAACGTGGAAGAGGAGCGTAAGCTCAAGACGGCAAAATTCCAGCAGGAAGTGGCGGAGTCGATTCTGGCAGGGATTCGTGCGTATTTCTCTGACGGGGCGACGCTGGCGCGGCGCGGGTAGATCTTTTGGCCGGGTAAACGCCCGGCAAATTCACAAACGACAGATACAAAAAAACACCCTTAAGGGTGTTTATTGTTTTAGAAGTGTTGGTTGCGGGGGCCGGATTTGAACCGACGACCTTCGGGTTATGAGCCCGACGAGCTACCAGGCTGCTCCACCCCGCGTCCGTCTTTCTACAGTCGTAGAAGATACTTCATCAAATTTTAATTGGTTGCGGGGGCCGGATTTGAACCGACGACCTTCGGGTTATGAGCCCGACGAGCTACCAGGCTGCTCCACCCCGCGTCCGTGGATGCGCACTATACTCGGATAGACTTGTGATGCAACCCCTTTTTCACATTTATCATGATTTTGTATGCAAATTGAACGACATGGCGCTGTTTGGACTATTTTTTGCGCAAAATTTGCCAAAGGGCATGCGATCGCATTTCATTAGCCCTGGCGGTTTGTTATCTTCATCACGCGGAAATGGGCAACTTAAAGACGAGACAGAATGAAAGGACGTTGGGCGAAGTATCTGATGGCGGGCGCAATGGTAGCGATTCTTGCGGCCTGTTCTTCCAAACCGACCGATCGCGGTCAACAGTATAAAGACGGGAAGTTATCCCAGCCTTTCTCTTTAGTTAATCAGCCTGATGCGGTCGGCGCACCGATCAATGCCGGAGATTTCTCCGAGCAGGTTTACCAGATCCGCAACGCGTCACCGCGTCTGTACAGCGCACAGAACAACGTTTATAGCGCGGTGCAGGACTGGCTGCGCGCGGGCGGCGATACGCGCAACATGCGCCAGTTTGGTATCGACGCCTGGCAGATGGAAGGGGCCGATAACTACGGCAACGTTCAGTTTACCGGCTACTACACCCCGGTTATCCAGGCGCGACACACGCGTCAGGGCGAATTCCAGTACCCTATCTACCGTATGCCGCCAAAACGCGGTCGTCTGCCGTCGCGCGCTGAGATCTACGCCGGTGCGCTGAGCGAAAACTACGTTCTTGCTTACAGCAACTCCCTGATGGACAACTTCATCATGGACGTTCAGGGCAGCGGCTATATTGATTTTGGCGACGGCTCGCCGCTTAACTTCTTCAGCTATTCCGGTAAAAACGGCCACGCCTATCGCAGTATTGGCAAGGTGCTGATCGACCGCGGCGAAGTGAAGAAAGAAGACATGTCGATGCAGGCGATCCGCGAGTGGGGCGAAAAGCACAGCGAAGCCGAGGTGCGTGAGCTGCTGGAGCAGAACCCGTCGTTCGTCTTCTTTAAACCGCAAAACTTCGCGCCGGTGAAAGGGGCGAGCGCGGTGCCGCTGATTGGCCGTGCGTCGGTGGCATCGGATCGTTCGATTATTCCTGCGGGCACCACGCTGCTGGCAGAGGTCCCGCTGCTGGACAACAACGGCAAGTTCAACGGCCAGTATGAGCTGCGTCTGATGGTGGCGCTGGACGTTGGCGGCGCGATCAAAGGGCAGCACTTCGATATCTATCAGGGCATTGGCCCGGATGCAGGCCACCGCGCAGGCTGGTATAACCACTACGGACGCGTGTGGGTGCTTAAGACGGCACCGGGTGCCGGAAACGTATTCAGCGGCTGATTGTGGTATTCTGAGCGCAATACGGATTACTGTTCAGGGTGAGGAGAACCTCACCCTTTTTACATCTGAGGTGTTATGTCTGTGGTAATCAGCGATGCCTGGCGCCAGCGTTTTGGCGGCACGGCACGTCTCTATGGTGAAAAAGCCCTGCAGCTGTTTGCGGATGCGCATGTCTGCGTCGTGGGCATTGGTGGTGTGGGGTCGTGGGCCGCAGAAGCGCTGGCGAGAACCGGTATTGGCGCAATCACGCTGATTGATATGGATGACGTGTGCGTCACCAACACCAACCGTCAAATCCACGCCCTGCGTGATAGCGTCGGCCTGGCAAAATCGGAGGTCATGGCGGAACGTATCCGCCTGATTAACCCGGAATGTCGGGTCACGGTGATTGATGATTTTGTGACGGCAGATAACGTCGCTGAATACATGAGCAAAGGCTACAGCTATGTGATTGACGCCATCGACAGCGTGCGTCCAAAAGCGGCGCTGATCGCCTACTGTCGTCGTTACAAGGTTCCCCTGGTGACGACCGGCGGCGCGGGCGGGCAAATCGACCCTACGCAGATCCAGGTGGCCGATCTGGCGAAAACCATTCAGGATCCTCTTGCCGCCAAGCTGCGTGAACGCCTGAAGAGCGACTTTAACGTGGTGAAGAACAGCAAGGGCAAGCTGGGCGTAGACTGCGTGTTCTCGACCGAAGCGCTGGTCTACCCGCAGGCCGATGGTTCCGTGTGTGCGATGAAAAGCACGGCGGAAGGGCCAAAGAGAATGGATTGCGCCTCAGGCTTTGGCGCGGCCACCATGGTGACCGCTTCCTTCGGCTTTGTGGCGGTGTCTCACGCCCTGAAGAAGATGATGGCGAAGGCGGAACGTCAGGCCTGAGCCTGACGTGCGGCGTCCAGTACCGCCTCGTTGAGCGCGATCAACCCCTGACCGCGCGAGGCGCTGAGCTGCGCGCGCAGCCCCAGCTCATCAAATAACGCCAGCGGCGAATGCGCCAGCAGTTCCGCCGCGCTTTTCCCTTCCACTGCCGTCAACAATACGGCCAACAGGCCCCGGACGATGCGGCCTTCGCTGTCGCCGAAGAAGTGCAGCTTCTCACCGGAAACGCTTACGCCCAGCCAGACGCGGTTTTCACAGCCAGCGATCTCTTTCGCCTGCGCCTTGAGATCGTCAGAGAGGGTCGGTAACTGCTTACCGAGAAGAATCAGCTGGCGATATTTATCTTCCCACTGTGAAAGCGGGGCAAAGGTCTGTTTTAACGTCTCTTCAGTGATGACGGTGCCAAACGGATGTCCGGCTAAAGCAGCGTGAGTCATTAATCCACCAGTATTTCAAGCGCGCGGTCGACGGCGGCAACCAGCGCGTCAACATCGCTTTGTGTGTTATAGGGCGCGAACGAGGCGCGCAGCGTGCCGCTCACGCCGAGCGCCGCCAGCAGCGGCTGCGCGCAGTGCTGCCCGGCGCGCAGGGCGATGCCATACCCGGCCAGCAGCGTCACCATGTCGCTGTGATGCACGCCCACAAAATCAAAGGCGAGCAGGCTTGAATCCTGAACGCGGAACGAGCGAAAACCCGGGCGCTTTTTCAGTTCTTCCTCTGCCAGCGTCGCCAGCCCCCGGCTCCAGCTTTCAGCCTGAACACTGTCTGTTTCTGCCAGCCACTCCAGCGCCGCGCTTAGGCCAATCACGCCGGCTACGTTCGGCGTACCGGCTTCAAGGCGATAGGGGACATCCTGCGTTTTGAAGCCCTCGAACGACACTTCAGCGATCATCTTGCCGCCCCCGAGCCACGGGGTCATTTTTGCCAGAAGTTCCGGCTTGCCGTACAACACCCCAATACCGGTTGGCCCGTAGAGCTTATGTCCTGAGAAGGCATAGAAGTCGATATCCAGCGCCTGCACGTCGGCGGGGAAATGCACCACGCCCTGGGCGCCGTCAACCATCACCACCATACCGTTGGCATGCGCGATGCGAATCGCCTGAGCCAGGTCCGGGCAACCACCGGTGACGTTAGACATCTGTCCAAGCGCCAGAATGCGGCTGCGGGGGGTAATCAACTCGGGGAGACGGGCCACATCGGGCAGAAGGTCTGCGCCCAGCGGAAGCTTCACCACGCGTGCACCCGTTTGTTCGGCCACCATCAGCCACGGCACCAGGTTGGCGTGATGTTCCGCCTCGCTGACGACGATCTCATCGCCCGGCTGAAGCAGCGGGCGCGCGTAGCACTGGGCCACCATATTGATGGCCTCGGTGGTGCCGCGCGTCCAGACGATATTTTTCCCGCTTTCGGCATTGATCAGGTGCGCCACGCGATCGCGTGCGGCTTCGTAGCGCGCGGTTAATCGCTGCGCCTCGGCAAACTGGCTGCGATGCACGTTCCCGGCGCTCAGGCTGTAAAACTGCTGCGTGGCGTCAATGACCGCCTGTGGCTTAAGGGCGGTGGCGGCACTGTCCAGATAAATACCGGCATCGGCCAGCGCCGGAAACTGTGCGCGGAACTGCGCAGGACTGAAAGCGTTCATGGGATTCCTCATTTCAATATCACGATCGTCGCGCAATTTCCGCGGCAGGGCAAGGAGGTTGATATCTATCAGAATTGTCTGCTTATCCTCATGACCCCAAAAAAGCAGGTTATGCTAAATAGTGTTAGGCGGATGTTTTAGCCTGTTATAAATCGAGGTTTGAATAGCATTAATTGCTAAAGGAGAATAATCATGAATAAGACAGCTGCAATCATCTCTGCCTGTGCGTTTACTTTTGCCCTGAGCGCCTGTTCCGGTAACAACTACGTGATGCACACCAACGATGGTCGTTCCATCGTTTCGGAAGGGAAACCGACAACCGATAACGATACCGGGATGATTTCGTACAAAGATGCTAACGGGAACAAGCAGCAGATCAACCGCACGGACGTGAAAGAGATGAAAGAGATCGAGCATTAACCGATCGCAGGCGAAAAAAAAGCACCGCAAGTTGGCGGTGCTACATTAATCACTATGGACAGACAGGGTAAATGTACAGGAAGTGAAAAATTGGTAGCGTTGCTACCGTGGTCTGAATCGCAGACCAATTGCAAACACAACAACACAACATCACAACCGTAAGCCAAAAGCCCTTCAGAACACGCATTCCGAAAAAAGCTCTTCGTTCCGGCTCAGGAAGTGCCGCCACTATAGGTATTTGCTGGTAGTTCCTCAACGGACAAATTATAATGGCTCAGATAAAAAAAACTAATAGGTTAAACGTTGTTTCCTATTTGTTAAATTCCTTTAACATCTAAGCCATATAACCATGTCAAAGCGATTGCCCCCCCTCAACGCATTACGTGTTTTTGATGCAGCAGCACGTCACCTGAGCTTCACCCGCGCAGCCGATGAGCTTTTTGTGACACAGGCCGCAGTAAGTCACCAAATCAAGTCTCTGGAGGATTTTCTGGGCCTTAAGCTGTTTCGTCGACGCAACCGCTCGTTGCTGTTGACCGAAGAGGGGCAGAGCTATTTTCAGGATATTAAAGAGATTTTTTCGCAGCTTACTGAAGCCACGCGTAAGCTACAGGCCCGCAGTGCAAAAGGTGCTCTGACTGTTAGTTTATTGCCCAGTTTTGCCATTCAGTGGCTGGTGCCAAGACTCTCAAGCTTTAACTCAGCTTATCCGGGGATAGACGTTCGAATCCAGGCCGTGGATCGTCAGGAAGACAAGCTGGCCGATGACGTGGACGTCGCGATTTTTTATGGGCGCGGTAACTGGCCGGGCTTGCGTGTTGAGAAATTATACGCAGAATATCTCCTGCCGGTCTGTTCCCCTCTGCTGTTAACGGGCGACAAAGCGCTGAAGTCTCCCGCTGACCTGGCGCAGCATACGCTTTTGCATGATGCCTCTCGACGCGACTGGCAAACTTATACCCGTCAATTAGGTCTTACACATATAAACGTGCAGCAGGGACCCATCTTTAGCCACAGTGCGATGGTGTTACAGGCTGCCATTCACGGGCAAGGCGTGGCGTTGGCGAACAACGTCATGGCGCAGTCCGAAATAGAGGCAGGTCGCCTGGTCTGCCCTTTTAATGATGTACTGGTCAGCAAGAATGCGTTTTATCTGGTTTGTCATGACAGTCAGGCAGAACTGGGTAAAATAGCCGCCTTCCGGCAGTGGATACTGGCGAAAGCGGCAAGCGAGCAAGAAAAATTCCGCTTCAGGTATGAACAATAACGTTTGTGTGCCGGGCACGCATCAATTCAGGACTTAAACATGACCAGCCGATTCATGCTGATTTTTGCCGCGGTGAGTGGCTTTATTTTTGTTGCACTGGGCGCCTTTGGCGCACATGTCTTAAGCAAGTCGTTGGGCGCTGTAGAGATGGGCTGGATCCAGACCGGCCTTGAATATCAGGCGTTCCATACGCTGGCAATCTTTGGGCTGGCGGTGGCGATGCAGCGCCGTATCAGCATCTGGTTTTACTGGAGCAGCGTCTTTCTGGCGCTGGGTACGGTGCTTTTCAGCGGCAGCCTTTACTGTCTGGCACTTTCGCATTTACGCCTGTGGGCGTTTGTTACACCTGTCGGTGGCGTCAGCTTCCTGGCGGGTTGGGTATTAATGTTTATCGGAGCTATCCGTCTGAAACGCAAGGGCGTTGTTCATGAATAAGGTTGTTTTATATTGTCGCCCGGGGTTTGAGAAAGAGTGCGCCGCGGAAATTACCGATAAAGCGGCGAAGCGCGAAATCTTCGGCTTCGCCCGCGTAAAAGAAAACGCGGGCTATGTGGTATTCGAATGCTATCAGCCTGAAGATGCGGATAAGCTGGCGCGCGAGCTGCCGTTCAGCTCGCTGATTTTTGCGCGCCAGATGTTTGTCGCGGGTGAGCTGCTCAAAGACCTTCCCCCGGAAGACCGCATCACGCCAATCGTGGGCATGCTGCAGGGCGTGGTGGAGAAGGGCGGCGATCTGCGCGTTGAAGTGGCGGATACCAACGAAAGTAAAGAGCTGATGAAGTTCTGCCGTAAGTTCACCGTTCCGCTGCGCGCGGCGCTGCGTGAGGCGGGCGTGCTGACGAACTACGAAACGCCGAAGCGTCCGGTGGTGCATATCTTCTTTATTGCACCGGGCTGCTGCTATACGGGCTACTCGTATACCACCAACAACTCTCCTTTCTTTATGGGCATCCCGCGTTTGCGCTTCCCGGCCGATGCGCCAAGCCGTTCTACGCTGAAGCTTGAAGAGGCGTTCCACGTCTTTATCCCGGCGGATGAGTGGGATGAGCGTCTGGCAAACGGCATGTACGCTGTCGATCTCGGCGCGTGCCCGGGCGGCTGGACCTATCAGCTGGTGAAACGCAACATGTGGGTATCGTCCGTTGATAACGGCCCAATGGCGCAAAGCCTTATGGACACCGGACAGGTCACCTGGCTGCGTGAAGACGGTTTCCGCTATCGCCCGAACCGCAACAACATCTCATGGATGGTGTGCGACATGGTTGAGAAACCGGCGAAAGTGGCCGCGCTGATGGCCTCCTGGCTGGTTAATGGCTGGTGTCGCGAGACCATTTTCAACCTCAAGCTGCCGATGAAAAAGCGCTATGAGGAAGTGTCGCAGAACCTGACCTACATTCAGGAGCAGATGGACGAACATGGGATTAACGTGGAGATCCAGGCGCGTCAGCTGTATCACGACCGCGAAGAGGTGACGGTGCATATTCGTCGCTGGTGGGCGGCCGTAGGCGGGCGTCGCGACGAGCGTTAGCACGTACTTTGTTTTGCCCGGTGGCGCTGCGCTTACCGGGCCTACAAAAACCCTGTAGTCGTTTTAACGTTCTAAGCGCAACTGCTGTAAATTCCCGTCCAGCTGTAAATCCGTCTGTAGCGTTGCGATTTCCCGGCAGATAAACGCCATCTCTTTATGCGCCTCCAGCTTCTTGCGCCATTTTTCTGGCACCTCGTCCAGACGGGCGTAAATGCCCTCCAGACGCTGAAAATCGGTCAGCAACTGCGCGGCGCTCTTCGGCCCAATACCGGCCACGCCCGGAACTTTAGAGCTGCTGATGCCTGCCAGACCCCAGTAATCCGGCAATTGCTCAGGCGATACGCCAAACTCGCTGGCAATGAACGGCGCGTCCAGCCAGCGTTTTTGAAAATAGTCGCGAATACGGATAGTGGGGGAGAGCAGCTGGCAGTAGCCTTTGTCCGTTGAAACGATCGTGGCCTGATGCCCGGCACTCGCCACCTTTACGGCCAGGGTGGCCGCGAGATCGTCGGCTTCATTTCCCTGTGCGCCCCAGCAGGGGACGCCCCGCTGTTCAAATGCGGCGCGCAGCATGGGTAATTCGGCGTGAAGATCGTCCGGCATCGGTGCGCGTCCGGCTTTGTAGTCGGGCAGACGCTGGTGCCGCCAGCCCGTGTTGCGGGCTTCGTCATCAAAAACCGCGACCGCATGGGTGGGTTCACTGTGGCGGATAAGCTGTTCCAGCGCGTGCAGGCAGGTGTCTTTACAAGGCGTCCCCTGTACCGCATGGATACGGCGAATCAGGTTAAGTGCATCGACGATAAGTAAATGAACGGCCACAGATAATCTCCCTTCTATCTAATGCGTGAAGGGTAACACTGTCAGCAGCGTGAAACTATGAATGGTGGGGAAAACAGGAAGAAGCCTCGCAAAACGAGGCTTCCTGAGAGGCTTAATCGCAGGTTACGATCTTCATCGCCAGGCCGCCGCGAGAGGTTTCGCGGTATTTGGCGTTCATATCTTTACCGGTTTCGTACATGGTCTCGATAACCTTATCGAGGCAGACGCGCGGTTCGCTGGTGCGGCGCAGCGCCATACGTGCCGCGTTCACCGCCTTCACGGAGGCAATCGCGTTACGCTCGATGCACGGAACCTGTACCTGGCCGGCAACCGGATCGCAGGTCAGTCCCAGGTTGTGTTCCATGCCGATTTCCGCAGCGATGCACACCTGCGCCGGGCTTGCGCCCAACAGCTCCGCCAGACCTGCCGCCGCCATGGAGCACGCCACGCCGACTTCACCCTGACAGCCCACTTCCGCACCGGAAATGGAGGCGTTCATCTTATACAGCGAACCAATCGCACTGGCCACCAGCAGGTAGCGTGCCAGCGAGTTCGCGTTCACTTCACGGATAAACTTGTCGTAGTACGCCAGTACGGCCGGAACGATGCCGCAGGCACCGTTGGTTGGCGCGGTGACCACACGGCCCCCTGCGGCGTTTTCTTCGTTTACCGCCAGGGCGAACATGTTGATCCAGTCCACCACGGCCATCGGGTCCGTAGTCGTTTTGTCAGTGCTCACCAGCATACGGCGCAGCGCTGCCGCACGACGCGGTACGCGAAGCTTGCCCGGCAGAACGCCTTCGGTGGTGATCCCGCGCTCAATACCGCCGCGCATCACGTCCCAGACGTTAGCGAAGTGCTGTTCCAGCTCCTCTTTGCTGTGCAGCGCCAGCTCGTTTTTCATCATCAGACCGGAGAGGGAAAGGCCCGTCTCCTGGCAGTGGCGCTGGAGATCTGCCGCCGTTTTGTACGGATACGGCACCTCGACAGAAGAGGTACTGGTTTGACCAAAGTGGTCTTCGTCGACGATAAAACCGCCGCCGATAGAGTAGTAAGTCTGGCTGTATACCGCTTTGTCGCCGGCCAGCGCGGTAATGCGCATGCCGTTTTCGTGTAGCGACAGGTTGTCCGCATGGAAATTCATGCAGTGGTCAACCGGGAATTCAACCTCATGCTCGCCGTTCGCCAGCAGCAGGCGCCCGTGGGTGTTCACGTCCTGGATAAAGCCAGGGATCGCATCAATATCAACGGTGTCCGGCAGGTTTCCCGCCAGGCCCATGATAATGGCGATATCGGTGTGGTGGCCTTTCCCGGTCAGGGAAAGTGAGCCGTATACATCGACAACCACGCGGGTGATGTCGTGCAGGATGCCGCGTGCAATCAAGTCATCCGTGAACTGCTTACCGGCTTTCATCGGTCCGACGGTGTGAGAGCTGGAAGGACCAATACCGATTTTGAAGATATCGAATACGCTAATCATGATGCGTCCATTGCTTTCAGTCAGAGAGGAGGGAGTGCGCCGTCCGGGGACGGCGCGGGTGAGAATCAGAACATGGTGTACAGGGAGTAGAAGATCGCAGAGATAGCGATAAGCCCCATGATAACCACAAAGACGTTGCTGACATGACCGCTGTACTTACGCATAGCAGGGACTTTCTGAATCGCGTACATCGGCATCAGGAACAGAATCATCGCGATGACCGGGCCGCCCAGGGTTTCAATCATGCCCAGGATGCTTGGGTTCAGCGTCGCTACCGCCCAGGTGGTGAGCAGCATGAACAGTGCAGTGATTTTGTTCAGCTTGTTGATTTCAATGCTCTTGCCTTTACCGCGCAGAGATTTGATCACCATACCGTTGAAGCCTTCACGTGCGCCGAGGTAGTGGCCCAGGAAGGATTTGGTGATGGCGATCATCGCGATGATCGGTGCCATCCACGCAATCAGCGGTGCGTTAAAGTGGTTCGCCAGGTAAGACAGAATTGAGATGTTCTGCTCTTTCGCTGCCGCCAGGTCCGCCGGGGAGAGGCTCAGTACGCAGCTGAAGACGAAGAACATAACGGTCAGCACCATCATGATGTGAGCGCGTGCCAGGATGCTGGAGCACTTCTTCTCTGCGCCATTACCGTACTCTTCACGTTTCGCCACGGCGAAAGAGGAGATGATTGGGGAGTGGTTGAAGGAGAAGACCATTACCGGGATCGCCAGCCACAGGGTCATCAGCAGGCCGTTACCGGTTGCAGACGCGCTGCTCAGGGACAGGGTTTCCAGCGCTGCGCCGTTCCACTGTGGGATCAGGTAGCAGGCCAGCAGCATCAGTGCGGCTACAAACGGGAACACCAGTACGCTCATCGCTTTCACAATCATCTGCTCACCGAAGCGCACGATGGTCATCATGCCGACAATCAGGATCAGAGACAGGATGGCACGCGGTGGCGGCGTCATGTGCAGCTGGTGCAGCATGAAGCTTTCAACGGTGTTGGTGATCGCCACGCTGTAGACCAGCAGGATAGGGTAAATCGCGAAGAAGTAGAGCAGGGTAATCAGTTTACCTGCGCCCACGCCGAAATGCTCTTCAACCACTTCAGTGATGTCTTCGCCCGGGTTTTTACCGGACAGCACGAAGCGGGTCAGACCGCGGTGTGCAAAGAAGGTCATCGGGAAAGCAATGATAGCCATAATGATCAGCGGAATCAGACCGCCGACGCCTGCGTTGATAGGAAGGAACAGTACACCAGCGCCGATTGCCGTGCCGTAAAGGCCAAGCATCCACATGGTATCCGTTTTGCGCCAACCACTTCGGGATTCAATCGAAGCAACGGTGCTGGTTTGAGTGGTTTCCATCTGTATCTCCTGGAGGAAGCAAATTGTCAGGTTTTTAGTCAAATCCGATGAAAAAGTGCCTGACGGTAATATGAAATTCGTTCAGTGACGGTTTTTTAATAATTTTCGCCCGTAACTATTGGCGGGCGGAAAGATACATTCTCGTTATGAATCTATCAGTGATCGCGATCCCAAATGCAATAATCCACTTATGATGTGGGCATCTTTAGACCATTTATCTGTTAAAAAAACATCAAAGAGAATTTACTCGCGCGAAGGCTACCACCAACGACATGTGCGCTGAAAGACTGGCCCTTGATATAGGTGTCTTTCGCTGTAAAGAAATGGGTTTTTAGTATTTTCTGGCAGGTAATTTGGATTAAGGCTGATAATTTACGGTTGAAAAATACAGGTAATCGTTTGCGTTTGTGGCGATTTTGTAAAAGATATAAGTGATGCCTATGAATTACATCAGGAATAAAAAAAGCCGGAACGCGCGACAGGGCGACCCGGCTTTGATGAGATGCCGCTAAGCGTTATGTGCAGATTTCGTAGCAAGGAATATAGGCGGAGCCCGGCAGCTTCATGCGGTGCTGGGCGACAAAGCCCTGCAGCATGTCATCCATGCGGCGCATCATCTCCGGGTCGCCGTGGATCTTGTACGGACCGTACTGCTCAATGGCGCGGATACCGACCTCTTTGACGTTGCCCGCCACAATCCCGGAGAAGGCGCGACGCAGATCGGCGGCCAGGACTTCCACCGGCTGGTCCGGGTAGAGTTTCAGGTTCGCCATGTTCTCGTGTGAAGGCTCGAACGGGATCTGCAGGTCCGGCGCAATGCGGATTGACCAGTTAAAGCTGTAGGCATCCCCGGTATCGCGACGGTTCTCCTTCACCAGCGGCATCGCTTTTTTCATCTGGCGCGCCACTTCCGCAGCATCGTCGATGATGATGCGATAGTGACGACGCGCGGCTTCACCCAGCGTGTGTACGATAAACTCGTCCAGCACGCGGAAGTAGTCGGCGCTCTCTTTCGGCCCGGTCAGGATCAGCGGCAGGACCTGATCTTTGTTGGCCGGGTTCATCAGAATACCCAGCAGATAGAGCAGCTCTTCCGCTGTCCCCACGCCGCCCGGGAAGATGATGATGCCGTGGGCGATACGAACAAACGCTTCAAGACGTTTTTCGATATCCGGCATGATAATCAGCTCGTTAACCAGCGGGTTAGGTGGCTCAGCGGCGATGATGGACGGCTCGGTCATGCCGATAAACCGTCCCTCTTTGTAGCGTTGCTGCGCGTGACCCACTGCGGCACCTTTCATTGGCGCTTCCATCGCACCCGGACCACATCCGGTACAGATATTCAGCTCGCGCAGGCCAAGCTGGGTGCCCACCCGACGCGCATAAAGGTATTCGGTTTCGTTAATGGAGTGACCGCCCCAGCAGACGACCATGTTCGGCGCTTCACCCACGTGCAGGGCACGGGCGTTGCGCAAAATAGAGAACACCAGGTTGGTGATATGGACCGAGCTTTCCAGGTCGAGATGCTGGAAACGGCCTGCGTTGTGGATCTGCCCGTTAACAAACAGGATGTCACGCAGCACGGCAAACAGGTTAGCCTGAAGTGAACGGATGATGCGTCCGTCGACAAACGCCTCTTCCGGCGGGTTGATGACTTCAAGCTTCACGCCGCGCTCGCGGCGTAGCACGTTGATATCAAAGCTTTCGAAGCGGGACAGCAGTTCTTTACTGTTGTCTGTCAGGCTTCCGGAGTTCAGAACGGCAAGTGAACAGTTACGAAACAGTTGATAAAGATCGCTGCTGGCCGTGCGTTTAAGCATGTCCACTTCCAGCTGCGACAACATATCCATTGAGCCAAGCGGGCTAATATGTGTAATCAAGTGAGCTCCTTACGGGACGATTATCGTCTTTCCCTGTTGATTACAATAGCCCTGCCGCGTGACGTTTCACAACCTAAAGCGCGGAAGATACCGCGCATATTGTGAAAATATTTATATTACTGACGCACCAGCCGGCCCGTCGCAGGCACAAAATCGGTGTTGGTGCGCCACGGGTTGATGTCCAGGCCGCCGCGGCGGGTGTAGCGCGCGTAAACGCTCAATTTTTCTGGCTGGCAGAAGCGTTGGATATCGCTAAAGATGCGCTCCACGCACTGCTCGTGGAATTCATTGTGATGGCGGAACGACACCAGGTAGCGCAGCAGCTTTTCCCGGTCGATTTTTGGCCCGCAATACTGGATCTGCACCGAGCCCCAGTCCGGCTGGTGGGTAATCAGGCAGTTGGATTTCAGCAGATGGCTCACCAGCGTCTCTTCAACCACCTTGCCGCTCGCCGCGTTTTCGAGGTAATCGGCGCTGAATTCATAATTCTCCACCTCGATATCCTGATCGTCGATGCAGGTCCCGTTGAAGTGGGCGACCGGCTGGCCTTCCAGCTCGTGCAGGCGATACAGTGAAACGCTCACCTTACCCTGCGCGCAGGCGCTTAAATCACGTTCCAGGGTGCGCTGAACGTCGTCCCAGCTGTTGAATTTGGTCTGGTTAAAACTGTTGAGATAGAGCTTAAAGCTTTTGGACTCGATGAGATTCACGCTGGCATAGTCCAGCTCAACGTGTCCCACCGCCACCTGCGGCAGGCCGCGCGCGTTAAGCCACGAGAGTTCGTACAGCGTCCAGATATCGCCACCCACGAACGGCAGCGCGTCCGCGTGCAGTCCCAGAGGGTCGCGGTTCAGGCTACGCGGCACGCCCTGCAGCAGGCTTGCATCGTAGGTATCGCGGTAATCGGTCGATTTACCCAGCGTTAAGCCGGTTAACGCCTGATGATTTTCGTAAGACATGTTTCATAGCCACTTTACAGGTACACTTATGGCCTGAGTTTATCCTGTCTGACAAGAAGAGAGAAATCGGTGGACATCGAAACTGCAAATGCCCTCACTACCTTCACGACCCGCTACTGCGACGCATGGCATGAAAAGCAGGGCACGTGGCCGCAAAGTGCTGATTTATATGGCGTCCCTTCGCCGTGCATTATCTCTTCGCTTGAGGATTACGTGATCTGGCAGCCGAAGCCGAATAACGGTGAGCAGAATGTAAATGCGGTTGAACGGGCAATGGACATTGTGGTACAACCAGCGGTTCATGCGTTTTATGCCACGCAGTTTGCTGGGGATATGCCCGCGCGCTTTGCGGACATGACGCTGACGCTGTTGCAGACCTGGAGCGAAGACGATCTGCAGCGTGTTCAGGAAAACCTGATTGGTCATCTGGTCACGCAAAAGCGCCTTAAGCTTTCTCCGACGCTCTTTATTGCCACGCTGGACAGCGAACTGGACGTTATCTCCGTCTGTAACCTGTCAGGCGAAGTGATTAAAGAGACTATCGGTACCCGCAATCGCGAGACTCTCGCCCCTTCTCTTGCGGATTTCCTCACCCGACTTGAGCCTCTTCTGTAATCCATGCTGCTACAGCGCGTGTGAGAGATCTCTTACAAGGTTTGTGAGAGATCGCTGGAACATTCAGTATTACCTCATTAAATTCAGATTAATATCACTCTATTTTTCAACGAATTAGTTGTTCCTCCTATTATTTTTAGGGAGTCCCCGCGTCTTACAACGCTGGCTGAGTGGGTTGTAAGACGAAGCGGAATAGCGGATTCTATCTCCGTCGACAGGAAGCCGACACGAGAAACGAACATCAGGATGATGGCGTTTCTCACACAGGACTCGTCAGGATGGCGCAGCAGGAAGGCTTCTGGATGAAGCGAAGTGGATAACGCAGGATGCGTAAGGGACACCTCCAGGAAGGAGAACGAGAGCCGGTCAGGATGGTCGGTGGGTCAGGAAGGCCAGGACGTTTCAGGATGAAACAAACACGTCAGGAAGATGTGTGCAGGATGCGAAAGGTAGACGGATGACCAGGCCTTCGGGCTTCAGGAAAAGTTGTCACGGATGAGCAGGGAGCACGAATTGTAGCTGGAATGCTGCGGAACGAACCGGGAGCACTGTTTTTACAGTGCTCCCTTTTTTTATTTCTGCCTTTCGCAATGCTATGCTGCGCGCCGTTCACATTTTCAGTTGAGGTTACTATGACGCAACACGATAGCGTTCGTGCTCAGTTGCACGCCATCGAAGCCCTTTTGCGCCAACATCAGCTGTGGCAGGAGACCGCGCCGCAGCCAGAAGCGTTCACCAGCACCCAGCCTTTCTGCCTGGATACGCTGGCGCCTTTCGAGTGGCTGCAGTGGGTGTTAATTCCGCGCATGCACGCCCTGCTTGAGGGGGGGCACCCCTTGCCGCAGGCGTTTGCTGTCTCTCCCTATTATGAAATGGCGCTCGAAGCGACGCACCCTGCGCGCGACGTCATGCTGGTCGAACTGGAAAAGCTGGATGCCCTGTTTGCCGGTGAAGATGCATGACGCTTGAGATCCTCTATCAGGACGAGTGGCTGGTGGCGGTGAATAAACCGTCAGGCTGGCTGGTGCACCGCAGCTGGCTGGATCGCGACGAGAAAGTGGTGGTGATGCAGACCGTTCGTGACCAGATTGGTCAGCATGTGTTTACCGCCCATCGCCTCGACAGGCCGACCTCCGGCGTGCTGCTGATGGGGCTTTCCAGCGAAGCTGGCCGTCTGCTGGCCCAGCAGTTCGAACAGCACCAGATCCAGAAGCGCTACCACGCGATCGTGCGTGGCTGGCTGACCGAGTCCGCCACCCTGGATTATCCGCTGGTGGAGGAGCTGGACAAAATCGGCGATAAATTTGCCCGGGATGACAAAGGCCCGCAGCCGGCCGTGACGGATTATCGCGGCATGGCAACCACGGAAATGCCGGTGGCCACCAGCAAGTTTCCGACCACACGCTACAGCCTGGTCGAGCTTCTGCCGAAAACCGGGCGCAAGCACCAGCTGCGACGCCATCTGGCGCATCTGCGCCACCCGATTATTGGCGACAGCAAACACGGTGATTTGCGCCAGAACCGCAGCGCGGCCGAACACTTTGGCTGCCATCGTCTGATGTTACACGCAAGCGAGCTGAGCCTGACGCACCCGTTTACCGGCGAGCCGCTGACTCTCCGCGCGGGGCTGGACGACGTCTGGATGCAGGCGCTGTCACAGTTTGGCTGGCTGGGACAACTCCCCGAAAATGAAAGGGTTGAGTTTGCCTCGGGCAACGTTCAGGATGAAGAGTAAGCGCATTCACTATGGGAAAATAGCATGGCTGAAGTAGGCATTTTTGTCGGCACAATGTACGGCAACTCGCTGCTGGTTGCGGAAGAGGCGGAGGCGATTCTGGCAAGCCAGGGTCATAAAGCCACGGTCTATGAAGACCCGGAGCTGGCGGACTGGGAAAAGTATAAAGATAAATACATTCTGGTGGTGACCTCCACCACCGGGCAGGGCGATCTGCCGGACAGCATCGTGCCGCTGTTCCAGGGCATTAAAGACCAGCTTGGCTATCAGCCAGACGTTCGCTACGGCATCATCGCCCTCGGCGACAGCGCTTACGCCAACTTCTGCGGCGGCGGCAAGCAGTTCGATGCGCTGTTGCAGGAGCAGAGCGCCCAGCGCGTCGGCGAGATGCTGCTGATTGATGCGGGTGAGCACCCGGAGCCAGAAAGCGAATCAAACCCGTGGGTGGAGAACTGGGCCTCACTTCTCAAATAACACTCTGCCCGGCGGCGCTTCGCTTGCGCGGGCCTGCGGGTTTTCCAGGCCGGGTCAGGCGTAGCCGCCACCCGGCATTACACCCCGCACCAAACGCCATTTCCGTGAACCACCTTCCACTCCTCTGGGCTTATGCCCTAAACAACCTCCCTCACGCCCTTTAATACTGTGTTTTTGCACGGTGAGGTGAAGAGGCACTCCTTCATATACTTTTCCGGTCACGATAAAACGGCTTCAGGCCGTACCAAAACGACAAAAACCAATCTCATTCTGCTTACCCTACCGGTGCTGTACAGAATGAACCAGGCGAAAGCTATGTTTCAGGAGTGCAACAATGAGTTCATTAAGCCACGCAGCGAGCAGCGCTGAAAAGCGCACCAATGCCCGCTACTGGATAGTGGTGATGCTGTTTATCGTCACGTCCTTTAACTATGGTGACCGCGCCACGCTGTCGATTGCCGGCTCGGAAATGGCAAAAGATATCGGCCTTGATCCCGTGGGCATGGGTTACGTTTTCTCCGCCTTCTCGTGGGCCTACGTCATCGGGCAAATTCCTGGCGGCTGGCTGCTCGACCGCTTTGGCTCGAAACGGGTCTACTTCTGGTCCATCTTCATCTGGTCTGCCTTTACCCTGCTGCAGGGCTTCGTCGATATCTTCAGCGGCTTCGGCATTATCGTCGCGCTCTTCACGCTGCGCTTCCTGGTGGGCTTAGCGGAAGCGCCTTCCTTCCCGGGCAACAGCCGCATTGTGGCGGCCTGGTTCCCGGCTCAGGAGAGGGGAACGGCGGTGGCGATTTTCAACTCCGCACAGTACTTCGCGACGGTGATCTTTGCGCCCATTATGGGCTGGCTAACCCATGAGGTGGGCTGGTCGCACGTGTTCTTCTTTATGGGCGGACTCGGGATCGTCATCAGCTTTATCTGGCTGAAAGTGATCCACGAACCCAACCTGCACCCTGGCGTAAACAAAAAAGAGCTGGAGTACATCGCTGAAGGTGGCGCGCTGATCAACATGGATCAGAAATCCTCGACGGCGAAAGTGCCGTTCAGCCAGAAATGGGCGCAGATCAGGCAGCTTGTCGGATCGCGCATGATGATCGGGATCTATCTGGGCCAGTACTGTATCAACGCCTTGACCTACTTTTTCATCACCTGGTTCCCGGTGTACCTGGTGCAGGCACGCGGCATGTCGATTCTGAAAGCGGGGTTTGTTGCCTCGGTCCCGGCCATCTGTGGCTTCGTGGGGGGCGTGCTCGGCGGGGTCATTTCCGACTGGCTGATGCGCCGCACCGGTTCCCTGAACATCGCGCGTAAAACGCCCATCGTGCTCGGCATGCTGCTCTCCATGACCATGGTGTTCTGTAACTACGTCAATGCCGAGTGGATGATTATCGGCTTTATGGCGATGGCCTTCTTCGGCAAAGGCATTGGCGCGCTGGGCTGGGCGGTGATGGCGGATACGGCCCCGAAAGAGATCAGCGGCCTGAGCGGCGGTCTGTTCAACATGTTCGGCAACATCTCCGGGATTGTGACGCCCATCGCTATCGGCTACATCGTCGGTACCACCGGCTCTTTCAACGGTGCGCTAATCTACGTGGGTGTGCATGCGCTGGTGGCGGTCCTGAGTTACCTGGTGCTGGTGGGGGATATCAAACGCGTCGAACTTAAACCTGTTGCGGAGCGTGGCTGATGACAACGCAATCGAGCCCTATCGTCACCGAGATGAAGGTCATCCCGGTGGCCGGACAGGACAGCATGCTGCTCAATATTGGCGGCGCCCATAACGCCTGGTTTACCCGTAATATCGTCGTGCTAAAAGACAGCGCAGGGAATACCGGCGTGGGCGAGGCCCCTGGCGGAGAGGTGATTTACCAGACGCTGGTCGATGCCATTCCGCTGGTGGTGGGGCAGGAGATTGCCCGTCTGAACAAGGTGGTTCAGCGGGTGCATAAAGGCAACCAGTCGGCAGACTTTGAGACGTTCGGTAAAGGTGCCTGGACGTTTGAACTGCGCGTCAATGCGGTCGCCGCCCTGGAAGCGGCTCTGCTTGATTTACTGGGTAAGGCGCTCAATGTCCCGGTCTGCGAACTGCTGGGGCCCGGCAAACAGCGCGATGCGGTCACCGTGCTGGGCTATCTGTTCTACATTGGCGATCGCAATAAAACCGATCTCCCCTATCTGGCTCGATCCACGGGCGATCACGACTGGTATCGCCTGCGCCACCAGGAAGCGCTCTCCAGCGACGCGGTGGTGCGGCTGGCCGAGGCGGCGCAGGATCGCTACGGCTTTAAGGATTTCAAGCTGAAGGGCGGCGTGCTGCCCGGCGAGCAGGAGATTGAAACGGCTCGGGCGCTGAAAAAGCGCTTCCCGGATGCGCGGATCACCGTCGATCCCAACGGCGCATGGCTGCTGGATGAAGCCATTAGCCTGTGCAAAGGGCTGGGGGATGTCCTGACCTATGCGGAAGACCCCTGCGGCGCGGAACAGGGCTTCTCGGGCCGCGAAGTGATGGCCGAGTTCCGTCGGGCCACCGGGCTGCCGGTGGCGACCAATATGATCGCCACGAACTGGCGCGAAATGGGCCATGCGGTGATGCTCAACGCCGTCGACATTCCGCTGGCGGACCCGCACTTCTGGACGCTCTCAGGCGCGGTCCGCGTGGCGCAGCTGTGCGATGACTGGGGACTCACCTGGGGCTGTCATTCGAACAATCACTTTGATATTTCGCTGGCGATGTTTACCCACGTTGGCGCCGCTGCGCCGGGTAACCCGACCGCCATCGACACGCACTGGATTTGGCAGGAAGGCGAAGCCCGCCTGACGAAAAATCCGCTGGAAATCATCAATGGCAAGATTGCCGTACCGGATGCGCCGGGCCTGGGCGTGGAGCTGGACTGGGATCGGATCCAGAAAGCCCATGAGGCGTATAAAAAATTGCCGGGCGGCGCGCGAAACGATGCGGGCCCGATGCAGTACCTTATTCCCGGCTGGACATTTGACCGTAAGCGCCCTGTTTTCGGACGTCACTGATAAAAGGATTACACGATGAGTACTTTTACGACCCCTGTCGTCACCGCCATGCAGATCGTTCCGGTTGCGGGCCATGACAGCATGCTGATGAATCTGAGCGGCGCGCACGCGCCGTTCTTCACGCGCAACATTGTCATTATCAAAGACAATGCCGGTCATACCGGCGTGGGTGAAATTCCGGGCGGGGAGAAGATCCGCAAAACGCTGGAGGACGCCATTCCGCTGGTGGTGGGCAAAACGCTGGGTGAGTACAAAAATGTCCTCAACACCGTGCGTAACACCTTTGCCGATCGCGATGCCGGGGGCCGGGGTCTGCAGACCTTCGATCTGCGCACCACTATCCACGTGGTGACAGGCATTGAAGCCGCGATGCTGGATCTGCTGGGCCAGCATCTGGGCGTTAACGTTGCGTCGCTGCTGGGCGAGGGGCAGCAGCGTAGTGAAGTGGAAATGCTGGGCTATCTGTTCTTTGTCGGCGACCGCAAGCTGACGCCACTGCCGTATCAGAGCCAGCCGGATGAACAATGCGACTGGTACCGGCTTCGCCACGACGAGGCAATGACCCCGGATGCGGTGGTGCGCCTGGCGGAAGCGGCATACGAAAAATATGGCTTCAACGATTTCAAACTGAAGGGCGGCGTGCTGGCCGGGGAAGAAGAGGCGGAAGCCGTCACCGCGCTGGCAAAACGTTTCCCGCAGGCGCGCGTGACGCTCGATCCGAACGGGGCCTGGTCTCTCAATGAAGCGATTGCGATCGGCAAGCAGCTGAAAGGCGTGCTGGCCTACGCGGAGGACCCGTGCGGGGCTGAGCAAGGCTTCTCTGGCCGTGAAGTGATGGCGGAATTCCGTCGCGCTACGGGGCTGCCGACCGCGACCAATATGATTGCGACCGACTGGCGTCAGATGGGGCACACCTTATCCCTCCAGTCAGTCGATATTCCGCTGGCTGACCCGCACTTCTGGACGATGCAGGGTTCGGTTCGCGTGGCGCAGATGTGCCATGAGTTTGGCCTGACCTGGGGTTCGCACTCCAACAACCACTTCGATATCTCGCTGGCGATGTTCACGCACGTCGCCGCCGCTGCGCCGGGCACGATCACTGCTATCGACACCCACTGGATCTGGCAGGAAGGTAATCAGCGTCTCACTAAGCAGCCGTTTGAGATCAAAGGTGGCATGGTGCAGGTGCCTTCCACGCCGGGGCTGGGGGTTGAGCTGGATATGGATCAGGTCATGAAGGCCCATGAGCTGTATCAGAAACACGGTCTGGGCGCGCGCGACGATGCGATGGCGATGCAGTATCTCATCCCTGACTGGACATTCGACAATAAACGCCCGTGCATGGTACGATAAACGCATTGGGACCGCTCCCATGAGCGGTCTTTTACGTGGTGTATGCTTAACGTAACAACTATGCGTAAGGATGGCTTATGAAAATTGTTATCGCACCGGACTCGTATAAGGAAAGTTTGAGTGCGCTTGAGGTTGCGACAGCGATAGAGCGTGGTTTTCGCGAGATCTTTCCCGAGGCGGTTTACGTGAAGCTGCCGGTCGCGGACGGTGGCGAAGGGACGGTTGAGGCGATGATCGCGGCAACGCAGGGAAGCATTGTGCATGTTCCGGTGACCGGCCCGCTGGGCGAGCGCGTGGAGGGGTTTTATGGCTTGTCCGGTGATAAGCAGAGCGCCTTTATTGAAATGGCGGCGGCAAGCGGCCTGGAGCGGGTTGCGCCTTCGCAGCGTAATCCGCTGAAAACCACCTCCTGGGGCACGGGCGAACTGATTCGTCACGCGCTGGATGCGGGCGTTAAGCATATTATTATTGGCATTGGCGGCAGCGCTACCAATGACGGCGGCGCAGGGATGGTGCAGGCGCTGGGGGCGAAGCTGCTGGACGACAATGAACAGCCTCTTGGGCAGGGCGGGGGCGAGCTGGGAAAACTCGCGCGTATCGACCTGAGCGGGCTGGACAAGCGTCTGGTGGAATGCCGGATTGAGGTGGCCTGCGATGTAACCAATCCGCTTACCGGGAAGGATGGCGCGTCAGCCGTATTCGGCCCGCAAAAGGGGGCCACTCCCGAGATGATCGTCACCCTGGACAACGCGCTTGCGCACTATGCGAGCGTCATTGCCCGGGACCTGGATATCGACGTGCTGAACCTTGCTGGCGGCGGCGCGGCGGGGGGCATGGGCGCGGCGCTCTACGCCTTTTGCGGCGCGCAGCTGCGCCAGGGCATTGAGATCGTGACCGATGCGCTACACCTGGCCGACCAGGTGGCCGATGCGGATCTGGTGATCACGGGTGAAGGCCGTATTGACAGCCAGACGATCCACGGCAAAGTCCCTGTGGGCGTGGCGAAAGTGGCGAAACGCTTTAACAAACCCGTTATCGGCATTGCAGGAAGCCTGACGGCGGACGTTGGCGTGGTACACGATCACGGCATTGATGCGGTGTTCAGCGTGATCTACACCATCTGCTCGCTGGAAGACGCGCTGGAAAATGCCGGCGAGAACGTCAGGATGGCCGCAAGAAATATCGCGGCGGTGCTGAAAGTGGGGCAGGCATTTTAGCTGTGATTGCCGGGTGGCGGCTTCGCCTTACCCGGCCTACGTTAGTGCACCTGTAGGCCCGGCAAGCGTAGCGCCACCGGGCTTTTACCTCAGCTCCCCAGCACCTTCATTGCTTCCCGCGTCACGTTATCCATTTCATCCAGCAGCTCCAGGAACTCCGGTTCAAGCTCCGATTCCGGCGTGCCCGCACGCAGCTGCTGCTCCAGAAGCTGGCAGAGGTTTTTCAGCCGCGGTACGCCGCTGTACCCGCAGCTGCCGTGCAGCTTGTGGATTGCGTCCAGCAGATCTTCCGGGTTTTCACCCACCAGCTGCTCTTCCACCTTGTTGCGAATTTCTGGCAGAAACGCGACCAGCATTTGCAGCATGTCGCGGGCCAAATCGGGTTTACCTGCCGCCTGGCGCAGCGCGAGCTGCCAGTCAAAGGTGGCGTTCTGATTAACGCTTATCTCAGCCTGCTCGCTGGAAACTGTGTACGTTCCGCCAATATGACCCGGCTTGTAGCGCAACAGCAGGCTATGAAGTTTCTCTTCATCGATGGGCTTTGCCAGATAGTCATTCATCCCGGCGCTCAGCAGCTTCTCCTTCTGGCCCGCCATCGCGTGCGCGGTGACAGCAATAACCGGCGTTTGCTGCTGATGCGGCAACTGGTGGATCAGCTCGCAGGCCCGGATGCCGTCCATGCCCGGCATCTGAATATCCATCAGGATTAAATCGAACTGCATCTGCTTAGCTTGTTCAACCGCCTGCGCGCCGCTGGTGCACAGCTCCACATGCTGAACCTGGTCCTCAAGCAATGCGCCAATGAGCTTCAGGTTGGCCGGATTATCATCCACCGCCATCACGCTCATCGGCAATTTTTGCTCATCGTTAATCAGCGGAAGGGCATGCTGGCTAAGACGGCAATATTCCGTGAGGGCTGGCAGCAAACGGGTTGCGGTCAGTGGTTTCAAAAGACACGCGGCCGCGCCGTCGTTTTTCAGTTCTTCCGCGTTGAGCTGCCCATGGCACGGCAGCGCCAGCAGCAGGTAGTCGGTCATCAACGCGGCTTTCGCCAGGCGCTCCTGCTGCATGGTCAACTCGCCGGTGAAGGTGACCGGAATGCCCATCAGCAGAATATCGTAATGCTCTACGGCAAGCGCCGAGAAGGTGGGGCTGTAGACCACCTCCAGCGGCGTGGTGCTTAAGATGTCGAGCGTACACTGCGCCGCCGCAGCGTTAGGTTCAACGTAGGCCAGACGCTTGCCTTTCAGGCAGTCCGTCACCGGGCCATCGGTCAGCACGTTCGGATTAAGGTCCAGATTAATGTGGAACCAGAAGGTTGAACCGCGGTTTGGCTGGCTGTGGAATGAGATATCGCCGCCCATCTCGTTCACCAGGCGCTGGGTGATCACCAGCCCCAGACCGGTACCGCCATGACGGCGGGAGATGCTAGCGTCCGCCTGACGGAACGCCTGGAACAGACGCGACTGGTCGCGCTCCGGAATACCGATGCCGGTATCGCGGATCTGGACTTCAATCTGGACCTTATTGCTGCTGATCGAGCGTTTCTCTACCAGGATGTCGATATTACCGCTTTCGGTGAACTTAATGGCATTCCCGACAAGGTTGGTTATGACCTGCTGCAGGCGCAGCGGATCGCCAATAACGTTATCCGGCACGTCGTTTTTAATGTTAAGCGTCAGCTCCAGGCCTTTGTCGTGCGACGAGTGCGCGAGCAGCGTCACCACTTCATCCAGCGTGCTGCGCAGCGGGAAGGGGATACTCTCGAGGATCAGCTTGCCCGCTTCCAGCTTGGAGAAGTCCAGCACGTCGTTAATGATCGCCAGCAGGTTGTTGGCCGAGCGTTCAATGGTATGCAGGTGATCCCGCTGAGTGGGGTTGAGCTCGCTTTTCAGGGTCAGACGGGTAAAGCCGATCACGCCATTGAGCGGCGTGCGCAGCTCGTGCGACATATTGGCAAGGAATTCCGATTTAATACGCGCCGCTTCCTGAGCGCGCTTTTTCGCCAGATCCAGCTCAACGTTCTGGATCTCCATCTGCTCCAGCGTTTCGCGCAGGTCGGACGTCGCCTGGTCAACGTTGTGCTGCATCTCTTCGTGATACGCCGCCAGCGACATCGCCATCGAGTTGATGCCGTTTTTCAGCATGTCCAGCTCGCCCAGCATAAACCCTTCCACACGGCTGTCGAGCTGTCCCCGGCGGATGCGGTCAACCGTGTTAACCATGTTGCGGATGGGACCCGTCACGTCGCGCATCAGGCGCCAGCCGAAGATCAGCGCAATGCCGATGCAGAACAGCATCATCACGCCGGAAATGAAAATCTCTTTGTACTGCTGTAGCCGGACCGACTTGAGATCCAGCTCCAGCGCCACATATCCCAGCATATTATTGCTGGATTTGGCGTCGGACTGTGCAGACTCATCGGGGGAATAGCTTTCCGACACGATCGGCGTGCGCAGGATCATGATATCGCCGCGCCGCAATACGGTGAGGTGGCGCGGGAACGGCGTACCGTCCGGGATTTTCAGGGCCGCAGGATCGAGATGAAAGTTTGAGGTCACAAACAGGCGGTTATGTTCGTCGTAAACGGAAATGGCGCGTACGATGTCCGAGTGGCGGCGGTGGAGTACGCTGATTAACTGCCCAATGGATTCGCGGTTTTGCAGGTTCATGCCGTACTCGCTGGAGACGGCAAGCGGTTCGATAATACTGGCGCCTGCATCTTCCAGCTGTCGCTGCAAATCGTTATAGCGGTGCACCACAAAGAAGATACTCAGCAGCAAACCGATGAGAACGGTGGGGGCGAGGATCAAAATCATCATGCGCGCGCGCAGGCTGTAGTTGGTCATGGCGTTCCGTTATGGGACAATTAAGATAATTATGGTTATGTGAGAAAAATCTCGGCGATGGCGCAATTCTACTCTGCAAAGCGACGCGTGACGACGCGTCAAATCATCACTGTTGAGGCCACGGACCTCGATCCGTTTGGCCAGGGAGTGGCACGCCACAATGGTAAGGCTCTGTTTATAACAGGTTTACTGCCAGCAGAACGAGCAGAAATTACGCTGACGGAAGATAAACGCCAGTTTGCGCGCGGGCAGGTTAAGCGTCGCCTCAGCGATAGCCCGGAGCGTGTGGCACCCCGCTGCCCCCATTTTGGCGTGTGCGGCGGCTGCCAGCAACAGCATGCGAGCACAGAATTACAGCAAAAAAGCAAAAGCCGCGCGCTGGCGCGTCTGCTCAAACATGACGTTAACGAAATTGTTGCCGATGAGCCCTGGGGCTATCGTCGTCGCGCGCGCCTGAGCCTCAGCTATCAGCCAAAAACGGAGCGGCTGGAGATGGGGTTTCGCAAGGCCGGCTCCAGCGACATCGTTGACGTGAAGCGGTGCCCCATTTTGGTGCCCCATCTTGAGGCATTGCTCCCGGAAGTGCGCATCTGCCTCTCCGGGCTGGACGGCGTACGCCATCTTGGGCACGTCGAACTGGTCATGGCAAACAATGGCCCGCTGATGGTGCTGCGCCATACCGCGCCGTTGTCGAAGAAAGATCGCGAAAAACTGGAACGCTTTTCGCATTCCCACGACCTGGCGCTTTTCCTTGCACCACAAAGCGAGATACTTGAACAGGTTACCGGTGAGTCGCCCTGGTATGCGTCAAACGGGCTACGCTTAACGTTCAGCCCGCGGGATTTCATTCAGGTGAATGATGGCGTTAACCAGCAGATGGTGGCGAAAGCGCTGGCGTGGCTGGACGTTCAGAAAAGCGACCGGGTGCTCGATCTGTTCTGCGGAATGGGCAACTTCACGCTGCCGCTGGCGCAAGAAGCGGCCAGCGTCGTCGGTGTGGAAGGCGTTGAGGCGCTGGTGGCGAAAGGGCAGGAGAACGCGCGGCAGAACGGCTTGCAAAATGTGACATTCTTTCATCAAAATCTTGAGGACGATGTCACCCAACAGCCGTGGGCAAAGCAGGGCTTTGATAAAATTTTGCTCGACCCGGCACGTGCCGGTGCCCCGGGCGTGATGGCACATATTATTAAACTCGCGCCAAAGCGTGTGGTCTATGTTTCCTGTAACCCGGCAACGCTTGCCCGGGACAGCGAGGCACTGCTCAGCGCGGGTTACCAGATTCAGCGTCTGGCAATGCTGGACATGTTCCCGCACACTGGGCATCTGGAATCGATGGTGTTGTTCAAGCACATCTAATTTGTTTGGCTTGTCGACTTCGACAGGCCCTGGTCCCTAAAGGAGAGGACAATGGTTGCGGTAAGAAGTGCACATCTCAATAAAGCTGGGGAGTTTGACCCACAAAAATGGATCGCAAGTCTGGGAATTTCCAGCCAGCAGTCGTGTGAACGCTTAACCGAAACCTGGGCCTATTGTCTGCGCACCACGCAGGGGCATCCCGACGCCGATCTTCTCCTGTGGCGCGGCGTGGAGATGGTTGAAATCCTGTCCATGCTGAACATGGACATCGAAACGCTGCAGGCCGCGCTGCTCTTCCCCCTCGCGGATGCGGACGTGGTCAGCGAAGACGTGCTGCGCGACAGCGTCGGAAAATCCGTCGTCGCGCTGATCCACGGCGTGCGCGATATGGCAGCCATTCGTCAGCTCAAAGCCGCGCATACGGATTCTGTCTCCTCAGAGCAGGTCGATAACGTTCGCCGGATGCTGCTGGCCATGGTGGATGATTTCCGCTGCGTGGTCATCAAGCTGGCCGAGCGTATTGCCCATCTGCGAGAGGTGAAGGATGCGCCGGAAGACGAGCGCGTGCTGGCTGCCAAAGAGTGTACAAACATCTATGCGCCGCTGGCGAACCGGCTGGGGATTGGTCAGCTGAAGTGGGAGCTGGAAGATTACTGCTTCCGCTATCTGCACCCGGCGGAATACAAACGGATTGCCAAACTCCTGCACGAGCGCCGTATCGATCGCGAGCACTATATCGAGGAATTTGTCGGCGGACTGCGCCAGGCGATGAAAGAAGAGAACGTGCGCGCCGAAGTCTACGGTCGACCAAAGCACATCTACAGCATCTGGCGCAAAATGCAGAAGAAACACCTCGCCTTCGACGAGCTGTTTGACGTGCGCGCCGTGCGTATCGTGGCGGAGCGTCTGCAGGACTGCTACGCCGCGCTGGGGATAGTGCACACGCACTTCCGTCATCTGCCCGATGAGTTCGACGACTATGTCGCCAACCCCAAACCGAACGGCTATCAGTCAATCCATACCGTGGTGCTTGGCCCTGGCGGTAAAACGGTCGAGATTCAGATCCGCACCAAACAGATGCACGAGGACGCCGAGCTGGGCGTTGCCGCGCACTGGAAATACAAAGAAGGCACGTCCGGCGGGGCGCGTTCAGGCCACGAAGACCGCATTGCCTGGCTGCGTAAGCTGATTGCGTGGCAGGAAGAGATGGCCGATTCCGGCGAGATGCTCGACGAAGTGCGCAGCCAGGTCTTTGACGATCGCGTCTACGTCTTTACCCCGAAAGGGGACGTTGTCGACCTGCCGGCCGGCTCTACGCCGCTCGATTTTGCCTACCACATCCATAGCGATGTCGGGCACCGCTGCATCGGGGCGAAAATTGGCGGGCGTATCGTACCGTTCACCTATCAGCTGCAGATGGGCGACCAGATTGAAATCATTACCCAGAAGCAGCCGAACCCGAGCCGGGACTGGCTTAACCCGAACCTGGGGTATGTCACCACCAGCCGCGGGCGCTCGAAGATTCACGCCTGGTTCCGCAAACAGGATCGAGACAAGAATATCCTTGCCGGCCGCCAGATCCTTGACGACGAGCTGGAGCATATCGGGATCAGCCTGAAAGAGGCGGAGAAATTCCTGCTGCCGCGCTACAACTTCAACGAGCTTGATGAGCTGTTAGCGGCGATTGGCGGCGGTGATATTCGTCTGAATCAGATGGTGAACTTCCTGCAGGCGCAGTTCAATAAGCCAAGCGCGGAAGAGCAGGACGCGGCGGCGCTGAAGCAGCTGCAGCAGAAAACTTACGCGCCGCAGCAGCGCAGCAAAGACAACGGCCGCGTGGTGGTCGAAGGTGTCGGTAACCTGATGCACCACATTGCCCGCTGCTGTCAGCCAATTCCAGGCGACGATATCGTCGGCTTTATCACTCAGGGGCGCGGAATTTCGATTCATCGTTCCGACTGCGACCAGCTTGCCGAGCTGCAGTCCCATGCGCCGGAGCGCATCGTGGAAGCGGTCTGGGGCGAGAGCTACTCCGCCGGCTACTCGCTGGTGGTGCGCGTCACCGCCAACGACCGCAGCGGCCTGCTGCGCGACATTACGACCATTCTCGCCAACGAGAAGGTCAACGTGCTGGGCGTCGCCAGCCGCAGCGATACCCGCGAGCAGCTTGCCACCATCGATATGACCATCGAAATCTATAACCTGCAGGTGCTGGGCCGCGTGCTTGGCAAGCTGAACCAGGTGCCGGATGTGATTGACGCGCGTCGTCTGCACGGCGGCTAAACATCCTCTTCCGTAGGCCGGGTAAGGCAACGCCGCCACCCGGCATTTTTCATCAGGACAGTATTATGACTCAAATCGACCGCCTGCTCGGCATCATGAAACGCCTGCGCGACCCGGAAAACGGCTGCCCGTGGGACAAAGAGCAGACTTTCGCCACCATCGCCCCGTACACCCTTGAAGAGACCTACGAGGTGCTGGACGCCATTTCCCGTGAAGATTTTGACGACCTGCGCGGCGAGCTGGGCGATCTGCTTTTCCAGGTTGTGTTCTACGCGCAGATGGCGCAGGAAGAGGGGCGCTTTAACTTTGACGATATCTGCGCTGCCATCAGCGACAAGCTTGAGCGCCGTCATCCCCATATTTTCGGTGACGCTACCGCAGGAACCAGCACCGAAGTCCTGGCCCGCTGGGAGCAGATCAAGAGCGCCGAGCGGGCAGAAAAATCCCAGCACTCCGCGCTGGACGACATTCCGCTGAGCCTGCCCGCGCTGATGCGCGCGCACAAAATCCAGAAACGCTGCTCCGCCGTGGGGTTTGACTGGACCTCACTCGGCCCGGTGCTGGATAAAGTGCACGAAGAGATTGACGAGGTGATGCACGAAGCGCAGCAGGCAGTGGTGGATGAAGCAAAGCTTGAGGAAGAGATGGGCGATCTGCTGTTTGCGACCGTCAACCTTTCTCGCCACCTGGGTGTAAAAGCGGAAACGGCGCTGCAAAAAGCCAACCTTAAGTTCGAACGCCGCTTTCGCGAAGTGGAGCGGATTGTCGCCTCGCGAGGCCTGGAAATGAGCGGTATTGACCTCGACGCAATGGAAGAAGTCTGGCAGGAAGTAAAGCGCCAGGAATCTGATCTCTAACGAAATTTTGCGATCAAGCGCAATTTGTGTGATTTTTTAAATGACAAGCGCTTGATTTGCGTCAAAAACATTTACCCAAAAGGGGCTATTTTCTCACTCCTTATGTTTGTCATGGCCTGGAATGGAGACGGAGAATGAAAGTTTGTGGCGCTCGCCGTGTTCGGGTATACTACTTTCCCGTCCTGGTTATTCCATCGTTTCACCCTAACTTCTCAGGTTCAGCATGACAACGAACTATATTTTTGTGACCGGCGGGGTCGTATCCTCTCTGGGTAAAGGCATTGCCGCAGCCTCCCTCGCAGCCATTCTTGAAGCCCGTGGCCTCAATGTGACCATGATGAAACTGGATCCGTACATCAACGTCGATCCTGGCACCATGAGCCCAACCCAACACGGGGAAGTGTTCGTTACTGAAGACGGCGCTGAAACCGATCTGGATCTTGGCCACTACGAGCGTTTCATTCGTACCAAAATGACCCGTCGTAATAACTTCACGACTGGCCGCATCTACTCTGACGTTCTGCGTAAAGAGCGCCGTGGTGACTATCTGGGCGCGACCGTGCAGGTTATCCCACACATCACTAACGCCATCAAAGAGCGTGTCCTTGCCGGTGGCGAAGGGCATGACGTTGTGCTGGTTGAAATCGGCGGTACCGTGGGTGATATCGAATCCCTGCCGTTCCTCGAAGCGATTCGTCAGCTGGCGGTAGACATTGGTCGTGAACACGCGCTGTTCATGCACCTGACGCTGGTGCCTTACATGGCGGCGGCAGGTGAAGTGAAAACCAAACCGACCCAGCACTCTGTTAAAGAGCTGCTCTCTATCGGTATTCAGCCTGACATCCTGGTTTGCCGTTCCGATCGCGCCATTCCGGCGAACGAACGTGCGAAAATTGCATTGTTCTGTAACGTGCCTGAAAAAGCCGTTATTTCAATGAAAGATGTCGATTCCATTTATAAAATCCCGGGCCTGTTGAAATCACAGGGTCTGGACGATTATATTTGTAAACGATTCAGCTTGAACTGTCCGGAAGCAAACCTGTCTGAATGGGAACAGGTTATTTACGAAGAAGCCAACCCGGCAGGCGAAGTGACTATCGGTATGGTCGGCAAGTACATTGAGCTGCCGGATGCCTATAAGTCCGTGATCGAAGCGCTGAAACACGGTGGTCTGAAGAACCGTGTCTCCGTGAACATCAAGCTGATTGATTCGCAGGATGTTGAAACGCGTGGCGTTGAAATCCTGAAAGATCTGGATGCTATCCTTATCCCTGGCGGCTTTGGCTACCGTGGTGTAGAAGGCAAGATCGCCACCGCGCGTTATGCGCGTGAAAACAATATTCCATACCTCGGCATCTGTCTGGGTATGCAGGTTGCGCTGATCGAATTTGCGCGCAACGTAGCGGGAATGGAAAACGCGAACTCTACGGAATTTGTGCCAGACTGTAAGTACCCTGTTGTGGCGCTTATCACTGAATGGCGTGATGAAGACGGTAACGTCGAAGTCCGTACCGAGAAGAGCGATCTGGGTGGCACTATGCGTCTTGGCGCACAGGCCTGCCAGCTGACTGACGATAGCGTGGTTCGCAAGCTGTACGGCGAGCCGGTCATCACCGAGCGCCATCGTCACCGCTATGAAGTCAACAACATGCTGTTGAAACAAATTGAAGCTGCGGGTCTGCGTGTTGCGGGCCGCTCCGGGGATGATCAGTTAGTCGAGATCATCGAAGTGCCAAACCATCCGTGGTTTGTCGCCTGCCAGTTCCACCCGGAATTTACTTCAACGCCACGTGACGGGCATCCGCTGTTTGCAGGCTTCGTAAAAGCCGCCAGCGACTACCAGAAGCGTCAGGCGAAGTAAAAAAAGTTAGAACGGCAACGCGTACCTTTGGTACGCGTTGTTTGTCTGGAGTTTTAGTTTAACTTGTACTGAGGAAAATCTAATGTCCAAAATCGTTAAAGTCATCGGTCGTGAAATCATCGACTCCCGTGGTAACCCGACCGTTGAAGCCGAAGTTCATCTGGAAGGTGGTTTCGTCGGTATGGCAGCTGCTCCATCAGGTGCTTCTACTGGTTCCCGCGAAGCGCTGGAACTGCGTGATGGCGACAAATCCCGTTTCATGGGCAAAGGCGTACTGAAAGCGGTTGGCGCTGTTAACGGTCCTATTGCTCAGGCTATCGTTGGCAAAGATGCCAAAGATCAGGCTGGCATCGACAAGATCATGATCGATCTGGACGGTACTGAAAACAAATCTAACTTCGGTGCGAACGCAATCCTGGCCGTTTCCCTGGCGAACGCCAAAGCGGCTGCGGCGGCTAAAGGTATGCCACTGTTCGAGCACATCGCTGAACTGAACGGCACCCCAGGCAAATACTCCATGCCTGTACCAATGATGAACATCATCAACGGTGGTGAGCACGCAGACAACAACGTTGATATTCAGGAATTCATGATTCAGCCAGTTGGCGCGAAATCCCTGAAAGAAGCAGTACGTATGGGTTCTGAAGTGTTCCACAACCTGGCTAAAGTTCTGAAAGCTAAAGGTATGAACACAGCTGTGGGTGACGAAGGTGGCTATGCGCCAAACCTGGGTTCTAACGCAGAAGCACTGGCTGTTATCGCAGAAGCGGTAAAAGCAGCGGGCTACGAGCTGGGCAAAGACATCACCCTGGCGATGGACTGTGCAGCATCTGAATTCTACAAAGACGGTAAATACGTTCTGGCTGGCGAAGGCAACAAAGCGTTCACCTCCGAAGAGTTCACTCACTTCCTGGAAGACCTGACCAAACAGTACCCAATCGTGTCTATCGAAGACGGTCTGGACGAGTCTGACTGGGCTGGCTTCGCATACCAGACTAAAGTACTGGGCGACAAAATCCAGCTGGTGGGTGACGACCTGTTCGTAACCAACACCAAGATCCTGAAAGAAGGTATCGAGAAAGGCATCGTTAACTCCATCCTGATCAAATTCAACCAGATCGGTTCCCTGACCGAAACGCTGGCTGCGATCAAAATGGCGAAAGACGCTGGCTACACCGCGGTTATCTCTCACCGTTCTGGCGAAACTGAAGACGCGACCATTGCTGACCTGGCTGTGGGTACCGCTGCTGGCCAGATCAAAACGGGTTCTATGAGCCGTTCTGACCGTGTTGCTAAATACAACCAGCTGATTCGTATCGAAGAAGCGCTGGGCGAAAAAGCACCATACAACGGTCGTAAAGAGATCAAAGGCCAGGCATAATCGCCTAAGCCTTAACATGAAAATGCCAGTCGAATGACTGGCATTTTTTTTGGCTATTTAAAATCGACCGCCATTTGCTCCGGAATGGTCAGCCCCCGGGTGGTTTGCACGCAGCGGGCAATGTAATCCGTAAACCGGGGTGGCTTCGGCATCCCCATGCTCAGCAGCTTATCGTTGCTGAATCGCACGTTAAGCGTGGCAAACGCGCCGTATAACCGCATGGCTCTCAGCATCAGACGTTCGTTGCACGGGCCAAAAATCGTTTTCAGTTCACGGCGCATTCTGACCAGCGTTTCGTAGCTGACCTGCGCATATTTATCCCCGACGGGGGCTTTCTCCAGCGCCTGCGCCATCGCATTATCAATATCCGCAAAGCGAACGCTGTTCTCTTCTCCGGCCGAAATGTGTACCACTTCCCCCGGACGCGCGTTGCTGTTGAGCAGCATTAACAGCGCGTCGGCACAATAATCCACCGGGACAACGTCGATCCGGTCCTCCATCGAGCACATAAACTTCTGCAGCATCAGGCCCATGCTGAAGACCCAAAAAATACTGCTCGAGGGCGTGCAGCCGTGGCGGGTATGGCCGACAACGATGGATGGACGCGCGATGAGCAGCGGCAGGTTCGGACATTCCTGACGCATCAGCTGTTCGATGGTTGACTTCGAAAACGTGTATTCCACCAGGTGTTCAGCATTCTCTCTGAATTCGGCGCTTTCGGCGACCAGGGAATCCTGCTCCGGTGTACATGACATTGCCGTGCCCACGTGGAGGAAGCGTTGTAGCGTTGAAACCTGCTCCATGCGGCGCGCCAGTGCCAGCGTTCCTTCCACGTTGACCTTCCAGATGAGCGGGTTGTTACCAAATGAGGCAACAGCTGCACAGTTCACGACATGCGTGACCTGGTCCAGACGCGGATCGTTCAGGAAGGCTTCAGGCTGGCTGAGATCGCCAATGAGGATATTGTCCACGCTCAGAGTGGCCAGTTTGTCCTCAGGAACGTTGAACTTGCGCATGTTCTCCAGCACGCGCTCCAGCCCGCTCTGCGGATCGCTGGCACGCGCGAGCAAAAGCAGTTTTACGGATTGATCGCTGGTCAGAATTTTTTCCAGTACTGCACCGCCCAGAAACCCCGTCACGCCTGTAATCATTAACATCTTCATTAATACCGTCTCATTATGATTGATGAGGCGGATTGTAGGCGTGCAAAAGTAAACGGCATTTAAATAATAAAACGCCGAAATCGACAGCATCTTAAGCTTATTTTAAGGAAAGGAATTCAGGTGGAGATATTGGACATTACAGGCAGGGTGAAAATTCAATTTATTAAAATGAATATTTCAACATTATGATTTTAAAGTCCTTTTTGTGGTGCTCATCGGATGGTGAACTTAATTCGAAATGTAATAAATATAATACTTTGTTACACCAAACATTTACCGGATAAATGATTTAAACACCGCTTAACTTAAATCAGGCGACATTAAGCGCAGGCTATTTTTATTTAGCCTGCGAAGGGTTTTTAGAGTAACAGAGGAAGCGTGGCGCTGGCCGTTTGCTGGCTAACGTCGCCGTAACGGCCATCCAGCGCAATCATGGACGTGGTCAGCAGTTCGACCAGCAGCATGACCCCAACTTTGGCATTGAGCGCGCCCGCGCTAAGCGGCCCCTCTGGCTTGGCGGCCACCAGCTGCATGTCGCTCAGGGACGCCAGCGGGCTGCGAGGCGTATTGCTGAGTGCCAGAACCTTAACGCCGCGCTTGCGGGCAAGCTTCACTACATGGAGTAGATCCCGCGTTGAGCCGGAACTGGAGATTGCCACCACCAGGGTTTCTGACGAAAGCGTTGTCGCATTCATGGCCGCGCGGTGCATATCGCTAAACAGCTGTGCGGGTTTGCCCAGCCGCAACAGCTTGTAGTGCAGATACTCCCCGAGGATCGCGCTGGCCGCAACGCCATAAATCTGCACCGACTGCGCCTGATGCAGCGCCAGCGCGGCCTTTTCAAGCAGCGTGCGGTCAAGGAGCCTGGCGGTGTCCTGCAAAGCCTGCACCGACTCATCCACGACGTTATCAATCTCATCCCCCGCCTGACGCGCGGGCTGCCCCTGCTGAATATCCAGCGCAAGCGCCATTTTAAATTCGTTATAGCCCTTACAGCCCAGCGTGCGGCAAAGACGCGTCACGCTGGCCTCGCTGGTGTGGCTCTCGCGCGCCAGTTCGGTGATCGTCAGGTAGAGCACCCGGGCAGGATCGCTGAGAACAAACTCACCGAGTTTTTGTTGTGTTGGGCTGTACCCGGAAGCCTCCTGGCGTAGCTTCAGCAGCAGGTTTTCATGGTCTGACATGCTCGATCCTTAATGCGTTTCTCTGCGACTAGTGTGGCGGAAAGCGGGGGAAAGATGCCAGTCATTTCGAAAAAGTATGATCGTCGTCCTGGTTTTTGATGATAATTTTCACTATTTAAAATTAATATGGTAAAAATTTTCATCTATTAATGGGGGGATGAAAAAATGATGCAAATATTCAGTGGGGCTTCTTCAGGGGGATGGTTTGAAAAAGCGCAGCGCTTTGGCAAATCCTTTATGTTGCCGATTGCCGTGCTGCCTGCGGCAGGTCTGCTGCTGGGGATAGGCGGCGCGCTATCCAATCCCAACACGCTGGCGGCCTATCCGTTTTTAGACGTGAGCTGGCTGCAGGCCATTTTCACCATCATGAGCAGCGCAGGATCAATCGTGTTTGCGAACCTCTCGGTGCTGTTTGCGGTTGGGGTAGCCGTCGGGCTGGCAAAAAGCGATAAGGGCACGGCGGGGCTGGCGGCGCTTCTCGCGTTTCTGGTGATGAATGCCACCATCAACGCGCTGCTGATCCTCACCGGCAAACTGGCGCATGAGAACCCGGGCGCGGTGGGGCAGGGCATGACGCTGGGTATTCAGACGCTGGAAACCGGCGTCTTTGGCGGCGTGGTGATTGGGCTGGTAACCTGCGCGCTACATCATCGGTTTAACAAGATTGCACTTCCGCAGTTCCTGGACTTTTTTGGCGGCTCGCGCTTTGTTCCTATCATCAGCTCGCTGGCGGCGATACTCGTCGGTGCGCTCATGACCGTGGTCTGGCCGCATTTCCAGAAGCTGATTTTTGGTCTCGGCGGGCTGGTGGATGCGACCGGCTATCTGGGCACTTTGCTGTACGGCTTCATTTTACGCATGCTGGGTCCGTTCGGTCTGCACCACATCTTCTATCTGCCTTTCTGGACCACCGCGCTTGGCGGGAGTGAAATCGTCAACGGACACCTCGTGGAAGGCACGCAGCGGATCTTCTTCGCTCAGCTGGCTGACCCGAACACGCAACATTTCTATGAGGGCACGTCACGCTTCATGTCCGGGCGCTTTATTACGATGATGTTTGGCCTGCTCGGGGCGTGCCTGGCGATGTACCACACGGCAAAACCCGAGAACAAAAAACGCGTTGCCGGGCTGCTGCTTTCTGCGGCGTTAACCTCGTTCCTGACCGGGATTACCGAGCCTATCGAATTCTCGTTCCTGTTTATTGCGCCGGTGCTCTACGTCATCCATGCGCTGTTTGACGGGCTGGCATTCATGCTCGCGCACATGCTGCATATCACCATCGGGCAAACCTTCTCCGGCGGTTTCATCGACTTCGTGCTGTTCGGCATTTTGCAGGGAGAAGCCAAAACCAACTGGATGTTCGTTCCGCTGGTCGGCGTACCGTGGTTCTTCCTTTACTACTTTACCTTCCGCTATCTGATTAACCGCTTTGATTTCGCGACGCCAGGTCGGGAAAAGGAGGCGATGGCTGATGAGGTCAGTCTGCCGCAAAACGAACGCGCAGCCGCGGTGATCGCCGGATTAGGCGGAAAAGAGAATCTGGACGAGGTGGACTGCTGCGCCACGCGTCTTCGCGTCACGGTTAAAGACGGCAGCAAAGTGAATGAGTCGGCACTGAAAGCCACCGGGGCGCGCGGCGTTATCGTGCGCGGCAACGGCGTTCAGGTCATTTATGGCCCGCACGTCACGATTATCAAAAACGAAGTGGAAGAGATCTTATCGTAATGAAAACTGTACTGGATACCCTGAAGGGAAAACTGGTCGTCTCCTGTCAGGCGCTGGAAAATGAACCGCTGCACAGCCCGTTTATTATGTCGCGCATGGCGCTGGCTGCGGCACAGGGCGGGGCTGCCGCCATTCGCGCGAACAGCGTGGTGGATATCGAGGCCATCAGGCAGCAGGTGTCTTTGCCGGTCATCGGCATCATCAAACGGGATTATCCCGAAAGCGAGGTGTTTATCACCGCGACAATGAAAGAAGTGGATGAGCTCATGAGCGTCTCGCCGGACATCATTGCGCTTGATGCGACGGCGCGGTCACGTCCCGGCGGAGAATCTCTGGAAACGCTGGTCTCGCGCATCCGCGCACGTTATCCCGCGGTGCTGCTGATGGCGGATATCTCCTCCGTGGAGGAAGCCGTGACGGCGCAGGCGCTGGGCTTCGACTGCGTCGGCACCACGCTTTACGGCTACACGCCGGAAACGGCGGGCCATTCACTTCCGGAAAACGACTGCGCCTTCCTGAAGGCGGTGCTGGCCGCCGTGACGGTGCCCGTGGTTGCCGAAGGCAACGTGGATACCCCCGAGCGTGCGGCCAGGTGTCTGGCGCTGGGCGCGCATACGGTGGTGGTCGGCGGCGCGATCACCCGTCCCCAGCAAATCACGGAGCGGTTTATGGCGGCGATTGACGCGCAAAGCACCGATGGAGCATGACCATCCGGCGGGGATCTGCGATACTTATCGTTTATCCCCTTTACTGAGATGACTATGCAGTACCCGATTAACGAGATGTTCCAGACCCTGCAAGGCGAGGGTTACTTTACCGGCGTTCCCGCTATTTTCATTCGTTTACAGGGATGCCCGGTTGGCTGTGCCTGGTGTGATACCAAACATACGTGGGATAAGCTCGCAGATCGGGAAGTGTCGCTGTTTAGCATTCTGGCGAAAACCAAAGAGAGCGATAAGTGGGGCGCGGGCAGTGCCGAAGATCTGCTCGCCATCATTGGTCGTCAGGGCTGGACGGCGCGTCACGTGGTGATCACCGGCGGTGAACCCTGCATCCACGATCTGACGCCGCTGACCGAGCTGCTCGAAAAGAACGGCTACAGCTGCCAGATCGAGACCAGCGGCACCCATGAAGTGCGCTGTTCACACTCTACCTGGGTGACGGTATCGCCAAAAGTGAATATGCGCGGCGGGTATGACGTGCTGTCTCAGGCGCTGGAGCGCGCGGATGAGATTAAGCACCCGGTAGGACGCGTGCGTGATATCGAAGCGCTGGATGAACTGCTGGCCACGCTGACGGACGAAAAGCAGCGGGTCATTGCCCTGCAGCCTATCAGCCAGAAAGACGATGCAACGCGCCTGTGCATTGAAACCTGTATTGCGCGCAACTGGCGCCTGTCGATGCAGACGCACAAGTATCTGAATATCGCCTGAAAAAAAGCCCGGTGGCGCGAGCGCTTACCGGGCCTGGGTTTCGAGGCGATTGTAGGCCGGGTAAGGCGAAGCCGCCACCCGGCAAGCATCACTCGCCGCGATACACGCAGCCTGCCGTACAGGTCTCTTTGATCATCACCGCGCTCAGCAGCGGTACCCGCGGTTTCATCTGATCCCAAATCCATTTTGCCAGCACCTCGCTGGTCGGGTTTTCAAGGCCCGGGATCTCATTCAGGTAGTAGTGATCCAGACGATCGTAGGTCGGCTTAAACGCCGCCTTCAGCTCGGCAAAATCCATGATCCAACCGGTATGCGGATCAACTTCACCGGTGATCTCAAGACGCACCATGAACGAATGCCCGTGCAGACGGCCACATTTATGCCCTTCAGGGACATGCGGAAGGTGGTGGGCGGCTTCGAAGGTGAAATCTTTAAACAGTGTGGTGGACATGATCGCTCTCAGTAATGCGGAAAAAACCGCCGCATAGTACCGGAAAGCACAATTTTTAGCATTAACTAAAACGGCTCTGAGCGGCAACCGCCTCGTATACGGGGTGTTTATCGCTATTTGTTCTTATATTTCAAATAATTATTTAATCGGTTTTATCGCTAAGCATGACAACCAAAACAGGTTAGTCCATTTGGTTATTTATTATTTCCATCCCTTCTTTAATTGTTATTATCCTCGCCGTTAACCTTATCTTCAGTTTGGATTTATTCGCTTAAAGTCCGCTTGGCTACTGGAACATAACGACGCATGACAACACAGGCCCCACCTTCAAACTTGCTTCCCCTGAACCCGGAGCAGCTGGCGCGCCTTCAGGCTGCCACCTCTGATTTTTCTCCCACTCAGCTTGCCTGGGTCTCCGGTTATTTCTGGGGAATGCTTAATCAGCAGCCTGGCGCTGTGGCGGGTGCACCGGCCACGGCCGTAGAAATTCCGGCCATTACCCTGATTTCCGCCTCGCAGACGGGTAACGCCCGCCGCGTGGCCGAAGCGCTGCGTGACGACCTGCTGGCCGCCAGGCTGAACGTGAACCTGGTCAACGCAGGGGATTATAAATTTAAGCAAATCGCGTCAGAAAAACTGCTGGTGGTGGTGGCTTCTACGCAGGGTGAAGGTGAACCCGCTGAAGAAGCGGTGGCGCTGCATAAGTTCCTGTTCTCGAAAAAAGCGCCGAAGCTGGATGGCACGGCGTTTGCCGTCTTTGGCCTGGGCGATACCTCCTATGAATTCTTCTGCCAGTCCGGCAAAGACTTCGACAGCAGGCTGGCGGAGCTGGGCGCAGAGCGCCTGCTGGACCGCGTTGACGCGGATGTCGAATACCAGGCCGCCGCCGCTGAATGGCGTGCCCGCATCGTTGACGTGCTAAAAGCGCGCGTGCCGAAAGAGACGTCAGCCCAGGCCGCGTTCACCGCGACGGGTGCTGTTAACGACATCCACACCAGCCCGTACACCAAAGAGGCGCCGCTGGCGGCGAGCCTGTCGGTGAACCAGAAAATTACCGGCCGCGATTCCGAAAAAGACGTTCGCCATATCGAAATCGATCTCGGCGACTCGGGCCTGCGCTATCAGCCTGGCGATGCGCTGGGCGTCTGGTATCAGAACGATCCGGCGCTGGTGAAAGAGCTGGTTGAGCTGCTGTGGCTGAAAGGCGACGAGCCCGTCACCGTTGACGGCAAAACGCAGCCGCTTTCTGAAGCGTTGCAGTGGCATTTTGAGCTGACGGTTAATACCCCGAATATCGTCGAAAATTATGCCACCTTAACGCGCAGCGAATCCCTGCTGCCGCTGGTGGGCGACAAGGCGAAGCTGCAGCATTACGCCGCGACGACGCCAATTGTCGATATGGTGCGCTTCTCTCCGGCTCAGCTGGATGCCGATGCGCTGATCGGCCTGCTGCGTCCGCTGACCCCACGCCTGTACTCCATTGCCTCGTCTCAGGCCGAGGTGGAGAGCGAAGTGCATATCACCGTCGGCGTGGTGCGCTACGACATCGAAGGCCGCGCCCGTACGGGTGGGGCATCGGGCTTCCTGGCAGACCGCGTGGAAGAAGAGGGCGAAGTGCGCGTCTTTATCGAGCACAACGACAACTTCCGCCTGCCTGCAAACCCGGAAACGCCGGTCATCATGATTGGCCCGGGCACCGGCATTGCGCCGTTCCGCGCCTTCATGCAGCAGCGTGCGGCGGATGGCGCACCGGGTAAAAACTGGCTGTTCTTCGGCAACCCGCACTTTACGGAAGATTTCCTCTACCAGGTGGAGTGGCAGCGCTACGTCAAAGAAGGCGTACTGACCCGCATCGATCTGGCCTGGTCCCGCGACCAGAAAGAAAAAGTATACGTACAAGACAAACTGCGCGAACAGGGCGCAGAGCTGTGGCGCTGGATCAATGACGGTGCCCACATTTATGTCTGCGGCGACGCTAATCGCATGGCGAAAGACGTTGAGCAGACTTTGCTGGAAGTGATTGCCGAATTCGGCGGTATGGATGCCGAAGCGGCGGATGAATTTTTAAGTGAGCTGCGCGTTGAGCGCCGTTATCAGCGAGATGTCTACTAATGAGCGAAAAACATCCAGGGCCACTGGTGGTCGAAGGTAAACTGACAGACGCCGAGCGCATGAAGCTGGAAAGCAACTATCTGCGTGGCACCATTGCTGAAGATCTGAATGACGGTCTCACCGGCGGTTTCAAAGGCGACAACTTCCTGCTGATCCGTTTCCACGGCATGTACCAGCAGGACGACCGCGACATCCGCGCCGAGCGTGCAGAGCAGAAGCTGGAGCCGCGTCACGCGATGCTGCTGCGCTGCCGTCTGCCGGGTGGGGTGATTACCACCAAACAGTGGCAGGCGATCGACAAGTTTGCCGGTGAAAACACGATCTACGGCAGCATCCGTCTGACCAACCGTCAGACCTTCCAGTTCCACGGCATTCTGAAGAAGAACGTCAAGCCGGTGCACCAGATGCTGCACTCCGTTGGGCTGGACGCGCTGGCGACCGCCAACGACATGAACCGTAACGTGCTCTGCACCTCGAACCCGTATGAGTCCGAGCTGCATGCCGAAGCGTACGAGTGGGCGAAGAAGATCTCCGAGCACCTGCTGCCGCGCACCCGCGCCTATGCGGAGATCTGGCTCGATCAGGAAAAAGTCGCGACTACGGACGAAGAACCGATCCTCGGCCAGACCTACCTGCCGCGTAAGTTTAAAACCACGGTAGTGATCCCGCCGCAGAACGATATCGACCTGCACGCCAACGACATGAACTTCGTGGCGATTGCCGAAAACGGCAAGCTGGTCGGCTTTAACCTGCTGGTGGGCGGCGGCCTGTCCATCGAACACGGTAACAAGAAAACCTACGCCCGTACCGCGAGCGAGTTCGGCTTCCTGCCGCTGGAGCACACGCTGGCCGTGGCGGAAGCGGTGGTGACGACCCAGCGCGACTGGGGTAACCGTACCGACCGTAAAAACGCGAAAACCAAATATACCCTGGAGCGCGTGGGCGTGGAGACGTTCAAAGCGGAAGTGGAGCGTCGCGCGGGCATCAAGTTTGAGCCGATCCGCCCTTACGAATTCACCGGTCGCGGCGATCGCATTGGCTGGGTGAAGGGTATCGACAATAAATGGCACCTGACGCTGTTTATCGAAAACGGCCGTATTCTGGATTATCCGGGGCGTCCGCTGAAAACCGGCCTGCTGGAAATTGCGAAGATCCATAAGGGCGAGTTCCGCATTACGGCTAACCAGAACCTGATCATTGCCGGCGTGCCGGAAAGCCAGAAGGCGAAGATCGAGAAGCTGGCGCGCGAACATGGATTGATGGATGCGGTGAAGCCGCAGCGTGAAAACTCAATGGCCTGCGTGTCGTTCCCGACCTGTCCGCTGGCGATGGCGGAAGCGGAACGTTTCCTGCCGTCATTCACTGACAAGGTAGAAGCGATTCTGGAAAAACACGGCATTCCGGACGAGCATATTGTTATGCGCGTGACGGGCTGCCCGAACGGCTGCGGTCGCGCGATGCTGGCCGAACTGGGGCTGGTGGGGAAAGCGCCGGGGCGCTACAACCTGCACCTGGGCGGTAACCGTATCGGCACGCGCATTCCGCGTATGTTCCGCGAGAACATCACCGAGCCGGAAATTCTTGATTCCATCGACGAGCTTGTCGGGCGCTGGGCGAAAGAGCGCGAAGCGGGTGAAGGCTTCGGCGACTTTACGGTGCGTGCGGGCATCATTCGCCCGGTGCTCGATCCCGCCAGGGATTTCTGGGAGTAAACACGAGAGGTAATTATGTCCGTACTCGATCTAAACGCCCTTAATGACCTGCCAAAAGTCGAACGTATTCTGGCGCTGGCAGAAACCAATGCCCACCTTGAAAAGCTGGACGCCGAAGGGCGCGTGGCGTGGGCCCTGGAAAACCTGCCGGGAGAGTATGTGCTCTCGTCGAGCTTTGGTATTCAGGCGGCGGTCAGCCTGCATCTGGTGAATCAGATCCGTCCGGACATTCCGGTGATCCTCACCGATACCGGCTACCTGTTCCCGGAGACCTACCAGTTTATTGACGAGCTGACGGACAAGCTCAGGCTGAACCTCAAGGTCTACCGCGCGACGGAAAGCGCGGCCTGGCAGGAGGCGCGCTACGGCAAGCTGTGGGAGCAGGGCGTTGAGGGCATTGAGAAATACAATGAGATCAACAAGGTCGAGCCGATGAACCGGGCGCTGAAAGAGCTTAATGCCCAGACGTGGTTCGCGGGCCTGCGCCGCGAGCAGTCCGGCAGCCGGGCAACCTTACCGGTGCTGGCGGTGCAGCGCGGGGTCTTTAAAGTGCTGCCGATTATCGACTGGGATAACCGGACGGTGTATCAGTACCTGCAAAAGCACGGGCTGAAATACCATCCGCTGTGGGACCAGGGCTATCTGTCGGTGGGCGATACCCACACCACGCGTAAGTGGGAACCGGGCATGGCGGAAGAAGAGACGCGATTCTTCGGGCTGAAGCGCGAGTGCGGGTTGCACGAAGGGTGATAACCTTTTTGCCCGGTGGCGCTGCGCTTACCGGGCCTACTAAGGCTCGTTCCATATGTAGGCCCGGTAAGGCGTAGCCGCCACCGGGCTTAACGGCCTCAGGCTTTCCCCGCTTTCGCCAGCTCCTTCACCAGCGGCAGCATCACCTTCACCACATCACGACTGCGGTGCTCAATCCGCTGCGGCAGCGCGCGATCGATGTGCTGCTGATTGTCCAGCATCACGTTGTGCCAGCTCGTCCCGTCCGGGAAGGCCTTCGATTTAGCCCGCTGCTGGTAGCCATCTTTTTTGCCCAGCGCCCAGTTCGTCGCTTCCACGTACAGCACCGGAATGCCCGCCTTATCGAACACTTCCCCGTCGTTGCAGCAGCCTGTGCCTCGCGGATAATCCGGGTTACCGCCGGGGTTGCTGGTGGCATAAACCCCATGGCTGCGGGCTATCGCCAGCGCCCGGTCGCGCGTCAGTTTCCGCACGGTACCCGGCGTACTCTGCCCGCTGTTGAAATAGAGCTTGTCGCCGACGATCAGGTTGTCGAGGTTGATCACCAGCAGCGTATTTTTCTTCTCCTCAGCGCTCATACGCTTAAGGAGATTCTCAGCGCCGAGTTTGCCCTCTTCCTCACCGCTGGTGGCAACAAAACGAATGCCATATTGGGTGGGAATATCTTTCATCCGCTCGGCCAGTTCGAGCATCACGCCCAGGCCTGCGGCATTGTCGTCCATGCCCTGCAGCGTCAGCCCGCCAAGATTGTTATCCGTATCGGCGTCACTCATCGGGGCGTAGGTATCAAGGTGCGCCATAATGATAATTTGCTCTTTTGCGCTGCCTTCGTGGGCCGCAATCACCGTACTGCCGGTCACGTTATGCCAGTTTTTCGTTTTATTGCGTGAGGTATAGACGTAGCGGCTGTGAAACGATCGGATATCGCTCTGGTAACCCATGTCGGCAAACTGCTGGCGAAGATAGTCCGCGGAGAGCATTTCCGCAGGCGATCCGGTCATGCGGCCAGGGAAAACGGTGGCAATATGCCGCGCCTGCATAGTGGCGATTTCACCATAAGGTTGGTTTTTTGCCTGGGCAGGAAGAATAAAGCAAACGCCGAGCGCCAGGGCAGCAATACGGTGGCGCGTTGCGGAAAACATAGTGAGTCCTTAAAAACAGAGCAAAATAATAACCCGCCTAGTATGAAACTGTGATCGTCCATACACAATTTGAATCGTTCTTAAATGCCCGAAATGTCGCGCGTTAAGCACTTTTTGGTATTAGCTTTTTCACAGCGTTATTCCATTGAGTAACTACTCATTCCAATTCGTAATTTCATTCGGTCTAAGCCGCCCCCTATAGTCCCTCTATTCCTCGTTGTTAGTGAGTTGTTGCCTGTGGACTATCTGCCCTTATTTGCTGCGATTAAAGAGAAACCGGTGCTGGTGGTTGGCACGGGTGAAATCGCCGATCGCAAAATCGCGTTTCTGCAGCGCGCAGGGGCGCAGGTGCAGGTCGTTGCAGAGGCAGATTTTCACGAGTCACAAATCGACAGCGTCGTGCTGGTAATTGCGGCGACCGAAGATCGTGAACTGAACCAGCGGATCTCCGACGCCGCTCAGGCCCGTTACCGCCTGGTGAACGTGGTGGACGACCAGCCTTTATGCTCGTTTATTTTCCCGTCGATCGTTGACCGTTCGCCGCTGCTGGTGGCGATCTCCTCCGGCGGTACCGCACCGGTGCTGGCGCGCGTGCTGCGGGAAAAAATCGAAGCGCTGCTGCCGACCAGCCTCGGGCGCATGGCGGAGAAAGCCAGCTACTGGCGCAACCATTTGAAAACCCGCCTGACCAGCGTGACGGAACGCCGTCGCTTCTGGGAACGCGTGTTTCGCGGCCGCTTTGCCAGCCTGATGCATGCCGGTAATGAGACAGCGGCGCAGAAAATCCTCGAGGACGAACTGGATAACCCCGGCAGTACGGGCGGGGAGATCATTCTGGTGGGCGCGGGGCCGGGCGATGCCGGGCTCCTGACGCTGCGCGGCCTGCAGGTGCTGCAGGATGCGGACGTGGTGTTCTACGACCACCTGGTCACCGACGGCGTGCGCGAGCTGATCCGTCGCGACGCGGAGCAAATCTGCGTCGGCAAACGGGCGGGTGAGCACTCGGTGCCGCAGCACGACACCAACCAGATGCTAATTGACGCCGCGAAAGCGGGCAAAACCGTGGTGCGCCTGAAGGGGGGCGATCCGTTCATTTTCGGTCGCGGCGGCGAAGAGCTGCAGGCGGCAGCTGAAGCGGGCGTTCCGTTCCAGGTGGTGCCCGGCATCACGGCGGCTTCTGCGGTAACGGCCTACGCCGGTATCCCGTTGACCCACCGCGATTACGCCCAGAGCGTCACCTTTGTGACCGGCCACTACAAGGCGGACAGCACGCCGTTCGACTGGTCGCATCTCGCCCAGAGCCGCCAGACGCTGGCGATATACATGGGCACGATGAAGGCGGCGGACATCAGCGAACAGCTTATTCAGCACGGTCGCGAGGCGACGACCCCCGTCGCCGTCATTTCTCGCGGCACGCGCGTCGATCAGCATGTTGCTGTCGGCACACTTCAAGACCTTGCAACCCTGGCGAAAGACGCCCCGATGCCTGCCCTGATCGTGGTGGGGGAAGTGGTGCAGCTGCACAGCACGCTCGCCTGGTTTCAGCACACAACCGATACAGAAGGCTTTGGTTCTTCTGTTGTAAATTTGGCTTAAGGAACGGTTATGGACCAAAAACGTCTTACACACCTGCGGCAGCTCGAAGCGGAAAGTATCCATATTATCCGCGAAGTGGCCGCCGAGTTTTCTAACCCGGTGATGATGTACTCCATCGGTAAAGATTCCAGCGTCATGCTGCATCTGGCGCGTAAAGCGTTTTATCCGGGCACGCTGCCGTTCCCGCTGCTGCACGTGGACACCGGCTGGAAATTCCGCGAGATGTACGAGTTCCGCGATCGTACCGCGAAAGCCTACGGCTGCGAGCTGCTGGTGCATAAAAACCCGGAAGGGGTGGCGATGGGGATTAACCCGTTCGTGCACGGCAGCGCCAAACACACCGATATCATGAAAACCGAAGGGCTGAAGCAGGCGCTGAACAAATACGGTTTTGACGCGGCCTTCGGCGGCGCGCGCCGTGACGAAGAGAAATCCCGCGCCAAAGAGCGTATCTACTCCTTCCGCGATCGCTTCCACCGCTGGGACCCCAAAAACCAGCGTCCGGAGCTGTGGCACAACTACAACGGCCAGATTAACAAGGGCGAAAGCATCCGCGTCTTCCCGCTCTCCAACTGGACCGAGCTGGATATCTGGCAGTACATCTATCTGGAAAACATCGAGATCGTTCCGCTGTACCTGGCCGCCGAGCGCCCGGTGCTGGAGCGTGACGGCATGCTGATGATGATCGACGACGATCGCATCGACCTGCAGCCGGGTGAAGTGATCAAAAAACAGATGGTGCGTTTCCGCACCCTCGGCTGCTGGCCGCTGACCGGCGCGGTGGAATCCAACGCCCAGACGCTGCCGGAGATCATCGAAGAGATGCTGGTGTCGACCACCAGCGAGCGACAGGGGCGCGTGATTGACCGCGACCAGGCAGGCTCCATGGAGCTGAAGAAACGTCAGGGTTATTTCTAAGGAGCCGCCATGAATACCACTATTGCTCAACAAATTGCCAACGAAGGCGGCGTGGAAGCGTATCTGCACGCGCAACAACACAAAAGCCTGCTGCGTTTTCTGACCTGCGGCAGCGTGGATGACGGGAAAAGTACCCTGATTGGCCGTCTGCTGCACGATACGCGCCAGATTTATGAAGATCAGCTCTCCTCCCTGCATAACGACAGTAAGCGTCACGGTACCCAGGGCGAAAAGCTGGATCTGGCACTGCTGGTGGATGGCCTGCAGGCGGAGCGCGAGCAGGGCATCACGATTGACGTGGCCTACCGCTATTTCTCTACCGAGAAGCGCAAATTTATTATCGCCGACACCCCGGGGCACGAACAGTACACCCGCAATATGGCGACCGGCGCGTCGACCTGTGACCTGGCGATCCTGCTGATCGACGCCCGTAAAGGCGTGCTGGATCAGACCCGTCGCCACAGCTTTATCTCCACGCTGCTGGGGATCAAACATCTGGTGGTGGCGGTCAACAAGATGGATCTGGTGAACTTCAGCGAAGAGAAGTTCGAGGAGATCCGCCAGAGCTACCTGACCTTTGCCGAACAGCTGCCGGGCAACCTGGATATCCGCTTTGTGCCGCTCTCGGCGCTGGAAGGGGATAACGTCGCCTCCCAGAGCGCGAACATGCCGTGGTACAGCGGCCCGACGCTGCTGGAGGTGCTGGAGACGGTTGAAATCCAGCGCGTGGTCGACACTCAGCCGATGCGCTTCCCGGTGCAGTACGTCAACCGTCCAAACCTTGATTTCCGCGGCTTCTCCGGCACGATTGCCTCCGGGACCGTGAAGGTAGGGCAGCGCGTCAAGGTGCTGCCATCCGGCGTGGAATCGACCATCGCACGCATCGTCACCTTCGACGGTGACCTGCAGGACGCGGGCGCCGGTGAAGCGGTTACGCTGGTGCTGAAAGACGAGATTGATATCAGCCGGGGCGACCTGCTGGTGGACGCGCAGGAAACGCTGGCGGCGGTGCAGGGCGCGTCCGTGGACGTGGTGTGGATGGCGGAACAGCCGCTGACGCCGGGCCAGAGCTACGACATCAAAATCGCCGGCAAGAAGACCCGCGCCCGCGTGGACGGTATTCAGTTCCAGGTGGACATCAACAACCTGACCCAGCGCGAGGTCACCGAGTTGCCGCTGAACGGTATTGGTCTGGTCGATCTGACCTTTGACGAACCGCTGGTGCTGGATCCGTATCAGCAAAATCCGGTGACGGGCGGGCTTATCTTTATTGACCGCCTGACGAACGTCACCGTCGGCGCGGGGATGGTCCGTGAGCCAAACGAACAGGCGTCCGCGGCTTCAGAATTCAGCGCCTTTGAGCTGGAACTGAACGCGCTGGTGCGTAAGCACTTCCCGCACTGGGGCGCGCGCGATCTGCTGGGAGGCAAGTAATGGCTGCCCATGATGAGAACGTCGTCTGGCATCCTCATCCGGTCACCGTCGCCCAGCGCGAACAGCTCCACGGTCACCGTGGAGTTGTGCTGTGGTTTACCGGGCTGTCCGGCTCGGGTAAATCGACGGTGGCGGGCGCGCTGGAAGAGGCATTGCATCAGCAGGGCGTAAGCACGTACCTGCTGGATGGCGACAACGTGCGCCATGGCCTGTGCAGCGATTTAGGGTTCAGCGACGACGACCGCAAAGAGAACATCCGTCGGGTCGGGGAGGTCGCCAGCCTGATGGCCGACGCCGGGCTGGTGGTGCTGACCGCATTTATCTCTCCACACCGCGACGAGCGCCAGATGGTGCGCGAACGCGTGGGCCAGGATCGCTTTATCGAAGTGTTTGTGGATACGCCGCTGGAGGTTTGCGAAGCGCGCGACCCGAAAGGGCTGTACAAAAAAGCGCGTGCCGGAGAATTGCGCAACTTCACCGGCATTGACGCGGTATACGAAGCGCCTGAATCGCCTGAAATTCACCTGGAGGGTCAACAATTGGTAACAAATTTAGTAAGCCAATTATTAGACCTGCTCAGACGGGACGATATTATCAGATCCTGAGACGGTATCGTTCGGGAGCTGTCTTCCCGAACGATGAGTCACGGTCACAGGACTAGCTATGCGCAACAGTGAACATTACATCACCACCACCGGGTCGGAGCCGCTTGCGACCGACGACGAAACGACCTGGTCATTTCCTGGGGCCATCATTGGCTTCGTCTCATGGTTGCTGGCGCTGGGTATCCCGTTTCTTATCTACGGCGGCAACACGCTGTTCTTCTTTCTCTACACCTGGCCTTTCTTTCTCGCGCTGATGCCCGTGGCGGTTGTCGTCGGCATTGCGCTTCACTCGCTGCTCAACGGCAAGCTCCTGTACAGTACCGTGGTCACGATTGTGACGGTGGTGCTGATGTTTGGTCTGTTATTTTTGTGGCTCATGGGCTAACTTCAGCCATAATTCAAACCGTAACCAACTGTGTAACGATATTGAGCAGGACGATTCTGCGGAAAAAATGTGGTACATTTGCCCGCGATGTTGCGGCATCTCTGTTACCCCGGCGTAGTGCTCTGGGGAAGTCTTGGGATGATGATGCCGTTTTTCAGGGGGCAGGATGGGTAAACTAACGCTGCTGTTGCTGGCTTTGCTAATCTGGCTGCAATATTCGCTGTGGTTCGGTAAGAACGGACTGCACGACTATAGCCGGGTGAGCGATGACGTCGCGGCTCAGCAGGCAACAAACGCCAAACTTAAGGCGCGAAACGATCAACTCTTCGCTGAAATTGATGACCTCAATGGCGGGCAAGAGGCGATTGAGGAACGCGCACGCAATGAACTCAGTATGACTAAGCCGGGCGAAACCTTTTATCGTCTGGTTCCGGATGCGTCTAAACGCAATCAGGGCTCAGCACAAAACAATCGATAATCAGGCCCAGGATTACGACATGGCAGTAACTTTTTCGGACGTATGCGCCGTGGTGCCGGCCGCAGGTTTTGGCCGGCGCATGCAGACAGAATGTCCCAAGCAATACCTCTCTATTGGCGATAAAACGATCCTCGAGCACGCCGTGGCGGCGCTGCTGGTGCACCCGCGGGTGACGCGGGCGATCATCGCTATCAGCCCCGGCGATGAGCGCTTCGCGCAGCTCCCGCTGGCAAATCATCCACAGATTACCGTTGTCGATGGCGGTGCCGAGCGCGCCGATTCCGTGCTGGCAGGCATTCAGGCGGCCGGTAACGCGCCGTGGGTGCTGGTCCATGACGCGGCACGTCCGTGCCTGCATCAGGACGATCTCGCTCGCCTGCTGGCATTGAGCGAAACCAGCAAAGTGGGCGGCATTCTGGCCGCTCCCGTGCGCGACACCATGAAGCGTGCCGAGCCGGGCAAACGGGCTATCGCCCACACCGTCGATCGCGTCGATCTATGGCACGCGCTGACGCCGCAATTTTTCCCCCGCGAATTACTCCACGACTGCTTAACGCGCGCGCTTAACGAAGGTGCGACCATCACGGACGAAGCCTCTGCGCTGGAGTACTGCGGTTTCCACCCTGAGCTTGTTGAAGGACGTGCTGATAATATTAAAGTGACGCGTCCGGAAGATTTACAGCTCGCGGAATTTTATCTTACCCGTTCGACCCATCAGGAGAAGGCATAATGCGAATTGGACACGGTTTTGATGTACACGCCTTTGGCGGCGAAGGCCCAATTATCATTGGCGGCGTGCGCATTCCTTATGAAAAAGGGCTGCTGGCGCATTCTGATGGCGACGTGGCGCTGCATGCGCTGACCGACGCGCTGCTGGGCGCGGCCGCACTGGGTGATATCGGCAAGCTGTTCCCGGACACCGACCCGGCGTTTAAAGGGGCGGACAGCCGTGAACTGCTGCGCGAAGCGTGGCGCCGCATCCAGGCGAAAGGCTATACCCTTGGCAACGTCGACGTGACGATTATCGCCCAGGCCCCAAAAATGCTGCCGCACATTCCGCAGATGCGCGTATTTATTGCAGAAGATCTGGGCTGCCACATGGACGACGTGAACGTGAAAGCGACGACGACCGAGAAGCTGGGCTTTACCGGTCGCGGCGAAGGCATTGCCTGTGAAGCCGTGGCGCTGCTGGTGAAGGCGAGCAAATGACAGACTTTGACAACCTGACATACCTGCACGGTAAGCCGCAGGGGGACGGGGTGCTGAAAGCCAGCCCTGAAGATTTCCTCGTGGTCGAGGATCTGGGCTTTGAGCCGGATGGCGAAGGCGAACATATCCTGGTGCGTATTCTGAAAAATGGCTGCAATACCCGCTTTGTGGCCGACGCGCTGGCAAAATTCCTCAAAATTCATGCCCGCGAGGTGAGCTTTGCCGGGCAGAAAGATAAACACGCCGTCACGGAACAGTGGCTCTGCGCGCGCGTTCCCGGCAATGCGATGCCTGATTTAAGCAAATTTGAGCTTGAGGGCTGTAAGGTACTGGAATATGCCCGCCACAAGCGCAAACTGCGTCTGGGCGCGTTAAAAGGCAACGCGTTTACGCTGGTGCTGCGCGAAGTGACTGACCGTGAAGACGTTGAAAAACGCCTGAATGCCATCAGCGACCGCGGCGTACCGAACTACTTTGGCGCGCAGCGCTTTGGCATCGGCGGCAGCAACCTGCAGGGCGCACTGCGCTGGGCGCAAAGCGACGCGCCGGTGCGTGACAGGAATAAACGCAGTTTTTGGTTGTCGGCGGCCCGCAGTGCGTTGTTTAATCAGATTGTGAGCGAAAGGCTGAAAAAACCGGACGCGAATCAAGTTGTTGTTGGCGATGCGCTACAATTAGCGGGACGCGGAAGCTGGTTTGTGGCAACGGCCGAAGAGATGGCCGATGTCCAGTCGCGCGTGGACGCAAAAGGGCTGCTGATCACCGCCGCGTTGCCCGGTACGGGCGACTGGGGAACACAGGGCGACGCGCTGGCCGCCGAGCAGTCAGCCGTGGCGGATGCGCCAGAATTGCAGTCCTTGCTGGTGCGGGAAAAAGTCGACGCGGCACGCCGCGCGATGCTGCTCTATCCGCAGCAGTTAAGCTGGAACTGGTGGGATGACGTGACCGTCGAGTTACGCTTCTGGCTGCCGGCAGGCAGCTTTGCCACCAGTGTTGTCAGGGAACTTATCAACACCTCGGGTGATTATGCGAATATTGCTGAGTAACGATGACGGGATCCACGCGCCAGGCATTCAGACCCTGGCGAAACACCTCCGTGAGTTTGCGGATGTGCAGGTTGTGGCGCCCGATCGTAACCGCAGTGGAGCGTCTAACTCGCTGACGCTGGAGTCGTCGCTTCGCACCTTTACCTTTGAAAATGGCGATATTGCCGTACAGATGGGCACGCCAACCGACTGTGTTTTTCTGGGCGTGAACGCGCTGATGCGGCCGCGTCCGGATATCGTCGTCTCCGGCATTAACGCCGGGCCTAACCTCGGCGATGACGTGATTTACTCCGGCACCGTGGCGGCCGCAATGGAAGGCCGCCATCTGGGATTCCCGGCGCTGGCGGTCTCGTTGAACGGCTACACGCACTACGACACCGCCGCCGCGGTGACCTGTTCGATCCTGCGGGCGCTCGGCCGCGAGCCGTTGCGTACCGGACGCATCCTCAACATCAACGTGCCGGATCTTCCTCTCGATGAAATTAAAGGCATCCGCGTCACTCGTTGCGGGAGTCGACATCCTGCCGATCAGGTGATCCCGCAGCAGGATCCGCGCGGCAACACGCTTTACTGGATCGGCCCTCCCGGCGATAAGTGCGATGCGGGTCCGGATACCGACTTTGCCGCCGTGGAGGAAGGCTATGTTTCGGTTACCCCGCTGCACGTAGATTTAACCGCGTATAGAGCGCATGATGTGGTGTCGGGCTGGCTGGATCGCGCAGGAGTGAACGCGCAATGGTAAACAAACGTGTACAAACTCTTCTGGAACAACTACGCGCGCAGGGGATCCGCGACGAGCACGTGCTTGAAGCGCTCGCCCTGGTTCCGCGTGAGAAATTTGTAGACGAGGCGTTTGAACACAAAGCGTGGGAAAACGTGGCGCTGCCCATCGGGCAGGGCCAGACGATTTCGCAGCCTTACATGGTGGCTCGCATGACGGAGCTGCTGGAGCTGACGCCCGACTCCCGCGTGCTGGAGATTGGCACCGGGTCGGGGTATCAGACCGCGATCCTGGCGCATCTCGTTCATCACGTATGCTCCGTTGAGCGGATTAAAGGTTTACAGTGGCAGGCGCGTCGTCGCCTGAAACAACTTGATTTACATAATGTTTCGACACGACACGGTGATGGATGGCAGGGTTGGAAGGCTCGCGCCCCGTTTGACGCGATCATCGTGACGGCGGCCCCGCCTGAAATTCCAGCTGCCCTGTTGTCGCAGCTGGATGAGGGGGGCATTCTGGTTTTGCCTGTCGGGGACGAGCAGCAGCTGTTGAAGCGCGTTCGTCGGCGCGGCGGCGAGTTTATTATCGACACCGTGGAAGCCGTGCGCTTTGTGCCTCTGGTGAAGGGGGAGTTGGCCTGAGACTCGGAATTATCCAGGGTTATTAAGGCAAATTCAGCGTATGGTGTGGCGCGAAAGATTCGTGCCATCACGGTAAATTTTAAGTCACTGGTAGTTAACACATTCCTGGGGGATAAATGAGCGCGGGAAGCCCTAAATTCACCATCAGCCGTGTTGCGGCATTATCACTGGTTTCGCTCTGGCTGGCAGGCTGTACAAGTTCTAACAACGCGCCTGCGCCCGTCAGTTCCGTCGGCGGAAACAGCGGCTCCGGTAACACGTCCAGCGGAATGTTAATCACGCCGCCACCTAAAATGGGGACGGCTGCGCCGCAGCAAACACCACAAATTCAGCCTGTGCAACATCCTGTTACACAGCCAATGCAGGTTCAGCCAGTTGAACAGCCTGTTCAGACCCAAAACGGCCGCATAGTCTATAACCGCCAGTATGGGAACATTCCGAAAGGCAGCTACACCGGTGGCAGCACCTATACCGTGAAACGCGGCGATACGCTGTTCTACATTGCGTGGATCACCGGGAACGATTTCCGTGACCTCGCGCAGCGCAACAACGTCCAGGCCCCATACGGTCTGGAAGTCGGGCAAACGCTCCAGGTGGGCAACGCGACGGGTACGCCGCTTACGCCTGGCAACACGGTTTCAGCGGCCGATGTGACGGCTCAAAATAACAGCGTTAAGCCTGCACAAAAATCCACCACGGTGGTTGCTTCACAACCTGTAATTACGTATTCTGAGGATTCAGGTGATCAGACTGCTAACAAAATGTTGCCGAATAATAAAGGGACTGCGACTGCTGTCACAGCACCGGTTACGGCACCTGTGGTTAGCTCTACTGAACCGACTGCCAGCAGTATGACCTCCAGTTCGCCGATTTCTGCATGGCGCTGGCCGACTGACGGCAAGGTTATCGAGAACTTCTCTTCCTCCGAAGGGGGAAATAAAGGGATCGATATCGCAGGGAGTAAAGGACAGGCTATCATCGCGACCGCAGATGGACGCGTTGTGTATGCCGGTAACGCTCTGCGCGGTTACGGTAATCTTATCATCATCAAACACAACGATGATTACCTGAGTGCCTACGCCCATAACGACACAATGCTGGTCCGGGAACAACAAGAAGTTAAGGCGGGGCAAAAAATCGCTACCATGGGTAGCACCGGAACCAGTTCTACACGCTTGCATTTTGAAATTCGTTACAAGGGGAAATCCGTAAACCCGCTGCAGTACTTGCCGCAGCGATAATTTGACGGGGCATGCCAGCCAGGGTGTCTCGTTCAGGGATCACGGGTAGGAGCCACCTTATGAGTCAGAATACGCTGAAAGTTCATGATTTAAATGAAGACGCGGAATTTGATGAGAACGGAGTAGAGGCTTTTGACGAAAAAGCCTTAGTAGAAGAGGAACCCAGTGATAACGATTTGGCTGAAGAAGAGCTGTTATCGCAGGGCGCCACACAGCGTGTACTGGACGCGACTCAGCTTTACCTTGGGGAGATTGGTTACTCCCCACTGCTAACGGCCGAAGAAGAAGTCTATTTCGCACGTCGTGCTTTGCGTGGTGATGTTGCCTCGCGTCGTCGCATGATTGAAAGTAACCTGCGACTGGTCGTGAAAATTGCCCGCCGTTACGGCAATCGTGGTCTGGCTCTGCTGGATCTGATTGAAGAGGGCAACTTAGGTCTCATCCGCGCAGTTGAGAAGTTTGACCCGGAACGCGGGTTCCGTTTCTCAACCTACGCGACCTGGTGGATTCGTCAGACCATCGAACGGGCTATTATGAACCAGACCCGTACGATTCGCCTGCCGATTCACATCGTCAAAGAGTTGAACGTGTATCTGCGTACCGCGCGCGAGTTGTCCCATAAGCTGGACCACGAGCCAAGCGCAGAAGAAATTGCCGAACAACTCGATAAACCGGTTGATGACGTAAGCCGTATGCTGCGTCTCAACGAGCGCATTACCTCCGTTGACACCCCGCTGGGTGGCGACTCCGAAAAAGCGCTGCTGGACATCCTGGCCGATGAAAAAGATAACGGTCCGGAAGACACCACGCAGGACGATGACATGAAACAGAGCATCGTCAAATGGCTGTTCGAATTGAACGCCAAACAGCGTGAAGTGCTGGCGCGTCGCTTCGGTTTACTGGGGTATGAAGCTGCGACACTGGAAGACGTCGGCCGCGAAATTGGCCTGACCCGTGAACGTGTTCGTCAGATTCAGGTTGAAGGTCTGCGTCGCCTGCGTGAAATCCTGCAGGGGCAAGGTCTGAATATCGAAGCGCTGTTCCGCGAATAAGCAACCTTTCGTCAAAAAAGGCCCGTCGTGAGACGGGCCTTTTTCTTTTGTGTTACGGCTGCGTCGCCGTCTCGTGCAGCAGACGCCAGGTTATTTTGTCACCTTCCTGATTAAGCACCGCGGTTGACCAGCGCACGTTAACGGGCAGGTCTGGCCGGGTTTGCGTCTCCCGGTAGTGAAGCACTGCACCCCGTTCGCCGCTCTGGATCGTGGTTAATTCGTCAATGACGATTTTCAGCCCGGGACGGCTTCCGCGCTGTTTTTCCAGAAAACTGGCCAGGCCGTTATAGTCGACCTGCACACCGCTCGGCGGGATCATCAGAAAATCGCGACGGAAACGGGCGAGCAGCGCGTCGGCCTCGCCTTCACCTTTGCCTAACCATGCTTCAAGCGCAATGTGGAGGTCGATAATGTCGTGTTCGAAAGGCGTCATGAATTCTCCTGTCGCAGCGGGTTTAGCACCTGCGTATTGTTAAGACGAAAAACGTACGGTACAGGCAGCAAGGTCATGCCTGCGGCAAAAATAAACATCCCGTGCCAGGCGGCGTGTGGCGTCAGCCACGCCTGCGCCAGGTTCAGCACCTGCGCCAGCAGCAGGGCACCGGCAAAAAAGCTCAATTGACGATTGAGATTCCACAGCGCGCTGGCATCCGGCATCTCGTCCCGGCGCGTTGTCAGAAACGCGCTGCTCTGAGCCGTGCTGCTGCACAGGCTTCCCCCGGCGCCCATCAGGGCAAACGCGACGGCAGGCAACAGCGTAGCCGAACTGACGTCAATCAAAAGCAGAATGCCCGTCGCCTGCAGCAGGCAGCCGATGACGATCAGGGGTCGGGGGCCGATACGGTTAAAATAACGTCCCGTTGCCGTGATGGCGATAAACGATGCCACAGACCACGGCAGCATGAGCATGCCCGTAGCGGCTGGGCTCATGTTCGCCACGTTCTGAAGATAAAACATGCCCGTGACGTTCACCCCAATAAATACGCCGGGTACGCAGATATACACAAGCATGGAAAAACGCAAAAGCGGGTCCGCGAGCAAGGTCAGGTTTAGCAGTCTGGCCGCGTTCATCGCAGGCATTTCGTGTTTAAGCCACAGACAGGCCAGAACGAAGGTCACGATAGCCACCGGTAGCGTGGCGAAAAAGATCCATCGCCAGCCTAGCGTCTGTACCAGCACGCCGCCGATAGCCGGGGAGCAGGCCGGGGCAAGCAGCGCGACCAGCATCACCGCCGAGGAGAGTCTGGCACGCTCGTGAGGCTTATACTGTTGCCAGGTCAGCGCCTGTCCGACGGGGATCAGTAAGCCTCCTCCCACGCCCTGAAGCACTCGCCAGGCAATCAGACTTTCAAGCGTTGCAGACAGGCCCGCCGCAGCGGAGGCGGCACTGAACAGAAAAAGCGAAAGCAGGATGACGCGTTTTGGTCCGATGCGGCGCGAGAGCTGGCTGCTGAACGGGATCGCCAGCGTCAGGCCGGCAATGTAGCCGTTACTGACCCAGGCAAGGGCAGAAGGCGTGGTGTTAAAGGCGTGAGCCATCGCCGGAAAGGAGACGCTGGCAATAAACATGTTGATCAAATCAAGAAAAAAGCCCAGCAGATAAACAACGGCAACTTGGCTGCGATACGTCATGGTGGATCCTCCGGTGAGGTGGCGTATCGTATCGGCTCGGGCATCACGGATAAACCTGACAAAGCGCGATATACTGTCAAAAATATTTTGACAGTAAAGGGCGAGATGATGATTAACCTGCAGCGGACGCAGATGTTTATCGCGGTGGCCGACACCGGCAGTTTTACGGCCGCCGCCGAGGCGATGGGGCTGACAAAAGCGGTGGTTAGCTTCAATATCCGCCAGCTTGAAGATGAGCTGGGCGTTACGCTGCTGCTGCGCTCCACCCGCCGCCTGACGCTAACCGAGGCGGGCGTGCTTTTTCATCAGCGCAGCGTCGCGCTTCTGAAGGAGGCCGAACGGCTGCAGGATGATGTCCGCGCGAACCATGCGGGGCTCACCGGCGAGCTGCGGATCACGACCACGCCTGAATATGGCGCCCGGGTCGTGGTGCCGCTGCTGGCCAGGTTTAGCCAGCAGCACACGGATCTTCGCGTCCGACATGTTTCGTCGTCACTGCACGCAGACCTTATCTCGGAGCGCTTTGACGTGGCCATCCGGCTGGGAACGCTTGTTGATTCGCGCAACCACGCCGCACTGATTTCTCACTTTTCTATTCTCCCCGTCGCGACGCCCGAGTGGCTTGCGAGAAACCCGATCGAATCGCTTGCGCAGCTGGCGCAGGCCGACTGGATTATCCACGAGCGCTTAGCCTCGCCGCTGCGCTGGCAGGTGAAAGATGCCCGCGGTGCGCCTGACGTGCTGGAGATAAAAAAGGCGCCGCGTTTGTTTGCCGACAGCGCTCAGGCCCTTATGGCTTTTGCGCTCGCAGGCGGTGGGGTGGCGTTACTGCCGGAATGGCTGGTGCGCGATGCGCTTGATGCGGGAACGCTGGTGACGATTTTACCGGAGTATACCTTTGCGCGGCAGGGGATCTATGCGGTCTATCCTGATGCCCGGCATGTGCCCGCAAAAGTGCGCACCTTTATCGATTTTATGCGCACCAGCGTGAGTTAATCGTGCATCATCTTTTTGATGAGCGCAGAGAACTGCTCCCGCTCGGCCTTGTTAAGGCGTCCTAAAAAGGCCTCATCAACCTCATTGCCTACCGGCTTACAGTCTGCAAGCAGGGCCTCACCTTCTGGCGTGAGGAAGACAAAGCGACGGCGCTTATCCGCAGGGTCGTGCTCGCGTTTGACCAGCCCGCGCGCCTCCATGCGGCTCAGCATTTCCGCCAGGGTCGCTTTCGTGCTGACCGCGACTTCAGTCAATGCCACCTGTTCAATGCCCGGATGCTCGGCAATCGAGCGCATCACCGCATACTGCGGCTTGGTCAGTTCCGGCAGGGCATGTTGCCACTTCGCGGTATGCTGTTGAAAAAGCTGACGTAACAGGTGGAACGCCTCTTGTCTTAGTTCCATGAACACTCCGACAGAAAAAATCACCCCCTATGATAGCCGCTAAAGTCCAGGATGATAATGCGGCATTTTTTAGCATTTTGTGTGATCGTGTACGAACAATCTTGTCAGAAAAACAATCCGGGAGTAGTTTACCTACAATGTTCGTACACGAACAAATTGATTGAGGTGATGAATGAGATTGATCGTGGGAATGACGGGGGCGACGGGTGCTCCGCTGGGCGTGGCGCTGCTGCAGGCGCTGCGGGAAATGCCGGAAGTAGAGACGCATCTGGTGATGTCGAAGTGGGCAAAAACCACCATTGAGCTGGAAACGCCTTACACCGCCCAGGACGTTGCTGCACTGGCTGACGTCGTCCACAGCCCGGCTGACCAGGCCGCCACCATCTCCTCCGGCTCGTTTCGTACCGACGGCATGATCGTCATTCCCTGCAGCATGAAAACGCTGGCCGGGATCCGCGCGGGCTATGCCGAAGGGCTGGTGGGCCGTGCGGCGGATGTCGTGCTGAAAGAGGGGCGTAAGCTGGTGCTGGTGCCCCGTGAAACGCCGCTCAGCACCATTCATCTGGAGAACATGCTGGCGCTCTCCCGAATGGGCGTGGCGATGGTGCCGCCCATGCCTGCGTACTACAACCACCCGCAAACCGCCGATGACATTACCCAGCATATTGTGACCCGCGTGCTCGACCAGTTTGGCCTGGAGCATAAAAAGGCGCGTCGCTGGAACGGGTTGCGGGAGGCGAAACATTTTTCACAGGAGAATAAAGATGGCATTTGATGATCTGAGAAGCTTCCTGCAGGCGCTCGATGAGCAAGGGCAACTGCTGAAAATTGAGGAAGAGGTAAACGCCGAGCCGGATCTGGCGGCGGCAGCCAACGCGACCGGCCGCATCGGTGACGGCGCACCCGCGCTGTGGTTCGACAATATTCGCGGCTTTACCGATGCCCGCGTGGTGATGAACACCATCGGCTCCTGGCAAAATCACGCTATTTCGATGGGGCTGCCTGCGAACACGCCGGTGAAAAAGCAGATCGACGAGTTTATTCGCCGCTGGGATAAATTCCCGATTGCGCCAGAGCGCCGCGCCAACCCGGCCTGGGCGCAGAATACGGTGGACGGTGAAGACATTAACCTGTTCGACATCCTGCCGCTGTTCCGCCTGAACGACGGGGACGGTGGTTTTTATCTCGACAAAGCGTGCGTTGTCTCGCGCGATCCGCTCGACCCGGATAACTTCGGCAAGCAGAACGTTGGCATCTACCGCATGGAAGTGAAGGGCAAGCGCAAGCTCGGCCTGCAGCCGGTGCCGATGCACGATATCGCCCTGCATCTGCACAAAGCGGAAGAGCGCGGCGAAGACCTGCCGATTGCGATTACGCTGGGCAACGACCCGATCATCACCCTGATGGGCGCGACGCCGCTGAAATACGATCAGTCGGAATATGAAATGGCCGGCGCGCTCCGTGAAAGCCCGTACCCGATTGCCACCGCGCCGCTGACCGGCTTTGACGTGCCTTGGGGTTCTGAAGTGATCCTGGAAGGGGTGATTGAAGGCCGTAAGCGCGAAATTGAAGGGCCGTTCGGCGAGTTTACCGGCCACTACTCCGGTGGCCGTAACATGACGGTTGTGCGTATCGACAAAGTTTCTTACCGCACCAAACCGATTTTCGAATCCCTTTACCTCGGCATGCCGTGGACCGAGATTGATTATCTGATGGGGCCAGCCACCTGCGTGCCGCTCTACCAGCAGCTGAAAGCGGAGTTCCCGGAAGTGCAGGCGGTAAACGCGATGTACACCCACGGCCTGCTGGCGATCATCTCCACCAAAAAGCGTTACGGCGGCTTCGCCCGCGCGGTTGGCTTGCGCGCCATGACCACGCCGCACGGCCTGGGATACGTGAAGATGGTGATCATGGTGGATGAGGATGTCGACCCGTTCAACCTTCCGCAGGTGATGTGGGCGCTGTCATCGAAGGTCAACCCGGCAGGGGATCTGGTGCAGCTGCCGAACATGTCGGTGCTTGAACTCGATCCGGGATCCAGCCCGGCGGGCATTACCGACAAACTGATTATTGATGCGACCACGCCTGTCGCACCGGACACCCGGGGCCACTATAGCCAGCCGGTTCAGGATCTTCCCGAAACCAAAGCCTGGGCTGAAAAACTGACCGCGATGCTGGCTGCACGCCAATAAGGAGGAAAAGATGATTTGTCCACGTTGTGCCGATGAGCATATTGAAGTGATGGCGACGTCACCGGTGAAAGGGGTCTGGACCGTTTACCAGTGCCAGCATTGTCTGTATACCTGGCGCGATACCGAACCGCTGCGTCGTACCAGCCGCGAGCACTACCCGGAAGCGTTCCGCATGACGCAGAAGGATATTGACGAGGCGCCGCAGGTGCCGACAATCCCGCCGCTGCTCTAAAAAAAAGCCCGGTGGCGCTGCGCTTACCGGGCGATAATATTGTGCGGCCTTTTGCCCGGTGGCGCTGCGCTTACCGGGCCTACGGTTTTGTAGGTCGGGTAAGGCGAAGCCGCCACCCGACAAAACAGACCGCAGAAAACTAAACCAGACTCTTCAACCGATAAATCCACTCCAGCGCCTGACGCGGCGTCAGGGAATCCGGATCGAGGTTCTCCAGCGCTTCCACAGCAGGCGATGTCTCTTCCGCTGGCACCAGCAGCGACATCTGCGTACCATCGATCTGCGTCGCCGCCGCATTCGGTGACAGGCTTTCCAGCTCACGCAGTTTCTGACGCGCGCGCTTGATCACCTCTTTCGGTACCCCGGCCAGCGCCGCAACGGCCAGACCATAGCTCTTGCTTGCCGCGCCATCCTGCACCGTGTGCATAAAGGCGATGGTGTCGCCGTGCTCCAGCGCATCAAGGTGGACGTTAGCCACGCCTTCCATTTTCTCCGGCAACTGCGTCAGCTCGAAGTAGTGGGTGGCGAACAGCGTCATGGCCTTGATTTTATTCGCGAGGCTTTCCGCACAGGCCCAGGCCAGCGACAGACCATCGTAGGTTGACGTTCCGCGTCCGACTTCGTCCATCAGCACCAGGCTGTGCTCCGTCGCGTTATGCAGAATGTTGGCCGTTTCGGTCATCTCGACCATGAAGGTTGAGCGGCCGCTCGCCAGATCGTCCGCAGCCCCGACGCGGGTAAAGATACGGTCGATGGGGCCAATCTCCACGTTTTGCGCCGGAACGTAGCTGCCGATATAGGCAAGCAGGGCAATCAGCGCCGTCTGACGCATATAGGTACTCTTACCGCCCATGTTCGGACCGGTAATGATCAGCATTCTTCGCTGCGGCGACAGGCTCAGCGGGTTGGCGATGAACGGTTCGTTCAGCACCCGCTCGACCACCGGGTGACGGCCTTCGGTAATGCGAATGCCGGGCTTGTCGGTAAAGGTCGGGCAGGTGTAGTTCAGCGTTTCCGCGCGTTCGGCCAGGTTCACCAGCACGTCCAGTTCCGCCAGCGCGCTGGCGCTCAGCTGCAGGTCGGCCAGGTGCGGCATCAGCATGTCAAACAGCTCTTCATAGAGCTGTTTTTCCAGCGCCAGCGCTTTGCCTTTCGAGGTGAGAACTTTGTCCTCGTACTCTTTCAGCTCGGGAATGATGTAGCGTTCAGCGTTTTTCAACGTCTGGCGGCGCACGTAGTGAATCGGCGCCAGGTGGCTCTGCCCGCGGCTGATTTGAATGTAGTAACCGTGAACCGCGTTATACCCCACCTTCAGGGTGTCGAGACCAAGACGTTCGCGCTCGCGGATCTCCAGCTTATCAAGGTAGTCCGTCGCGCCGTCGGCCAGCGCGCGCCATTCGTCCAGCTCCTCGTTGTAGCCCGGGGCAATCACGCCGCCATCACGTACGAGAACCGGAGGCGCATCAATAATGGCGCGTTCAAGCAGCTCGCGGAGTTCGGTAAATTCGCCCATGGTTTCGCGGAGTTTCTGTACCGGCGCGCTGTCAACGTCGCTCAGCTGCGCACGCAGTTCCGGCAGCTGCTGGAAAGCATGACGCATCCGCGCCAGATCGCGCGGTCGCGCCGTGCGCAGCGCCAGACGGGCCAGGATACGTTCCAGATCGCCCACCTGACGCAGGACCGGCTGCAGCTCGGTATAGCGATCCTGCAGGGCGGCAATCGTCTGCTGACGGCAAACCAGCGTAGCGGTATCGCGAATCGGCATATGCAGCCAGCGTTTCAGCATACGGCTGCCCATTGGCGTGACCGTACTGTCGAGGACCGACGCGAGCGTATTTTCTACGCCGCCCGCCAGGTTCTGGGTGATCTCCAGGTTACGGCGCGTGGCGGCATCCATGATGATGCTGTCCTGCTGGCGCTCCATGGTGATAGAGCGGATATGCGGCAGGGCGGTGCGCTGGGTATCTTTTACGTACTGCAGGAGGCAACCAGCCGCGCACAGCCCGCGCGGGGCATTTTCAACGCCAAAGCCAATCAGATCGCGGGTGCCAAACTGCAGATTCAGCTGCTGGCGCGCGGTATCAATTTCGAATTCCCAGAGCGGACGGCGGCGCAGCCCGCGACGACCTTCAATCAGCGCCATTTCGGCGAAATCTTCGGCGTAGAGCAGTTCTGCCGGGTTGGTGCGCTGCAGTTCGGCAGCCATCGTTTCACGATCGGCCGGTTCACTCAGACGAAAACGCCCGGAACTGATGTCCAGCGTCGCGTAGCCAAAGCCTTTGCCGTCCTGCCATAGCGCGGCCAGCAGGTTATCCTGGCGCTCCTGAAGCAGGGCTTCATCACTGATGGTGCCCGGCGTGACGATGCGCACGACCTTGCGTTCCACCGGACCTTTTGAGGTCGCGGGATCGCCGATCTGTTCGCAGATGGCAACAGACTCGCCCTGATTCACCAGTTTCGCCAGGTAGTTTTCTACCGCGTGGTGCGGAATACCGGCCATTGGAATGGGTTCACCAGCCGATGCGCCACGTTTGGTCAGCGAGATGTCGAGCAGCTGCGATGCGCGTTTGGCATCGTCATAAAACAGCTCGTAAAAATCGCCCATACGATAGAACAGCAGGATTTCCGGATGCTGTGCCTTCAGCTTCAGATACTGCTGCATCATCGGCGTATGTGCGTCGAAATTGTCGAGTGTGCTCATGGAGTTATGATGTCCATTTCTTTGAATATAAACCGTTTTGAGCGGCTCAGTGGCCGTTTGTTCCTTCTATTGTCGCATGAAAAAAAGGTACGGCGCAGAAAAATGTCGCCGCTTTACGAGGCATCTTCCGACATGAGCTCAATGACGATTTTTCCATGCTCTACGCCCACTCGCACCCGGGAGTGGGTGGTAAACCCTGCCTTTTCAAGCCAGTCACCTTTTAAGCTCAGCGCCGCATGCACGCTGTAGCGCTTCGGTATCTTGGTATTGCGGTCTTCATGGCGTTTTCTGAAATATCCCACTGTTAAATGGCGATAGGGTTTGTTGATAGCGAGTTCTTGCATAGGGTCTCCCGACAACACGGATAAAAGTCATTACTGATGCCTGTATAAAATACCAGTGATGCTCGAGCCTTGCAGGGCTAAAACTGGAATCAGGCTTCAGAAAACGACATGCAATAACTGAAATCCCGCATTGAAAGGTGTATTATTTTTGCACTTTATTGTTCGGTAAGTCGCTATGTCCGGTAAACGAATTTCACGCGAAAAAGAGACCATCGCGAAAATGATCGCGCTGTATCAGAAGCAGTGTCCTCAGGCCTCTGTGGAAGAGGGGCACTATCAGGCGCTAAATGCCTATGCCGATAAGCGTCTGGATAAATGCGTTTTCGGGGAGGAAAAGCCCGCCTGTAAACAGTGTCCGGTCCACTGCTACCAGCCTGCAAAACGCGAAGAGATGAAGCAGATTATGCGCTGGGCAGGCCCGCGAATGCTCTGGCGTCACCCCATTCTGACCGTCCGCCATCTGATGGATGACCGTCGTCCCGTACCGGAACTGCCGGAAAAGTATCGTCCGAAAAAGTGACCGGTTCAGCTTCTGAGCGGGCGGCAAATCACGTTAAGGGCCAGCGCGCTGCAGAGCGGGAAGAGGGCCAGCAGCAGCCAGGGGAGCATCGCCTGCGTTGAGGGCACCAGCGCGCGATCCAGCAGGCTGCCAAACAGCAAATTCCCGGCCAGTACCGCAATGCCTCCGGCGGTGGCGAGTGCGCCGTAGTGCGCCCCCAGCGTGGACTCCTCGGCAAACCGGGGGACCAGGTCCTTAGCCGAGGGTACCAGCAGCATCTGTCCCAGCGTCAACAGCGTCACGAAACAGACCGACGGCAGCAGGCGCAGCCAGCCCTCAGGCGGTGCCGTCGGCGCAAACATTGCCACGCTTGCAAAGGCGGCGGAGAGGAATAAAAAGCCCACCGGCAGGATCCTCACCGCGCCCACGCGGCGGGCGAATCGCGCCAGCGGCAGCTGTAAAGCAACAATCAGTACAGAGGCCAGCATAAAAAGCGGGCCGAGATCTTTCTCGTTACCGCCGGCGCGCTGGATCTCTACCGGCAGCGCCAGATAGAGCTGGTTATAGCTTAAAAGCCACGAGCTATAGGCAATGATAAAGGCGACAAAGCGGGGCTGGCGGAACGTCGTCCACCAGGGAACGAGCTTCAGCGTCCGCGCGGCGTGGCGTGACGCGGGCAGGCAAAAGTAGAGAACCACCAGCGCAACGAGAAAGACGCCAGCGCCCGCCAGCGCCACCTGGCGAAAGCCCAGGCCGGTGAGCAGGGCGCCGGCAACCGGGCCCAGTACCGCACCGAGTTCCCCGCAGACCGCAAACAGCGCGAACCACTCCGCCCGGCTTCGTTTACCTTTCGCCTCGCTGTGCGTGCCTGCTTTCGCCAGCAATGCCTCAATAGAGGGAGAAAACAGCGCGCCGCCCACCCCCGTCAGGCACGCGCCCAGAATAATCGGCCACAGCGATTCTCCAAGCGCCAGCAGTAGATACCCCGCGACGCGAATAATGCACCCGCTCAGGATAACGATTTTCGCGCCAAACCGGTCCGAGAGCGCGCCGCCGACGATAAACATCCCCTGCTGAGAGAACGTGCGCAGGCCGAGGATCAGCCCGATCAGCCCGCCGGAGAGCAGCATATCGTCGCGCAGGAATATCGCCAGGAAGGGGACAACGGCGTAAAAGCCGATGTTAAAAACAAACTGGCTACCCAGTAAAACGGGCGGCCAGAGCGTGGTGGCAGGGCGTAGGGGCATCGTTGGTCACTCGCCCCTAAACGATAAAGTGAATGTGTTTTTTGCCATGGAACGGCGAGATCTCGATTTTGGTTTTGACCCGGAAGACGTCCCAGAGCAACGACTCGGACAGGATGTCCTGCGGTGTCCCCGTCGCCACAATTTGGCCTTTCTGCATCACAATCAGCGAGTCGCAGAACATCGAGGCGTGGTTGAGATCGTGGATAGCGACAATGCTGGTGACCGGTAATTCGCTGATCAACTGCATCAGCTGCATCTGATGATGAATGTCCAGGTGGTTTGTTGGTTCATCCAGCAGGATTTCCGTCGGGGTCTGGGCCAGCGCGCGGGCAATGTGGACGCGCTGGCGCTCGCCGCCGGAGAGGCTCAGCCACCCCTGGTCGCTTTTATCCAGCATATCCACGCGCTGCAGAGCGGCGGTGACGGTTTCGTCATCGTGCGTGCTCCAGTTGGAAAAGGCGGAGTGGTGCGGAATCCGCCCGAGTTTGACCACGTCGCGCACGCGCATGTTGGCGTCAGTCATGCCGTGCTGCTCCACGAAGGCGACCCGGCGGGCCAGCTGCTTTTTGGCAATACGAGAGATGTCCTGGCCGTCCAGCGTCACACAGCCCGCATCCGGGCGCCGCAGCCCCGCGAGGATACGTAAAAGAGACGATTTACCGCAGCCGTTAGGTCCAAGCAGTCCTACCGTTTCGCCCCGGGAAACCTTCAGCGAGACGTCATTAACGATGACTTTTTTGCCGACCTTCCAGGTAATATTTTCAGCGCAGATGCTCATCACTTATTCCTTGAGCGGTAGATAATCACGGCAAAGAACGGAACGCCAACCAGCGCGGTGACCACGCCGACGGGCAGGCTTTGCGGCGCAATCAGCATGCGCGAGGCAATGTCTGCCAGCACCATCAGGATCGCGCCTGCCAGCGCGCTGGCAATCAGCAGCGTGCGGTGCAGCGGCCCGAACAGGAAACGCATGACGTGCGGCACCACCAGCCCAACAAAGCCGATTGACCCCGCCATGCTGACGATAGTTGCGGTAATCAGCGCGGTGGTGGTAAAGAGCGCCAGGCGCACCCAGGGAACGGCAATGCCCAGCGACGCGGCGGCGTCATCGCCGAACGTAAAGGCATCCAGCGCCCGGGAATAGTAGAGGCACACGGCTAACCCAATCAGCACCACGACCAGTGCCAGCTGGAATTCAGGCCAGCGTACGCCGCTGAAGCTGCCCAGCAGCCAGAACATCACGTCGCGCGCCTGCTGGGCACTGGCGGAGGTGCTAATGGTGTAGGCGGTAATGGCGTTAAAAAGCTGTGAGGCGGCGACGCCTGCCAGAATCGTACGTTCATTCCCGCCGCGCGCCCCGTTCGTCAGAAACGCGACAAACGCAAACGCGGCGAACGCCCCGGCAAAGGCCCCGGCAGAGAGCGACACCGCACCGGTGCCGATCCCCAATACGACGACAGAAACCGCCCCGGTCGACGCGCCCGCGGACACGCCGAGCACGTAGGGTTCCGCCAGCGCGTTCTTCAGCAGGCTCTGCAATACGGCCCCGCAGATGGCCAGACCTGCGCCGCAGCAGGCCGCCACCAGCGCGCGGCTCAGGCGGAAGTCCCAGATCACGCTCTCATAGATGCGAGTGAGCGGAACATCGGTGAGCCCCATTTTATTGCTGATGGCGTAAAACACGTTATCCAGCGGGATGGACAGCTCGCCGACGCTGACGCTCAGCGCGATAACCAGAAATAGCAGGACAAAGGCGAGCAAACACGAGGTCGTCAGAACCAGGCTCTGCCTGGCCTGAAGGACAGCGGTGGTCATCAGTTCAGCCCCAGTTTTCTGAGCTGTTCGCCAACCTGCTCAGCCCCGTAAATCGTGCGAATTGTCGGGTTCATGGCCTGACCGTCCATCACCACGATATGGCCTTTTTTCACCGCGTCCAGCTGGCTGACGGCCGGATCGCTTTTCAGGAATTTGATTTTCTCTTCCGCGTTATCCAGCGCCCAGCGGTTGCGATCCAGGCTCGAGACCACAATCACATCCGGATTGGCGGCAATAATGCTTTCCCAGCCCACGGTTGGCCATTCGGTCTCGGAGGTGATGGCGTTATGCCCGCCCATCAGGCTGGCGATAAACCCGGAGGGGCTATTTTTACCGCCTACGTAGGCGTCCGCAGAAGGGGAGGAGCTTGAGAACCAGAAAACAAAGGAGAGATCTTTTTTGTTTTTACTGAATTCCTGGCGCAGGTCAGCCTCACGTTTTTTGAAATCGGCAATCACGGCCTGACCGCGGTCTTCAACGTTAAAGATTTTGGCGAAATCCTCAATCTCCTGATAGAGATACGTCATATCCCACAGTTTCTGGCGGCTGCCGTACATATCGCCGGTGGCTTTTTTGGTCGCACACATGCCCGGGGACACGTAGCTGTTCACGCCCAGGGTCATCAGATCGTCGCGTTTTGCGACCTTGCTTTCTGGCCCCAGCAGCAGCGGTGACTGCGCGGGGACAAAGTCGGGATTTTGCGCAAGCACGGATTCAAGGGTAGGGATTTCAACCGTCAGGGTTTTGATTTTTGCGTTCTGTTCCGCCAGCTGAGGCAGCACTTTCGTCGGCCAGAAGGCGCTGGCCTTCACCTTATCTTCCAGCCCCAGCAGGAGCAGAATTTCGACGGTATTCTGACCCAGAGCCACGACGCGTTCCGGGGCTTTGGTGAATGTCTCTTTATAGCCACAGTTTTCAATCGTCAGAGGATATGTGGTTGCCAGAGCAGAACTGACCGACGCAACCGCCAGGCCTAACGCGCAGATGACCTTCTTCATGAAACGCTACCCTTGATTAATATTATTATTGATGCAAATGAAACTCATTATTAAGGCGGAATTTTATACAGAGGAAACGATTTTGTGTCAATGAGGGACAATTGCGCAGGGTAACGAAAGGCGGTGCCAGAAAAACACCGCCGGATTGGGGGCTTAAACCAGGCTCTCTTTGTCGATCCCGAGACGCTTCATGCGCGACAGCAGGGTAGTGCGTTTTAACCCTAAACGCTGGGCGGCACCTTTTGGCCCGGCGACCACGCCGTTGGTCTCTTTGAGTACGCGCATAATAAGCTGATATTCATCTTCTCCCTCTTTCGCCGTCTCGGCGGCGGGTACGGTCACGTCAGGCAGCGTCACTTCAGGAAGGGAGAGCTGCAGCACATTGCCGCGCGTCAGCAGCACCGCACGCTCGATGACGTTTTCCAGCTCGCGCACGTTGCCGGGCCACTCCATTGATGAAAGGGTACGTAACGTCTCGGCAGGAATGCTGTCGATGTTTCGCCCCATCCGACGCGCGATCTTGGCGGTAAACGCTTTGACCAGCAGGGGAATATCTTCCGGGCGCTCGCGCAGCGGCGGCAGGAAGATCGGGAAGACGTTCAGGCGATAGTAGAGATCGCTGCGAAACTCGCGGTCGGCGACCATTTTTTTCAGGTCGCGGTTGGTGGCGGCAATCAGCCGCACGTCAGTCTGGATAAGCTTGTTGCTGCCAAGACGTTCAAACTCCTGCTCCTGCAGAACGCGCAGCAGTTTCGGCTGTAGCTCCAGCGGCATATCGCCCACTTCGTCGAGAAACAGCGAGCTCTTGTCCGCCAGCTCAAAACGGCCCAGCCGCTGGCTGCTGGCCCCGGTGAATGCACCGCGCTCGTGGCCGAACAGGTCGCTTTCCAGCAGGCCTGCGGGCATCGCCGCGCAGTTCATCTTCACCATCCGACGGCTGTTGCGGTTGCTCAGGTTGTGGATGGCCCGGGCAATCAGCTCTTTACCCGTACCGGTTTCGCCCAGGATCAGCACCGTGCTGTCGCTTTGCGCCACCATCTCAACCTGCTTGAGCACGCTGTACATGGCGTCGCTGCGCCCGATGATTTCACCAAACTCGCTGTCCACGTTGTTGAGCTGTTCGGTCAGGGCCAGGTTCTCATCCACCAGCCGCTCTTTCAGGCGGTGGATCTCCTGATAGGCGAGGGCGTTATCCAGCGCGATGGAGATACGCTCGGCGATCTGGCGCAGCAGCTTCAGGTTGGCGGTGGTAAACACGGCTTCATCACACTGCGCCAGCTTCAGCACCCCCAGCATGGTGTTGCCGGACATCAGGGGAAGCAGGCACAGGGTCTGAATCTTGTTGCCCCAGGTGTTAAACAGCATCCGCTCATACGGTGCCACCGGGTCCTGCTCGCTCAGGTTGAGCAGCAGGATCTCTTTGCTCTTAAACACCCGCTCAGACAGGGTGCCCGCTTCGTCCACTTCGCTCTGCTCGTGCGCCGGGTTGGCTTCATCCAGATAATGCGTGGAGTAGATGTTCAGCTTGCCCTTGCGATGGCCGCGCAGCGCGATGCTGATAGCATCGATTTTGAAATAGTGGTGGATCTCCTTCGAGACTTCGCTGACCAGCTCGTCCATATCAAGGCGCGACAGCACGGCGTTGGTGATGGCGACCAGAATGCGGAAGTTGTCGCGCTCGCGGCTCAGCAGGTCGTAATCCACGTTATTGGTCACGCGGCTTTGGATCTGCTCCGCGACGACGGCCACGATCTGGGTAAAGGTGTGCAGACGCTCGTATTCCGACTCGCTCCAGGGCTGGTCGGTCGTGCGAATAAACTCGCAGCCACCAAAAATATGTCCCTCCGCCGCGAGCGGCAGCATGCTGTAGTGGCCGAACGGCTGGTAGAGGTTGCTCTCCGCGAGCCGCGGCCACGCCGTGCGGAACTCCTCAAAGTTGCAGTGCAGCGCTTCCGGACGGGAGAGAATACGGCGCACCGGGCCATGCGCGAGATACGTTTCGTCTTCGTACTCAAACGTTTTGCCATTATCGCGCGTTGAGTAGTAGCTCGCGCGGTGCGTTCCGCTATGCCACAGTACTATCGCCGCGCTGTCGGCCAGCGCTGATTGCCTGACCAGCCGCGTCAGGGCATCGCTCAGCGCGCCGAGATCGGGCTGCTGTAAAAGTGTGCGCGTGATATCAAACAGGCCCTGCTGTCCAAGATCGCTCATCGGTGTATACGGCATTATTGCTTTCCAATAGAAACTGGCAAAAAAGAGACATTCAGTGCTGACCGCTTATGGCGCGGCTCTAGCAAATTCGGGGTAACGGTTCCGCGTGCGGCAGGTCCAGCGTGCGCTTCACGCCGTAAAGTCCGGTCAGGCGCACCCCCTTGCGCTCAACCACTTCGCCGATGATGGCGGCCTCTTTCCCTAATGGATGCGCGCGCAGCTCTGCAAGAACGGCTTCCGCCGCCGCGCGTTCCACGCCGATCACCAGCTTGCCTTCGTTAGCAAAGTTCAGTGGGTCAAGTCCCAATAGTTCGCACAGCCCGCGCACGGCAGCTTTTACAGGCAGGCCACGCTCGGTCAGTTCAATCCCGCACCCGCTGCTTGCGGCGAATTCGTGAACCACCGCATTCACCCCGCCGCGGGTGGCATCGCGCAAGGCCTTCACGCCGGGAATAGCACACAGCGTCTGAATCAGCGGGGTGAGCACCGCGCAGTCGCTGCGCAGTTCACCGTCCAGCCCTAAGCCTTCACGCAGGTTAAGGATAGTCGCTCCGTGGCAGCCCAGCGTGCCGGTTACCAGCAGCACGTCGCCCGCGCTAAGCCGCTGTGCGCCCCAGTGAATGTTGGCGGGGATAGCCCCCATTCCGGCGGTGTTGATAAACAGCTTATCGGCCGCACCGCGCTGGACCACTTTGGTGTCCCCGGTGACGATAGCGATACCCGCCTCGCGCGCGGTGTGTGCCATGCTGTTCACCACCGCCGTGAGCGTCTCCATCGGCAGCCCCTCTTCGAGGATGAATCCGCAGGAGAGGTAGCGGGGAATGGCGCCGCTGACGGCCACGTCGTTGGCCGTGCCGCAGACGGCGAGCTTGCCGATATCGCCGCCGGGAAAGAACAGCGGATCGATGACATAGCTGTCGGTGGAGAAGGCCAGCCGGTTGCCCAGGGCGGTGAGGGTGGCGAGATCAATGCGCGCCTGGTCTTCCTGCTCGGCGAGCCAGGGGTTGTTAAAGGCCTCCATGAACAGCCGGTTAATCAGCTGCTGCATCGCCTGTCCACCGCTTCCGTGCGCCATTTCCACCGTGTTCATGCTTCACACTCCTGGTTGCGATATTGATACCACGCGGCGCATGCCCCTTCGGAGGAGACCATCAGCGCGCCAAACGCCGTTTGCGGGTTACAGGTATTGCCAAATAACGGGCACTGATGCGGTTTGCATTTGCCGGTGAGCACCTCGCCACAGCGGGCCCGGGGATCGTCGCAAACCTGCTGCGGCTGCGGGCGGAAATGCGCTTCAGCGTCGAACGCGCGATAGGCTGGCGTCAGGCGCACGCCGGATTCGGCAATCAGCCCCAGTCCTCGCCACTCGCTGTCGCCTTCGACGCTGAACACCTCCGCAATGGCACGCTGAGCCCGTTCATTGCCGGCATCCGGCACCACGCGGCGGTACTGGTTTTCGACCGCGCTCAGGGCCGCTATTTTCTGCTCAACCAGCATGGTGACACCTTGCAGTAGATCAAGTGGTTCGAAACCAGCGACCACTAACGGACGATTGTACTGTTCAGCGATAAAACCGTAGGCGTCTGTGCCAATCACCATGCTGACGTGGCCCGGTGCCAGAAAGGCGTCAATGCCGTTGCCTGGCGCTTCCAGCAGGCTGCGCAGGGTAGGGATAAGCGTAATGTGCTGGCAGAAGAAGAAAAAGTTATCGACGCCGCGCGCTTTCGCCTGCTGCAGCGTGATGGCCGTCGCGGGCATGGTGGTTTCAAACCCCAGGCCAAAAAACACCACCTTGCGCGCGGGGTTATCCGCTGCCAGCGTCAGGGCATCCATCGGCGAATAGACGATCCGGATGTCCGCCCCGCGCGCTTTCGCCTGCAGCAGCGAGCCGTTTTTCCCCGGCACGCGCATCGCGTCGCCAAAGGTGCAGAATATGACGTCGGGCCGGCCGGCAATCTCGATACAGCTGTCGATGCGTCCCATTGGCAGCACGCAGACCGGGCAGCCGGGGCCGTGGATAAACTCAATGTTCTCCGGCAGCAGCTGGTCGAGGCCAAATTTAAAGATCGCGTGCGTGTGCCCGCCGCACACCTCCATGATCCGCAGCGGCCTTTCTTTGGTGTAGTCCAGCCGCGCCGCGCGCGTTTTGAGGTGTCCGATAAGCTGCAGCACCTGCTCCGGCGCGCGGTATTCATCAACGTAACGCATGATTACCGCTCCTCGCCGTACAGCAGCGCGCCGACGTCCGGCTCCACGTCGAACATGTTTTGCAACGCATCCAGCGTGTCGCGGGCTTCCGCTTCGTTAATCACGCTCATGGCAAACCCCACGTGGACCAGCACCCACTGGCCGAGACGCGACGCGCCCGTTTCATCGGTGCTGCCCACCAGCGTCAGGTCTACATCGCGCAGGATGCCGCAGACCTCGACTTTGGCCTGATTACCGTTGAGGGAATGGATTTGTCCCGGTACGCCTATGCACATCGTTCGTTCTCCAGCCAGCGTAACCAGCCGTCCATGCCGTCGCCGCGCGTGGCGGAGACCATCATGATCTCAATCTCCGGGTTCACTTCGCGGGCATACGCCAGGCACTTATCCACGTCGAAATTCAGGTACGGCAGCAGGTCGACTTTGTTCAGCAGCATCAGGGATGCCGCGGCGAACATGTGGGGGTATTTCAGCGGCTTGTCTTCGCCTTCGGTCACCGAAAGCACCGCCACCTTGTGTCGTTCACCCAGATCGAAGCTCGCCGGGCAGACCAGGTTGCCGACGTTTTCAATAAACAGGATGCCGTTATCCGCCAGCGGCAGGCGCGGGGCGGCATCGGCAATCATCTGCGCATCCAGGTGGCAGCCTTTGCCGGTGTTAACCTGAATTGCCGGGGTGCCGGTTTCGCGGATGCGCGCCGCGTCGTTTACCGTTTGCTGGTCGCCCTCGATCACCGCGCAGGAGACGCGCCCGTTGAGGCGTTTGAGCGTTTCGGTCAGCAGCGTGGTTTTGCCGGAACCGGGGCTGGAGACCAGGTTCAGCGCCAGCTGTTTGCGGGCGGCGAAGCGGGCGCGGTTGCGGGTGGCGATCTGGTTATTTTTGTCCAGCACGTTGATTTCCACGTCCAGCATTTGACGCTGGCTCATGCCCGGCGCGTGGGTACCCGCTTCGCCGTGGCCGTAATGCAGGTCGCCCGCGTCGGAACGCTGCGGCGCAAAGGTAATGCCGGTCAGGGCTGCCGCAGGGCGCGGGGCAGGGGAAAAGGGCGCGGAGCGAAACGCGGAGTGGGGACGGTGCTCATCCCCTTCTATATACAGGTTGCCTTCGGCGCAACCGCAGGTACTACACATACTTTACTCCTTCTCGATTTCGAGGCGTTGGATCTGCATGCCGTCATCCGCCACGATGCGCAGCCCGGTGCTCTGACACTGCGGACAGCGCTGTACCTTTGATGAGAGCAGGGTGACGTACTGCTGACACTGTTCGCACCAGCACTCCGCCTGCTGCTCCTCAATATGCAGTTCGCAGCCTTCCGCCAGCGTGCCGCGGCACACCAGCTCAAAACAGAAGGTCAGGGCGCTGGTCTCGACGCAGGAAAACGCCCCGACCTTCAGCCAGACGCCGGTGACGCGTTTCGCGTGGTTTTGCACAGCCTGCTGTTCGATAAGTTCCAGAGCCCGCTGGCAGAGGGTGATTTCGTGCATGACGCCTCCTCAATGAATTGCCCCGGTAATGCAATAACAGTGCCAGCTTGATTTTTGTTAAGGCGTGTCGATGTCACCGCTGTCGAAATGACACGTCGACACCGCGATGTTGACAGCGAATTTTTAATTAAATCCATTGAAAATCATAAGCATAAAAACTGGCATGGAATCTGCTTAACAGCCGCTATCTCCATTAAACGGATACCTTTTATGACTATTTGGGAAATCAGCGAAAAAGCGGAATACATCGCGCAGCGTCATCAGCAGTTACAGGACCAGTGGCACCTTTACTGCAACTCTCTGGTTCAGGGCATTACCTTGTCGAAAGCGCGTCTTCACCACGCGATGAGCTGTGCGGCGCAGGGCGATATGCGCTTTGTCCTCTTCGGCCATTTCATCATCAACGTCACCCTGGCGGATAACTTCAACAGCCACACCATCGAGTACTACCTCGAGACAAAAGACGGTGAAAAACAGTGTATTGCAAAGGCGCAGCTGATGGCTGACGGCATGGTGGACGGCCACGTCAGCAACCGCGATCGCCAGCAGGTACTGGAGCACTATCTGGAAAAAATCGCCCCGGTTTATAACGGCCTGTACACCGCCGTTGAACACGATCTCCCGGTCAACCTGAAGCAGCTGATGGACGGAAATACCTCAGCGAACGTGGCCTGACCCCCAGTGTGTCGAGAAGTGTCGACAAGACAGTTTTTCGTCAAAAATGACTATCACCAGAGGATAACCCGGTGAACCGTTTTGTAATTGCTGACTCGACGGTCTGTATTGGCTGTCGAACCTGTGAGGCGGCGTGTTCGGAAACGCATCGCCTGCATGGGCTACAGTCCATGCCGCGCCTGCACGTCATGCGTAATGAAAAAGAGTCTGCCCCGCAGCTCTGCCATCACTGTGAAGATGCCCCCTGCGCGGGTGTCTGTCCTGTGAACGCCATCACCCGCGTGGATGGCGCAGTCCAGCTGAACGAAAGCCTGTGCGTAAGTTGCAAGCTGTGCGGCATTGCCTGCCCGTTCGGTGCGATTGAATTCTCCGGCAGCCGCCCGCTGCATATTCCGGCCAATGCCAACTCGCCTAAAGCCCCGCCCGCGCCTCCGGCTCCAGCACGCGTCAGCACGCTGCTGGACTGGGTGCCCGGCATCCGCGCCGTGGCGGTGAAGTGCGACCTGTGCAGCTTCGATGACCAGGGCCCGGCCTGCGTGCGCACCTGTCCAACCAAAGCGCTGATTCTGGTGAACATTCGCGACATCGCCCGCACCAGCAAGCGCAAGCGCGAGCTGACCATTAATACCGACGTCGGCGATCTTTCGCTTCTGCAGACGCTCAACGAGGGGGTGAAATGAACGCGATTACGATGATTACCAGCGCCGTGGCGTACTTTGCCGCCGCCGCCGTGCTGGCGTGGCTTCTGTCATTCCATAAAACCCTGAGCGGCTGGATCGCCGGGATCGGCGGGACGGTCGGCAGCCTGATGACGCTGGCGGCGGGTGGAGTTGTCCTGCTCGGCGGGCAGTCCGCAGAGGCCGTGATGCCGCTGATTCGCCACACCGTTGCGATTACGCCGCTGAACGCCATCTGGCTGGTGACCTTTGGCCTGTGCGGGCTGTTTATCAGCCTGTTCAATATCGACTGGCACCGCCATCCGCACGCCAAAGCCAACGGCCTGCTGGTGAACCTGCTGATGGCGACGGCGGTCTGCACCGTGATCGCCAGCAACCTCGGCGCGCTGGTGGTGATGGCGGAGATTATGGCGCTGTGCGGCGTGTTCCTGACCGGCTGCAGCGCCTCCGGGAAAGTGTGGTTTGCGCTGGGACGCCTCGGGACGCTGCTGCTGGCGCTGGCCTGCTGGCGGGTGTGGCAGCGTTTCGGCACGCTGGAGTTCGCTGCGCTTAACGGGCATCCGCTGGGCAATGACGTCTGGCTGCTGGGCGTGATCGGCTTTGGCCTGCTGGCCGGGATTATCCCGCTGCACGGCTGGGTGCCGCAGGCGCATGCGAATGCCTCCGCGCCCGCTGCCGCGCTGTTTTCTGTGGTGGTGATGAAGGTCGGTCTGTTCGGGATTCTGGCGATGACGCTGACCAGCGGCCAGCCGCCGCTGTGGTGGGGCGTGGTGCTGCTGATTGCGGGCATGATCACCGCCTTCATCGGCGGCCTGTACGCGCTGATGGAGCACAATATCCAGCGTCTTCTGGCGTACCACACGCTGGAGAATATCGGCATCATCCTGCTCGGCATGGGCGCGGGCGTGACCGGGCTGGCGCTTAATCAACCGGCGCTGATTGCCGCTGGCTTTATCGGCGGTCTGTATCACCTGATCAACCACAGCCTGTTTAAAAGCACCCTGTTCCTCGGGGCGGGCAGCGTCTGGTTCCGCACTGGCCATCGGGATATCGAAAAGCTCGGTGGGATTGGCAAAAAAATGCCGGTGATTTCGCTGGCGATGCTGGTCGGGCTGATGGCGATGGCCGCGCTGCCGCCGCTGAACGGCTTTGCCGGGGAGTGGGTGATCTATCAGTCCTTCTTCGCCCTCGGTCAGAGCGAGGCGTTTATCGCCCGCGTGCTGGGGCCGCTGCTGGCGGTCGGGCTGGCGATTACCGGGGCGCTGGCCGTGATGTGCATGGCGAAAGTCTATGGCGTGACCTTCCTTGGCGCACCGCGTACGCGTGAGGCTGAGAACGCCTGCTGCGCACCGGTACTGATGGGCGTAAGCGTGGTCGCGCTGGCGCTGTGCTGCATCGCGGGCGGGGTTGCCGCGCCGTGGCTGCTGCCGCTGCTGGGCCACGCCATTCCGCTGCCGCTTGAGACGGCGCACACCGTCGTTTCCCAGCCGATGATCGCGCTGCTGCTGATTGCCGCGCCGCTGCTGCCGTTCGTGCTCATGCTGTTCTTCAAACGCGACCGGCTCACCTCCCGCTCGCGCGGTGCCGCGTGGGCCTGCGGTTATGAACACGAACAGTCGATGGTCATCACCGCCCACGGTTTTGCTATGCCGGTGAAAGAGAACTTCGCCGCCGTGCTGAAGCTGCGCCACTGGCTGAACCCGGTGGGCTGGGTACCCGGCTGGCAGAACGCTGCCGCGCCCGCGCTGTTCCGCCGTCTGGCGATGATCGAGCTGGCGGTGCTGGTAGTGATTGTGATTTCACGAGGAGCCTGACATGAGTCTGTTACTGGCAATTCTTCAGGCGCTGGTGCTGTTCGCCGCCGCGCCGCTGCTGTCGGGCATCACGCGCGTGGCGCGCGCCCGGATGCACAACCGTCGTGGGCCTGGCGTACTGCAGGAGTACCGCGATCTCTTCAAGCTGCTTTCTCGCCAGAGCGTGGCCCCGGATGCCGCAGGCTGGGTCTTCCGCCTGACGCCGTTTGTGATGGTGGGCGTGATGCTCACCGTCGCCACCGCGCTGCCGGTGGTGACGGTGGCTTCGCCGCTGCCCGTGCTTGGCGATCTGATTACGCTTATCTACCTCTTCGCCATCGCCCGCTTCTTCTTTGCGATTGCGGGTCTGGACACCGGTAGCCCGTTTACCGGCATCGGTGCCAGCCGCGAGGCGATGCTCGGCGTGCTGGTTGAGCCGATCCTGCTGCTGGGGCTGTGGGTCGCCGCGCAGGTTGCGGGTTCCACGCACATCAGCTTTATCACCGACACCGTTTACCACTGGCCAGTTGCCCGCTCCCTTCCGCTGGTGCTGGCGCTGTGCGCCTGCGCGTTCGCCACGTTTATCGAGATGGGCAAGCTGCCGTTCGATCTGGCCGAAGCCGAGCAGGAGCTGCAGGAAGGGCCGCTCACCGAATACAGCGGCTACGGCTTTGCGGTGCTGAAGTGGGGCATCAGCCTCAAACAGCTGGTGGTGCTGCAGATGTTTGTCGGCGTCTTCTTCCCGTGGGGGCAGATGACGCACCTCTCCGCGGGCGGTCTGCTGCTGGCCGTCGTGGTTGCCGCCCTCAAGCTGCTGGTCGGCGTGCTGGTCATCGCCCTGTTCGAAAACAGCATGGCGCGCCTGCGTTTTGTGGAAACGTCCCGCATCACCTGGGCCGGGTTTGGTTTTGCATTTTTAGCGTTCGTCTCCTTGCTGGTGGCGTGATTAAAGAGAGTATTTATGTCTGAAGAAAAGAAAGGCCAGCAGTATCTCGCCGCGTTGCATCAGGCTTTCCCGGGCGTGGTGCTGGAGGAGTCCAGGCAAACCAAAGACCAGATCACCGTCACCATTAAGGTGAACTATCTGCCGGAAGTGGTGGAGTTTCTCTACTACCGGCAGGGCGGCTGGCTGTCGGTGCTGTTCGGTAACGACGAGCGCCAGCTGTGCGGCAGTTACGCGGTGTACTACGTGATGTCGATGGAGCAGGGCGAGAAGTGCTGGATTACCGTGCGCGTCGAGGTCGACCCGAATAAACCGGAATACCCGTCCGTCACGCCGCGCGTGCCCGCCGCCGTCTGGGGCGAGCGTGAAGTGCGCGATATGTATGGCCTGGTACCGGTTGGCCTGCCGGACGAGCGCCGTCTGGTGCTGCCGGACGACTGGCCGGACGAACTCTATCCGCTGCGCAAAGACAGCATGGACTACCGCCAGCGTCCGGCGCCGACTACCGACAGCGAAACCTACGAGTTCATCAACGAGCTGGGCAGCAAGAAGAATAACGTGGTGCCGATCGGCCCGCTGCACGTCACCTCTGACGAGCCGGGCCACTTCCGCCTGTTCGTTGACGGTGAAAACATTATCGACGCCGACTACCGCCTGTTCTACGTCCACCGCGGCATGGAGAAGCTGGCGGAGACCCGCATGGGCTACAACGAAGTGACGTTTCTTTCTGACCGCGTGTGCGGCATCTGCGGCTTCGCCCACAGCACCGCCTACACCACCTCGGTAGAGAACGGCATGGGGATCGTGGTGCCGGAACGCGCGCAGATGATCCGCGCCATCCTGCTGGAGGTGGAGCGCCTGCACTCGCACCTGCTGAACCTCGGCCTGGCCTGCCACTTCGTCGGCTTTGACTCCGGGTTTATGCAGTTCTTCCGCGTGCGTGAGGCGTCGATGAAGATGGCGGAGATCCTCACCGGGGCGCGCAAAACTTACGGTCTGAACCTGATCGGCGGGATCCGCCGCGACCTGCTGAAAAACGACATGATCCAGACCCGCCAGCTGGCGCAGCAGATGCGCCGCGACGTGCAGGAGCTGGTGGACATGCTGCTCAGCACGCCCAACATCGAGCAGCGCACCGTGGGCATCGGCCGTCTTGACCCGGAAATCGCCCGCGACTTCAGCAACGTCGGCCCGATGGTGCGCGCCAGCGGCCACGCCCGCGACACGCGTGCCGATCACCCGTTCGTCGGCTACGGCCTGCTGCCGATGACCGTGCACAGCGAGCAGGGCTGCGACGTCATTTCCCGCCTGAAGGTGCGCATCAACGAGGTGTTCACCGCGCTGAACATGATCGACTTTGGTCTGGACAACCTGCCGGGCGGCCCGCTGATGGTGGAAGGCTTCACCTACATTCCAAACCGCTTTGCCCTCGGCTTTGCCGAAGCGCCGCGCGGGGACGACATCCACTGGAGCATGACCGGCGACAACCAGAAGCTCTACCGCTGGCGCTGCCGTGCGGCGACCTACGCCAACTGGCCAACCCTGCGCTACATGCTGCGCGGCAACACGGTCTCCGACGCGCCGCTGATCATCGGCAGCCTCGACCCGTGCTACTCCTGCACCGACCGCATGACCGTCGTGGACGTGCGCAAGAAGAAAAGCCAGGTGGTGCCGTACAAAGAGCTTGAGCGCTACAGCATCGAGCGTAAGAACTCGCCGCTGAAATAAGGATTCGTCATGTTTACCTTTATCAAAAAAGTGATCAAAACCGGCACGCAGACCAGCCGCTATCCGCTGGAGCCGATGCCGGTCGACAAAAACTTTCGCGGCAAGCCGGAGCACAACCCGCAGCAGTGCATCGGCTGCGCGGCCTGCGTCAACGCCTGTCCGTCGAATGCCCTGACGGTGGAAACGGATCTCAAAACCGGCGAGCTGGCCTGGCAGTTTAACCTTGGACGCTGCATCTTCTGCGGCCGCTGCGAGGAGGTCTGCCCGACGGTCGCCATTCGCCTGTCGCAGGAGTACGAGCTGGCGGTGTGGAAGAAAGAGGATTTCCTGCAGCAGTCGCGCTTTGACCTGTGCCACTGCCGCGTCTGCCAGCGCCCGTTCGCCGTGCAAAAAGAGATCGACTACGCCATCGCGCTGCTGCAGCACAACGGCGACGCGCGCGCGGAACACCACCGCGAAAGCTTCGAAACCTGCCCGGCGTGCAAGCGACAGAAGTGCCTGCTGCCGTCCGACCGCATTGATATCACCCGCCACATGAGAGAGGCCAGCTGATGGAAAACCTACTGGGCCCGCGCGACGCGAACGGCATTCCGGTGCCGATGACGGTGGACGAATCCATCGCCAGCATGAAGGCGTCGCTGCTGAAAAAAATCAAACGCTCGGCCTACGTCTACCGCGTGGACTGCGGCGGCTGCAACGGCTGCGAGATTGAGATTTTCGCTACGCTGTCGCCGCTGTTTGACGCCGAGCGCTTCGGCATCAAGGTGGTGCCGTCCCCGCGTCATGCGGACATCCTGCTGTTCACCGGGGCCGTCACCCGCGCCATGCGCTCGCCCGCGCTGCGCGCCTGGCAGTCCGCGCCCGATCCGAAAATCTGCATCTCGTACGGCGCCTGCGGCAACAGCGGCGGCATCTTCCATGACCTCTACTGCGTCTGGGGCGGCACCGACAAAATCGTGCCGGTGGACGTCTACATTCCGGGCTGCCCGCCGACGCCCGCCGCCACGCTGTACGGCTTTGCGATGGCGCTCGGCCTGCTGAAGCAGAAAATCCACGCCCGCGAGCCGGGCGAACTCGACAACCAGCCGGCCGCCATTCTGCACCCGGACATGGTGCAGCCGCTGCGGGTGAAGGTTGACCGCACGGCGCGCAGGCTGGCGGGGTACCGCTACGGGCGCCAGATTGCCGACGACTATCTGCGCCTGCTGAGCCAGGGCGACCACCAGGTCGCACGCTGGCTGGAGGCGGAAAACGATCCGCGCCTCAATGAGATTGTGGCGAACCTGAACAGCATCGTCGACGAGGCGCGTATCCGATGAGTGAAACGGTGGTGTTCAGCCAGCTGAGCCGTAAGTTTATTGATGAGAACGATGCCACGCCGGATGCGGCGCAGCAGGTGGTCTATTACAGCCTGGCGATTGGGCATCACCTCGGGGTGATTGACTGCCTGGAGGCCGCGCTGAGCTGTCCGTGGCCGGAATACCTGGCGTGGATTGCCACGCTGGAGGAGGGCAGTACGGCGCGGCGCAAAATGGAAGGCGTGCCGAAGTACGGTGAGATCGTGATCGATGTGAACCACATTGCCATGCTCGCCAACGCCTTTGACGCGGCGCTCGGCAGACAAACCCCGGAGCAGCAGGCGTGGAGCAAAACGCTGCTCGGCATGCTGCATGATATTCATCAGGAGAGCGCCATTTACCTAATGGTGAGGAGATTACGTGACTGACGTTTTACTGTGTGTCGGCAACAGCATGATGGGCGACGACGGCGCGGGTCCGCTGCTCGCAGAGATGTGTGCCGCGAACCCGCAGGGCGACTGGGTGGTGATTGACGGCGGCAGCGCGCCGGAAAACGACGTGGTGGCCATCCGCGAGCTGCGCCCGGACAGGCTGTTAATCGTCGATGCCACCGATATGGGGCTCAACCCCGGCGAGATCCGCCTGATTGACCCGGACGACATCGCCGAGATGTTTATGATGACCACCCACAATATGCCGCTGAACTACCTCGTGGATCAGATCAAAGGTGACGTGGGCGAGGTGCTGTTTTTGGGCATTCAGCCGGATATTGTCGGGTTTTATTACCCGATGACGCCGCCGGTGAAAGAGGCGGTGGACGTGGTGTATTCACGGCTAGCGGGATGGGTTGGGAACGGAGGGTTTTCTCAGCTCTGAGCAGCGCCCGGTGGCGCTACGCTTACCGGGCCTACGGTTTTGTAGGCCCGGTAAGGCGAAGCCGCCACCCGGCAAAACAGGCTACTCGAGATCCGCCCCGTTACTCGCAATCACCTTCTTATACCATCCGAACGATTTCTTGCGTTTCCGCTCCAGCGTGCCGTTCCCGGCGTCGTCGCGGTCAACGTACACAAACCCGTAGCGCTTGCTCATCTCACCGGTTGAGGCCGAGACCAGGTCAATGCAGCCCCAGGTGGTGTAGCCCATCAGCGGCACGCCGTCCTCAATCGCATCGCCCATTGCGCGGATGTGCTCGCGCAGGTAGCTAATGCGGTAGTCGTCGTTGATCTCGCCGTTTTCATCAACGACATCTTTCGCTCCCAGGCCGTTTTCCACCAGGAACAGCGGCTTCTGGTAGCGGTCGTACATCATGTTCATGGTGATGCGCAGCCCGAGCGGGTCGATGCCCCAGCCCCATTCGCTTACCTGGATGTGCGGGTTGCGCAGGGACTTCACGATGTTCGCCGCGCTGGTGTTGCCCGCGTTCATGTCCGCCGAGGCGCAGCGCGAGGCGTAGTAGCTAAACGACACAAAGTCGACGGTATTTTTCAGCAGTTCGTCATCGCCCGGATCTTTAACAATCACCACGCCTTTCTCGCGGAACACGCGGGCAGAGTAGGCCGGGTAGCTTCCGCGCGCCTGCACGTCGATAAAGAACAGGTTCTCGCGGTCTTTCTCCAGCGCCATCCACACGTCTTCCGGCTTGCAGGAGTAGGGGTAGAAGTTACCGCCCGCCAGCATGCAGCCGACCTGGTTTTCCGGGTTTACCTCGTGGGCAATTTTGGTCGCCAGCGCGCTCGCCACCAGCTCGTGGTGCGCGGCCTGGTATTTCACCTGGTCTTCGTTTTCGCCATCCTCAAACACCAGTCCCGCGCCGGAAAACGGGCTGTGCAGCATGATGTTGATTTCGTTGAAGGTCAGCCAGTATTTCACCAACCCGTTAAATTCTTCGAAGCAGGTGCGGGCGTAGCGGGCGAAGAAATCGACCATCTTGCGGTTGCGCCAGGAGCCGTACTCCGTCACCAGGTGCATCGGCACGTCAAAGTGGCAGAGGGTCACCAGCGGCTCGATGTTGTACTTTTTGCACTCCTCGAACACCGCGCGGTAAAAGGCAATGCCTTCTTTGTTCGGCAGCGGCTCGTCACCGTTCGGATAGAGGCGGCTCCAGGCGATTGAGGTGCGGAACACCGTAAAGCCCATCTCCGCCATCAGGGCGATGTCCTCTTTATAGCGATGGTAAAAATCAATCGCCTCGTGGCTCGGGTAGAACTCGTCGTCACGCAGCGAGAAACGCTTTTCCTTACCGAGCTTCACCGCCAGGCGATTCGCGCCGTGGGGGATCATATCGACCGTCGTCAGCCCTTTGCCGCCTTTACGGTAAGCCCCTTCGCTCTGGTTGGCGGCAAGCGCGCCGCCCCATAAAAATCCTTGTGGAAAAACAGACATTCTTACCTCGCTTTCAATTTATGCTTTTGCTGCGTTGTTCTGTACCGGTGCGGTCTGCAGGGCGCGCGCTTTTTCAGCCTCGTCTTCGACCGGAATATCCTCAAAGCCCAGTATCAAAGTCAGAATAAACGACAGCACCACTGCCAGACCCATCACGCCAAACACCCAGACGATGGTCATCGGGTTGGCCGGGTCGAAGAACTGCACGCTGGTGAACAGCCCCGGTGCCGCCATCGAATGGCTGGCAAGACCGGCTATGCCCGCCACCGCGCCGCAGATAAAGCCGCTGATCAGGCTGGCAATCAGCGGGCGTTTCAGACGGATCGCGACGCCGTACAGGGCCGGTTCAGAGATCCCCGCCATGATGGCGGAGGCCGCCGCCGCCAGCGCCGTCTGGCGCAGCTCCGGGTTTTTCGTTTTCCACGCCACCGCCAGCGACGAACCGCCGAGCGACAGGTTGGCGCCAATTTCCGACGGCATCACCATCCCTTCCTTGCCCGTTTCGGCAATGGTCTGAATGATGGTCGGCGTAAAGACGCGGTGCATCCCGGTCATCACCAGCAGCGGCCACAATGCGCCCATGATCGCCACGGAGAGCCAGCCCAGGTAGCCGTGAATGGTGTAGACCAGCGCGGAGATGGCGCTACCGATCCAGATCCCCAGCGGGCCAATCAGCACGATGGCGAGCGGGGCGGCAATCAGCACGATCAGCATCGGCTTGAGGAAGTTTTTCGTCACCGCCGGGGTGATGCGATCCACCCAGCGTTCGATGTACGACAGGCACCAGGTCATCACCAGCGCGGGGATGACGGTGTAGGTGTATTTCACCGCCGTCACCGGGATAAAGGCGAACTCAACGTGCTCGCCCTGCGCGGCTTTCGCCATCAGCTCGATAAAGCTCGGGTGCACCAGCACGCCCGCAATGGCTATCGCCAGCGACATGTTGGTTTTGAATTTCACCGCCGCCGAGGCCGCCACCATCAGCGGCAGGAAGAAGAACGCGCCGTCGCCGATGACGGTCAAAATGGTGAGCGTCGGCGCGCCTTTGGGCAGCACGCCGGTCATCTCGAGGATCATCGCCAGCAGCTTGACCATCGAGCCGCCGATGATCGCCGGGATCAGCGGGGACATGGTGCCGATCAGCGCGTCGAGGATCCCGGCGCCAATGCGGCGCAGCGTAAGCTTTTGCGGGCCTTCCGGCACCGCGGGCTGCAGGTCAGCGGGCAGCAGGCTTACCACCTCGCGGTACGCCTGGGAGACGGTATTGCCAATAATCACCTGGCACTGGTTGTCGTTGCGCACCACGCCGAGCACGCCGCTGATGCTTTTCAGGCGGGCGGCGTCGGTGAGGGTTTCGTCTTTCAGAACGAAACGCAGTCGCGTCATGCAGTGGGTGACGGCGACGATGTTCTCTTTGCCGCCCAGCGCGCTGATAACGTCGTTCGCCAGCGCAGCGTAATTTTTGGCCATCGGATGTGATCCTGTTATCGTTGTGTGAAATGTAGGAAACCGGTTCCACATAATCATCATGAGTTTTTATGAATGAAACAAGATCGCTTTTTGACCATTTTTTCGTTTCGTGATGAATGTCGCAATGAGGTGCCGAAAGCGTGATGTCGCCGCTGCGACAATTTTTCTGCAGTGCAGTACACTGCCCGCATGAGTTTCGGATGGAAAAAAAACATGACCACGATGCTGGAAGTGGCGAAGCGGGCAGGCGTTTCGAAAGCGACGGTGTCCCGGGTGCTGTCGGGTAATGGCTACGTCAGCCAGGAGACCAAAGACCGGGTGTTTCAGGCCATTGAAGAGAGCGGCTATCGCCCAAATTTGCTGGCGCGCAACCTGGCGACCAAACGCACCCAGACGCTGGGCCTGGTGGTGACGAACACCCTTTATCACGGCGTCTACTTTAGCGAACTGCTGTTTCACGCCGCGCGCATGACCGAAGAGAAAGGGCGACAGCTGATCCTCGCGGACGGCAAGCACAGCGCCGATGAGGAGCGCGAGGCGATCCAGTATCTGCTGGATATGCGCTGCGACGCGGTGATCATCTATCCGCGTTTTCTGAGCGTGGATGAGATGGATGCGATCGTCGAGAAGTGCGAGCAGCCCATTATGGTGCTCAACCGCCGCCTGCGGAAAAACAGCAGCCACAGCGTCTGGTCCGATCATAAAGCCTCCAGCCAGGACGCGGTGTCACAGCTGATTGCGAAAGGGCATCGTGAGATCGCCTTTATCACCGGCTCGATGGATTCCCCCACCGGGGTCGAGCGTCTCTCCGGCTACAAGGACGCGCTGGCGCAGCACGGTATTCCGCTGCGCGAGGGGCTGATCGCGCAGGGGAAGTGGAACCCCGCCAGCGGCGCGGCGGCGGTTTCTGAACTGCTTGCTCGCGGGGAACGCTTTACCGCGCTGGTGGCGAGCAATGACGATATGGCCATCGGTGCCCTGAAGCAGCTGCACGACAGCGGCGTGGCCACGCCGGACGCGGTGTCGGTGATCGGTTTCGACGATGTGGCCATCGCGCCCTACATCGTGCCGTCGCTCTCCAGCGTACGCATTCCGGTAACGGAGATGATTCAGGAGACCATCAGCCGCCTGATCTTCATGCTCGACGGCGGCGAGTTTAAATATCAGCAAACCTTCTCCGGCGAGCTTGTCCTGCGCGACTCGGTTATTGACGGCCCACACCGCTGATGTCGACAGCTGTCATCGTCATAAGTGACGATGACAGCGCCGCTGCGATTTTTAAAGTTCTATAAAATCAATGTGTTAATTATTGGCACGGTTTATGAATATCTCCGCGCATAACTGTAATGCTGGAGAAGCAGATGAACCGTTTTATTATGGCCGATGCCAGTAAGTGTATTGGTTGCCGTACCTGTGAAGTGGCGTGCGTGGTTTCCCATCAGGCGGAGCAGGACTGCGCGTCGCTTACCCCTGACACCTTCCTGCCGCGCATCCACGTCATCAAAGGCGTGAATATCTCCACCGCCGCCATCTGTCGCCAGTGCGAAGACGCTCCGTGCGCGAACGTCTGCCCGAACGGGGCGATTAAACGCGAGAAAGGCTTTGTGCACGTGATGCAGGAGCGCTGCATTGGCTGCAAAACCTGCGTGGTTGCCTGCCCGTATGGCGCGATGGAGGTGGTGGTCCGTCCGGTCGTGCGCAACAGCGGCATGGGGCTGAGCGTGCGGGCGGAGAAAGCCGAAGCCAACAAGTGCGACCTGTGTTACCACCGTGAGGCCGGCCCGGCCTGTATGGAAGCCTGCCCGACGCACGCGCTGGTCTGCGTGGATCGCGACAAGCTTGAGCAGATGAGCGCCGAAAAGCGCCGTCGCGCGGCGTTCGACACCTCGTCATCACTGCTGTTCTGAACCGTATGAGCAGCAACGGCGTTCAGCTGCGGGTGCGCGGCAAGGTGCAGGGCGTGGGGTTTCGTCCCTTCGTCTGGCAGCTGGCGCAGGCGCTTCAGCTGACCGGTGACGTCTGCAATGACGGAGAGGGCGTGCTGGTGCGCCTCGCGGGTAATGGGGGGGCCTTTACCGCGAGGCTGCATCAGGACTGCCCGCCGCTGGCACGCATTGATCGCGTGGAAACGCAGCCGTTTACCTGGGCGCACGTGCCGGAGGACTTTACCATCCGCCACAGCGGGGCCGGGACGATGGACACCCAGATTGTCCCCGATGCCGCGACCTGCCCGGCGTGTCTGGCTGAGATGTGCGACCCACGCGAACGCCGCTATCGCTATCCGTTTATCAACTGCACCCACTGCGGGCCGCGGTTTACCATTATCCGCGCGATGCCCTATGACCGTCCGGCCACGGCAATGGCGCCGTTCCCGCTCTGCGAGCCGTGTGAAGCCGAGTACCGCAATCCTGCCGACCGCCGTTTTCACGCCCAGCCGGTCGCCTGCCCGGACTGCGGACCCGCGCTGGCGTGGCGTGCGGGCGACATGACCGCTGACAGCGAGGCTGCGCTGCGCGCGGCGGTAGCGATGCTGAAAAGCGGCGGTATTGTTGCGGTTAAAGGGCTGGGCAGCTTTCACCTCGTCTGCGATGCGCGTAACCCGCAGGCGGTCGCGACGCTTCGGTCACGCAAGCAGCGCCCGTCGAAGCCGCTGGCGGTAATGATCCCGCATGCGGATGACCTGCCGGAGACGGTTCAGGCACTGCTGCGCTCACCCGCCGCACCCATTGTGCTCACGCCAAAAGCCTGGCTGCCCGCGCTCCCGGAAGGTATCGCGCCCGGTCTGGATTCCGTGGGCATCATGCTTCCTGCGAACCCGCTGCAGCATCTTCTGATGATGGACTGTCAGCGCCCGCTGGTGATGACCTCCGGCAACCTCAGCGGCAGACCGCCTGCCGTCACCAACCGCCAGGCGCTGGATGAGCTCAGCGACATCGCGGACGGCTTCCTGCTGCATAACCGCGATATCCTGCAGCGGATGGACGATTCGGTGATGGATCGGGACGGTGCGATGCTGCGTCGCGCGCGCGGCTTTGTGCCCGATGCCATCACGCTGCCTGCCGGGTTCGACAATATCCCCGCCATGCTGTGCACCGGGGCGGAGATGAAAAACACCTTCTGCCTGGTGCGTGGGAACCAGGCGGTGCTGAGCCAGCATTTTGGCGATCTCGGTGACGAGGGTGTGGAAGCGCAGTGGCGTTCCGCGCTGTCGGTGATGCAGGACATTTACGCCTTTCAGCCGACGCGCGTGGTGTGCGATGCCCATCCGGGATACCGCGCTCGCCAGTGGGCGCAGGCGCAGGCGTTGCCCCTTGAAGAGGTACACCACCATCACGCTCACGCCGCGGCGTGCCTGGCCGAAAACGGCTGGCCGCGCGAGGGCGGAGACGTTATCGCCCTGACGCTGGACGGGATCGGCATGGGGGAAAACGGCGCGCTGTGGGGTGGAGAGTGCCTGCGGGTCAGCTATCTCGAATACGCGCATCTGGGTGGCCTGCCTGCCGTTGCGCTGCCGGGTGGCGATCTGGCGGCGCGGCAGCCGTGGCGCAATCTGCTCGCCCACTGCCTGGCGTTTGTGCCCGACTGGCAGCAACATCCGGAAACCCATGCGGTTCAGCGCCAGAACTGGCCGCTGCTGGCGACGGCGATCCAGCGTGGCCTCAACGCGCCGCGGGCCTCGTCCTGCGGTCGCCTGTTTGATGCAGTCGCCTGCGCGCTGGGTATCGAAACCCAATCCTGGGAAGGTGAGGCCGCCTGCCGGCTGGAAGCCCTGGCATCGCAGTGCGCGGGTGTCGACCATCCGGTGACGCTGGACGCGGATAACCTCGCGCTTTTCTGGCAGCAGTGGCTGAGCTGGCAGGCGGAGCCCTGCGCGCGCGCCTGGGCGTTTCACGACGCGCTGGCAAAAGGGCTGGCGGAGCTCGCCGCGTTTCACGCCCGGCGCCTGTCGCTGTCGACAATCTGCCTCAGCGGTGGGGTATTGCACAACCGTCTGCTGCGCGCGCGTCTGCGTCATTATCTTTCTGATTTTACGCTTCTTTTTCCTTCGCGCCTGCCCGCAGGTGACGGAGCGATCTCCTTCGGGCAGGCGGTGGTCGCCGCAGCCCGGTCATGTTTACAAAGGACTTAAAATGTTACGACTGTTACGCAATGAACCTCGCGCCGCGCTTCTGCTGCTGGCTCTGGTAATGGCAAACCTGCTGGCCTGGGGATGGGCATGGCACACCTTTAGCGGCAGCACGGCGCTGATGGCGGCAAGCCTGCTGGCGTGGTGCTACGGACTGCGTCACGCGGTGGACGCTGACCACATTGCCGCCATTGATACCGTGACGCGTAAGATGATGCAGCAGGGCAAACGCCCCTCTGGCGTGGGGGCGTGGTTCTCGCTGGGCCACTCTACTATCGTGGTGCTGGCCTCCATTGCCATCGCCGCTACCGCCACGGCGTTTCAGAAGAACATGGCGTGGTTCCACGAAACCGGCAGCCTGATTGGTACCGCCGTTTCCGCGACCTTCCTGCTGGCGATGGCGCTGGTGAATATGGTGATCCTGCGCGGCGTCTGGCGCAATTTTCAGGCGCTAAAACGCGGCAGGCCGGTGCAGGACGACATCACGCTACCGGCTCAGGGCGGGGTGATGAACTGGCTGTTCGGCAAGACCTTCCGCCTCGTCAATAAAAGCTGGCAGATGTACCTGGTCGGTTTCCTGTTTGGTCTCGGCTTTGACACGGCCACCGAGATCGGCGTGCTGGGGATCTCTGCCGCCAGCGCGTCCAGCGGAATGTCGGTGTGGTCAATCATGATCTTCCCGGCACTCTTCGCCAGCGGCATGGCGCTGGTGGATACCCTCGACAACCTGCTGATGGTGGGTGCCTATGGCTGGGCGTTTAACAAACCGCAGCGCAAGCTTTACTACAACATGACCATCACCGGCACCTCCGTGGTGGTGGCGCTGTTTATCGGCGGGCTGGAAGCGCTGGGTCTGCTGATGGATAAATTTGCCCTCAGCGGCGGCCTCTGGGATCTGATTGGCGCGGTGAACGACAATCTGGGCAACGCCGGATTTGTCGTCGTGGGTCTGTTTGTCGCCTGCTGGCTGATCGCCATGGCGAATTACCGCTGGCGCGGCTACGACGCGCTGGTGGTACGTTCCTGAACGACCCAGTCCGGTGGCGCTACGCTTTCACGGGTCTGCATGTAGGCCGGGTAAGCGCAGCGCCACCCGGCAATACGAGGGTTAAGCAGGGAGCGATTTCAGCAGGGCGAAGGCCTCCTTCATTCTGTCCTCACTGACGACAAAGGCGCGCATCTGACCGTCGGTATCGGTGCCGCGCGCCACCATGCCCTGCGGCGAAAGGGCAATCTGCCAGTCCAGATCCTGACGCTGCGTTTCGCCTGCGAGATGCAGCGGTAATTCCGGCGTTTTCACTTTGACCAGCATGGCGGGTAATTTCACCGGGGCGTTGCCGCCGAGCAGGTTTTTCGCCAGGCACATGGCGCTTAACTGAATCGGTTGCAGGAACGGCAGCACCTGGCCGTTAATTTCCGCGCAGTCGCCCAGGGCATACATGTCCGGCTGGGTGGTTTGCAGATAGCAGTCTACCTTCACGCCGCGGTTGATTTCGGCGCCTGCGCGGTGCGCCAGCGCCGTTTCCGGGCGCAACCCCGTCGCCGCAATCACCACATCCACCTCCACGCTGCGGCTGCGGTCGAGCGTCGCACGTATGCCGCTGCCGGTTTTGCTCAGGCTCTGCAGCTGCGATTTCAGCAGCAGATGCACGCCCATGTCGGTCAGACGATGCTGTAAGCGACTGCTCACTTCCGCGGGCATCAGCGCTGACAGAATGCTCGCCGCGTGGTCGACCAGGGTGACGGATTTACCCGCACGGCAGAAATCCATCGCCAGCTCGGTGCCGATCAGCCCGCCGCCGACAATCATCACTCGCGTGGCGTCGCGAAGCTCCGTTTCGCTCGCCTGATACGCCTGCTGGCTGTTGAGCGTGACCATCAGCTCGCGGCCCTCAACCGGCGGCACAAACGCGGAGGCACCCGTGGCCAGCACCAGCTTGTCGTACTGCCAGGTTTTATCTTTCGCTTTCACCAGACGGGCGTTGGCGTCGATATCGGTGACCCAGGTGTACGGAAACAGACGCAGGTTAAACTGTTCTGCGAACACCCCCGCCGTCTGGCGGGTGAGATCGTCGGCGCGCTGGTTCTGGCTAATGACGTGGCTTAAATCAGGCTTGTTGTACTCGTCCATGCTGTCGGCGGCGATCAGCGTCAGCGGCACGTTAGCGTCCTGCTTGCGGATATTTTTCACCAGCTGGCGGGCAGCAAAGCCCGAGCCGATAATGACGATACCGTGGCTCATTTTGCCTCCGTTGCCAGTTCATCAAAGACGTCTTTCCCGAGGGAACATTCCGGGCAGAGGAAATTGTCCGGCACCTCGCTCCACGGCGTGCCCGGGGCGACATCCTGCAGCGGCTCGCCCCGTTCCGGGTCGTAAATCCACTGGCACACGCTGCACTGCATGCAAGGACCGAGGTCGGCAGCGGCGGCTTCAGCTACGGCTTCCGGCGCAACCGCCGCGGCGGGGGCGGTTTCCGGCAGCGGTGCGAGCGCCCACTGACGGGCGATGTCGCGGCCGTGCTGGCGGCAGATTTCCAGGGCGTCGATATCCGGCCGCCATTTCGCCTTCAGGCTCATCGACATCTCAAACCCTGCATCCTGTAAACGGGTGGAAAGGCGGTCGACCGCGCCGCCGCTCCAGCCGTGGGAGCCAAAGGCGCTGGCGCGCTTGTTGCGAAAACGCAGGCCGGTCATCTCTTCGACCAGACCTGCAATCTTCGGCATCATCACGTTGTTCATGGTGGAGGTGCCCACCAGCACGCCCTTGGAGCGGAAGACGTTGGTGAGGATTTCGTTTTTATCGCTGCGCGCCACGTTGAAGATTTTCACCGCCACGTTCGGGTCCACTTCGTTGATGCCCTGGGCAATGGCGTCCGCCATCATGCGGGTGTTGTTGGACATGGTGTCGTAGAAGATCGTGATGCGATCTTCCTGATAATCCGCCGCCCACTTCAGGTACAGCTCCACGATCTGGGTGGGGTTTTCACGCCACACCACGCCGTGGGAGGTGGCAATCATCTCCACCGGCAGGTTAAAGCCGAGGATCTCGGTGATTTTAGGCGTCACCAGACGGCTGAACGGAGTCAGGATATTGGCGTAGTAGCGCTGGCACTGCTCGAACAGCTCGGTCTGATCCACTTCGTCATTGAACAGGCGTTCGTCGCAGTAGTGCTGGCCGAAGGCGTCGTTGCTGAACAGCACCGCGTCGCCGGTCATGTAGGTCATCATGCTGTCCGGCCAGTGCAGCATCGGCGTTTCCACGAAGATCAGCTGCTTGCCGTTGCCGATATCCAGCGCATCGCCGGTTTTCACGGTGTGGAAGTTCCACTCCGGATGGTGGTGGTGGCCGTTGATCGAGTCGATGGCGTTGGTGGTGCAGTAGATCGGGGTGTCCGGAATATACGACATCAGCTCGGTCAGGGCCCCGGCGTGATCCTCCTCCGCGTGGTTGATGATGATGTAGTCGATGGCGTTCAGATCGATTTCGCCGCGCAGGTTCTGCACGAACTCGCGGCTGAACTTGTGATCGACGGTATCGATCAGCACATTTTTACCTTCACGAATGAGATAGCTGTTGTAGCTGCTGCCGCGCAGCGTTTTGTATTCCGTCCCGTGGAAATCGCGCACTTCCCAGTCACGTTGACCCACCCAATGAATGTTATTTTTAACCAGAATAGACATAGCAAACCTCAGCGTAATATCGCGTTTTTCAAATAGGATGGTTTGCTTATATCAAGTCGCGTGCCAACTTTTAATACATTGATTTTTATAGGTTAATATTTTTATGATCCGAAATGGGTAGTCATTATGACTATTAAAAACAGTGTCACTATGACAACATGCATTGTCAAAATGACAGCGAGGCAGAGATGAGCTTTTCCGTAGACGTGCTGGCGAAAATCGCCATTGAACTGCAAACCGGTATTGGTCATCAGGACCGCTTCCAGCGGCTGATCTCCACGCTGCGCCACGTGCTGGCGTGCGACGCCTCGGCGCTGCTGCGCTACGAAGGACGGCAGTTTATTCCCCTGGCCATCGACGGCCTGGCGAAGGACGTGCTCGGGCGGCGCTTTACCCTTGAAGGCCATCCGCGTCTGGAGACCATTGCCCGCGCGGGTGACGTGGTGCGCTTCCCGGCGGACAGCGATCTGCCCGACCCATATGACGGGCTGATTCCAGGCCAGGAGAGCCTGAAGGTGCACGCCTGTATTGGCCTGCCGCTGTTTGCCGGGCAGAATCTGATTGGGGCGCTGACCCTCGACGGCCTTTCGCCGGACCAGTTCGATACCTTCAGCGATGAGGAGCTTCGCCTGATTGCCGCCCTGGCCGCCGGGGCGCTGAACAATGCGCTGCTGATTGAACAGCTGGAGAGTCAGAATATTTCTCCCGGCAGCCCGGCGGCGTTTGAGCAGGTGACGCACACGGAGATGATTGGCCTCTCGCCGGGCATGGCGCAGCTCAAAAAAGAGATTGAGATTGTTGCCGCGTCCGATTTGAACGTGCTGATCTTCGGGGAGACCGGCACCGGCAAGGAGCTGGTAGCGAAGTCTATTCACGAAGCGTCGCCGCGCGCGGTCAATCCGCTGGTGTACCTCAACTGCGCCGCGCTGCCGGAAAGCGTGGCGGAAAGCGAATTGTTTGGTCACGTCAAAGGGGCGTTTACCGGCGCCATCAGCAACCGCAGCGGCAAGTTCGAAATGGCCGATAACGGCACGCTGTTTCTGGATGAAATAGGCGAGCTCTCTCTGTCGCTCCAGGCCAAACTTCTGCGCGTATTGCAGTACGGCGATATCCAGCGCGTGGGGGATGACCGCAGCTTGAGAGTGGATGTGCGCGTGCTGGCGGCGACCAACCGCGACATGCGTGAAGCGGTGCTTGCCGGAAACTTCCGCGCTGACCTGTTCCACCGCCTGAGCGTGTTTCCGCTTACCGTGCCGCCGCTGCGCGAGCGCGGGGACGACGTGGTGCTGCTGGCGGGCTATTTCTGCGAACAGTGCCGTCTCAGGATGGGGCTTTCCCGCGTGGTGTTAAGCCCTGGGGCGAGGGCGCATCTGCTGAGCTACGGCTGGCCGGGCAACGTGCGCGAGCTGGAACACGCGATTCACCGCGCGGTGGTGCTGGCGCGAGCGACGCGTTCGGGTGATGAAGTGGTTATACATGCCCGGCATTTTGCGCAGCATGATGAAATTGCGTCTATTGCGCAGGCTGTACCAGAGAGAGCGCATGAAAATCTGCGTGACGCGACAGAGGCGTTTCAGCGTCAGATGATTACCCGCGCGCTGGAGCAGAATAACCGCAACTGGGCGGCGTGCGCCCGGGCGCTGGAGATGGACGTCGCCAACCTGCACCGGCTGGCGAAGCGTCTCGGGCTGAAGGGTTAGATAATCCCGGCCTGATAGAAATCCTGCAGGTTGATGGCACCGCACAGCCTGCCGGTGTCATCCACCACCGGTGCGGCGGTGATTTTGCGCTTCATCAGCACCTCTTTGGCTTCAATGGCGCGGCTCTCGGCGTTCAGCGTCAGCCCGCCCTGGGTCATGGCGTCCGACACTTTGGTTTCCAGCTTGCCACCGCCCACCAGCCAGCGGCGCAGGTCGCCGTCAGTGAATACGCCTTTGACGTACCCGTCGTCATCGCACACCGCAACCAGCCCCAGACCGGTGCGGCTGAGCTCCAGCATCGCGTCCATGACGCTGGTATCGAGTTTGACCTGCGGAATAGCATCGTCGGTGCGCATCAGGTGGTGGACCTTGTTGAGCAGGCGTGCCCCGAGCGCCCCCGCCGGATGCGAGCGGGCGAAATCTTCTTCGTTAAACCCACGCGCCTGCATCACCGCCATCGCCAGCGCGTCGCCCATCATCAGGGTATTCACGGTGCTGGAGGTGGGGGCGAGGTGCATCGGACAGGCTTCACGCTCAACGGAAATATCCAGCGTTGCCTTGGCGGCCAGCGCCAGGGGCGAGCGGGATTTCCCGGTCATCGCCAGCAGGGCGACCGATTTTTCCTGCAGACGTGGAATAATGAGATCCAGCTCTTTCGCCGAACCGGAGTAGGAGATAAACAGCATCACGTCGCGGCTCTCAATCATTCCCAGATCGCCGTGCAGCGCTTCGGCAGGGTGCACGAAGAAGGCCGGGGTGCCGGTGCTGGCCAGCGTCGCGGCAATCTTTTTGCCGATATGGCCGGATTTACCGATGCCCGCCACGATCACTTTGCCTTCGCAGTGGATAATGGTGTTGGCCGCGCGGACAAAATCCTCGCCCAGACGTTCCGGCAGGCGGCTGGCTTCCTGCAGCTCCAGCATCAGCGTCTGGCGGCCCGTTTCTAACAGAAAATCACTCATCTCTCTCTCCGGTTACGATCACGTCGATGCCTTTCTCTTCCAGCGCTTTTTTGAACGCCGGATCGATACCCGCGTCGGTAATCAGCTTATCAACGCTTTCAAGGCTACAGACAATGTTGGGGCTTTTGCGGCCAAACTTCGACGAGTCTGCCATCAAAATCACTTCCCGCGCGGCGTTGCACATGGCTTTACTGACGCTGAACACCTCGTTAAACGTCGTGACGCCCGCGTTCAGGTCGATGCCGTCGGTACCCATAAACAGTTTATCGAAGCTGAAGTGGTCGAAGGCGTTCTCCGCCAGCTGCCCGTGGAACGACGCGGATTTTTTACGGAAGGTGCCGCCGGGCATCAGGATGGTCTGCTCGCAGTCGTTCTCCGACAGGGCGTTGACGATGTGCAGGCTGTTGGTCATCACCGTGATGTTGTTAAAGCGGCTGAGCAGGGGGATCATCTGCAGGACGGTACTGCCTGCATCCAGAATGATCGAGTCGCCATCGTGGATAAATTTTACGGCGGCTTCGGCAATCAGCGCTTTCTGGTGGGTATTGATCAGCGTTTTGTGGTCGATAGGCGGGTCCGCTTCGTCTTTATTGAGCACCACGCCGCCGTAGGTTCGAATGACGGCGCCAGAGTTTTCGAGCAATACGAGGTCCTTGCGTATCGTCGTGCCGGTGGTGTCAAAGTAGTGGGCCAGATCCTCCACCGAGCATTTTCCCTGTTTTTGCAGATGCTCAAGAATGGCCGCCTGCCGCTGACGAGGTTTCATAGGCGCTTCGTTCCTTAGGTTGCGAAATGATAATTTCGCAAGTCTATATCTTTCACAACGAAATTATCCATGTTTCAGATTAAGCGCTAATGATAGTGCATTCTGACAAAGTGGATCATGGGGAAAGATCACATCGGGCTGCAATTCCTGCAGCGAAATGCCGTTGATTGCCTGGATTTTCACCGGACGGGCAAAGACGGTCATGCCGCGCATGATGAGGGAATCGCAGACCTTGTTGTTTTCATCCAGCGCAACAGCCACGACGACCCGCGGCTTGAAACGTCCACCGGAACGCCCGACGCCCACGCGGCCTTTCTGGCACAGGGCGTCAAACGCGCGGTTAAACCGATGGATTTGCCAGCCGCCAAACGCCATCTGGCAGAGCCAGGCGAGGGCGGCGACGGTAATGAGTGCGGTGACCATATCGGCTCCTTAATTGCCGGGTGGCGGCTGCGCCTTACCCGGCCTACGGGGATGGTAGCCCCGGTAAGCGCAGCGCCACCGGGGAATGAACTCAGAACATCACCTGCCCACCGGTGACGTTAATCGACTGTCCGGTGCAGTACGAGGCTTTCGGGCTGGCGTAAAACAGCAGCATGTTCAGCACGTCCTGATAGTCGCACCCGCGCTTGAGCGGCACTTTATCGATGTAGTACTGCTCCACTTCTTCCGCTTTAATACCGAGCTTGGTGGCGTACTGCGGCAGCAGGGACTGGAACATCGGCGATTTCAGCAGATTGCCCAGCATCAGCGAGTGGACGGTAATGCCGTATTCGGCCAGATCCAGCGCCAGAGACTGCGTCAGCCCCACGCCGCCAAACTTCGCCGCGCTGTAGCCGGAGTTGTGCTTGCTGCCCACTTTCCCCGATTTTGAGTTGATCTGAATGATGCGCCCCTGAATGCCGTCGCGGATCATCAGACGGGAAAACTCGCGGGCGCAGAGGAAATAGCCCACCAGATTGACCTGCAGCGAGCGGTCAAAATCCCCCAGCTCGAAGTCGCTGATAAAGGCCGCTTTCGCAATGCCGGCGCTGTAAACCAGCAGGTCGGTACGCCCAAAAATGTCGTCCACGCCGCGCGCGAGCGCCATCACGCTCTGCTCGCTGGTGGCGTCGGCGCCAAACCCGTACGCCATTCCTTCACCAAACTCGGTGTTGATGGTGTCCGCCACGCGGGCGGCCTTTTCACTCTGAATATCCACTACCGCCACGCGGTAACCCTCAGCGGCAAGCCCACGGCAGAGGAACTCGCCTAAGGTTTGTCCCCCACCAATGACAACGGCAACCTGACTCATGTCTATCTCCTTAATTACGCAACAAATTTTAACGTGCAGCCTGGGGTGACAGCCTGCGGAACCGGGCCCGCTACGTGAACCGTGCCGGGATATTCCGCCTGCGGCTGGCCGTCGAAACGCAGGGTGATGTGGCCCAGCTCGCGCAGGTTTTGTTCAGCGACGTCGCCGACGGCGGTCACGGCATAGCGCGCCTCGCCCAGCTCCAGCTGGCTCCCGGCCTTCAGCTCACCGTTCAGCTCGCCGTGGCAGTGGATAAAGCAAAACTCTTCGATATCCGCAGGCGCCCCTTCGCGAAAGGTGATCAGCATCTGGTCGCTCAGCGCATCCGCCGCGCTCTGGCCGATGCGGGTAATGGTGGTCTGGTAAATCACGGTCATGGCAGGAACCTCTTATTGATAAATAAAGCCGGAGACAAACCAGGCAATCAGCACCGTCGGCGCACCCGTCAGGAAGCGGCTGACCAGCACGGACGGCACGCCCACGCGCACGGTGTCCTGGCGTGCTTCCGCCAGCGACAGCCCCACGGGGATGAAGTCGCACGCTGCCTGGGCGTTAATGGCAAACAGGGCGGGCAGGGCGAGGTGCGGAGGAATATTCCCCAGACCAATCTGCACGCCAATCAGCACGCCGATGACCTGAGCAATCACCGCGCCCGGGCCGAGGAACGGCGACAGCAGCGGGAAGGAGCAGATCAGCGCCAGCGTCACCAGCCCAAGCGGGTGGCTGGCGAGCGGGGCGAGGCCGTGGGCAATCCAGTCGCCCAGGCCGGAGGCCATGATGATGCCGATCAGCGCCGAGACGAACGCCATAAACGGCAGAATGGTCTTCAGCACCGTGTCGATGGTGTCGCGCCCGGACTGGAACAGCACCGCCACGGCGGACCCCATCCCCATCCCGACCTTCGCCAGCAGGCCGTCGCTCTGCTCGGTGATTTTCTTACTGGTGTCGTACTCGCGCGGGGCCGCTTTTTGCGGTGCAGACGTCCCCTTTACCAGGGTGATGTTGTCTTCCTTCACGCCTGAGACATAAATGTCTTCGAGGATGTACTGCGCCAGCGGGCCGGATTTCCCGGTGGAGTGAATATTTACCGTCGGAATGCGGCGCTTCGGATAGATGCCGCAGCGCAGCGTGCCGCCGCAGTCGATCACCGCCACGCCAATTTCCGCTTCCGGCGGTTCGCCTTCCTTGAAGCCGTCGACCGCTTCCCAGCCGGTCAGATCGCGCAACGTGTCGACGATCGCCGGGCGCGTGCCCGCGGTGATGTACACAATCTTTTTGCCTTCGGTGGCGTCGAACTCCAGCGGGCCGCCCCAGCCGCCCGTGCCTTTCTCAATGCGGATCCGGTTCATGCTGTTGCTCCTGAAAGATGGACTTTCTGTTCAAGCTGGATGCCCATTTTTTTCTCGAAAATAGCGGTGGTGAGGTCGGTCACCCAGCCGCGGAAGAAGTTGGTCACCAGACCGACCAGCAGGTAGCTCACCGCCAGCGGGCCGAGCGGCAGGCCAAGCGTGGTCAGGCCGCTGGCGATCCCGAGATAGACAAACAGTTCGCCGGGGTTGATGTGCGGGAACAGGCCGTTCATGGAATGGCAGCTGTAGGAGGCGGCGGCGTAATAGCTCGGCTTGTACTTCTCTGGCATAAAGCGGCCGAGGCTTAAGGTCATCGGGTTGCAGAACACGAAGGTGCCGATAAAGGGCAGTATCAGGTAGCGGGACAGCGGGTTTCCGGCGCAGCGCTGGGCGAAGCGCTCAATGCGCTGCTGGCCGATAAAGTTAATCAGCGCGTTCATGATCACCAGCAGGCTGATCAGCAGGGGCAGGATCCCGGTCACCATGCCGGTGAACACTTCTCCGCCTTTCTGAAACAGCCCGATGAACCACTCGGCGCCGTGGGTGATGGTTTCTATCATTCTTCTCTCCTGTAGGGCGTTTGTTTTTGTCTATCTGTGGCTAATAATAATCACTTTGAAAGGTTTTAAAGTGTTAGTTAGATCTCACAATGAAAGAAAAATGGATTATTTTGAAAGATAATTGACGTGGTGAATGATTTTCGGGGGAAAAAAGCACGGATTTGCGTTGGGGAGGTGCGTACCGCTTCCTTGAGGTGTTGCGGATGCTTTACCATACTGGGTTCTTATCGAACCCGTTAAATGGATGTCTCATGTTCAAGCGTCGTTATGCAGCGCTGTTGCCTGCGCTTATTCTGCTGTCTGCCTGTAGTAGCAAACCTAAGACCGAAGCCGTTCAGCAAACGGCGGGTGCGCCTTCCGGAGGATTCCTGCTGGAGCCGCAGCACAATATGATGCAGATGGGCGGCGACTTCGCGAATAACCCGGCGGCCGAGCAGTTCATCGATAAAATGGTGAGCAAGCACGGCTTTGACAGACAGCAGCTGCACGAAATTTTGTCTCAGGCCAAGCGTCTGGACTACGTGCTGCGCCTGATGGACAGACAGGCGCCGACGGCCCAGGTGCCGAGCGGGCCAAACGGGGCGTGGCTGCGCTATCGCAAACAGTTCATTACCCCGGACAACGTGCAAAACGGCGTGGCGTTCTGGAATCAGTATGAAGATGCGCTTAACCGCGCGTGGCAGGTGTACGGCGTGCCGCCTGAAATTATCGTCGGAATTATCGGCGTGGAAACCCGCTGGGGCCGCGTGATGGGCAAAACCCGCATTCTGGATGCGCTGGCGACGCTCTCCTTTAATTATCCGCGCCGCGCGGAGTATTTCTCTTCCGAGCTGGAAACCTTCCTGCTGATGGCGCGTAACGAGCAGGACGATCCGCTCGATCTGAAAGGGTCGTTTGCCGGCGCGATGGGCTACGGCCAGTTTATGCCGTCCTCCTATAAGCAGTATGCCGTCGACTTTAACGGCGATGGCCATATCAACCTGTGGGATCCGGTGGATGCCATCGGCAGCGTGGCGAACTACTTCAAAGCGCACGGCTGGGTGCCGGGTGGCCAGGTGGCGGTGCAGGCGAACGGTCAGGCGCCGGGGCTGGAAAACGGCTTCAAAACCAACTACAGCATTTCGCAGCTGTCCGCGGCAGGCCTAACGCCAACGCAGCCGCTGGGCAATGCACAGCAGGCGAGTCTGCTGCGTCTCGATGTCGGAACGGGCTATCAGTACTGGTACGGGCTGCCGAACTTCTACACCATCACCCGCTATAACCACAGCACCCACTATGCGATGGCCGTGTGGCAGCTGGGGCTGGCGGTATCGCAGGCCCGCGTGCCGGCGGCGTCACCGTTTAGTCAGTAAGTTACCCCGACGGGTAGGCCGGGTAAGGCAACGCCGCCACCCGGCATGGCTGCGCGCACGGTGCGGCCTGATGCCCTCTCCCACGGGAGAGGGCGTTTTGCAGAAACATTTCGCCACACTCCCTTTTCAAACCTGCCATTTACATCCTAATCACCTTTCATTATTGTTATGTTATAACATTTAAATTGGTGCCGAGATGTCAACGTCCCTTTTCTCTCTTTCTGCGCCGGTTCGGCTTTTGCTGGCGCTGGTGCTTATCGTCTTTCTCGGCCTGGCCGTGCGCTGGGCGGTGGCATTGCCATGATCGTGATGAATGAACTGGTTGCGGGTTACGACCACCGGCCCGTCACGCGCGCGCTTTCGGGCGTCATTGAACGCGGCAGCATGACCGCCATTGTTGGGGCCAACGGCTGCGGTAAATCCACGCTGCTGAAAACGCTCGCCGGTTTTATCCCACCCGTAAGCGGCGGTTTTCGCTGGCAGGGGAAGCGCCCGGTGATTGGCTGGCTGGCACAGCGTCACGCGCTGGAGGCGCAGTTTCCGCTGACCGTGCGCGATGTCGTCAGCATGGGCTGCTGGCCGGGCATTTCGCTGCTTTCCGGGTTTCGTCGCGAAACGCGGTTGCGTATTGCCAGCGCGCTTGAGCGGGTCGGGCTGGAATCCATGGCATCATCCACCATTGATGAGCTCTCCGGCGGCCAGTTCCAGCGCATGCTGTTTGCCCGCGTCCTGGTACAGCAGGCGCCGCTGGTGATGCTGGACGAGCCCTTTACCGGCATCGATGAAGCCACCTGTAACGTGCTGATGGATGTGATGCTGGAGATGTATATGCAGGGGCAAACGCTGCTCGCGGTACTGCACGACAGCGAGCGCGTGTCGCGCCACTTCCCGCAGACGTTGCGGCTGGATGCTGATGTGCCTCAGTGGAAAACCGAGCGGGTGAGGGTGGCATGATCTGGCACACATTCTTCCAGCCGTTCATCGAGTACGGCTTTATGCGCCGCGCGCTGGTGGTTTGCCTGGCGCTTTCTATCAGCACCACCGCGCTCGGCGTATTCCTCCAGCTGCGCCGGATGAGCCTGATGGGCGATGCCCTTTCTCACGCTATTTTGCCGGGCGTCGCCGTGGGATACCTGCTCAGCGGCCTGTCGCTGCTGGCAATGAGTATCGGCGGTTTTGTCGCGGGCATTACCGTGGCGCTGCTGGCCGGTCTGGTCAGCCGACGCACGCCGCTTAAGGAAGATGCCAGCTTTGCCGGATTTTATCTTGGCTCACTGGCGCTGGGGGTCACGCTGGTATCGCTTCGTGGGTCGAATGTCGATCTGCTGCATCTGCTGTTTGGCTCCATCCTCGCCGTGGACAACGACGCCGCGCTGTTTGTCACAGGCGTGTGCATGTTCACTCTCATCGTACTGGCGATGTTTTATCGCGGCCTGGTTACCGAAGCGTTTGACACCGCCTGGCTACAGGTGAACGCCCGCTGGCTGCCCGGCCTGCTGCACGGACTGTTTCTGGCGCTGCTGGTTCTTAACCTGGTGGCCGGTTTTCAGGTGCTCGGCACGCTGATGGCCGTCGGTCTGATGATGCTGCCAGCCGTGGCGGCACGCTGCTGGGTACGCACGCTACCGGCGTTACTCCTGATGGCGGGCATCAGCGGTATTGTCTGCGCATGGCTGGGGTTGAGCCTCTCCTGGGCGATGAGTCTCCCGGCCGGGCCATCCATTGTGCTCACCGCCAGCGCGCAGTTCTTTATTTCCATTTTATTGGGTACGCGAAGCAGGCTCGCTGGCAGTCTGCGGGCGTATTTTTAACGCAAGGGGAAACGATGAAACGTACAGGACTAGTAGTGGCAGTGGCGCTCGCGCTGGGGATGATGTCGCAGGCCGTGATGGCGAAAACGCTGAATGTGGTCACCAGCTTCTCGATACTGGGGGACATCACCCAGGAGGTGGGCGGCGATCATGTGAAGGTGACGACGCTGGTGGGACCGGACGGCGATCCGCATACCTTCGAACCGTCGCCGAAGGACAGCGCGGCGCTGAGCAAGGCCGATGTGGTGGTGGTGAACGGTCTGGGGCTGGAGGGCTGGCTTGACCGCCTGGTGAAAGCCTCCGGGTTCAAAGGGCAACTGGTCATCGCCTCAACAGGCGTGAAAACGCACACGCTTGAGGAAGATGGAAAGACCGTGACCGATCCGCACGCGTGGAACAGCGCGGCGAACGGGGCGTTATATGCACAAAATATTCTTAACGGGCTGGTGAAAGCCGATCCGCAGGACAAAGCCGCGCTGGAAGCCTCCGGTAAACCCTATATCACGCAGCTCAACCTGCTGGACAGCTGGGCCAAAACGCGCTTTAGCCAGATCCCGCAGGCGAAGCGCAAGGTGCTGACCAGCCATGACGCCTTCGGCTATTTCAGCCGCGCTTATGGCGTAACCTTCATGGCACCTCAAGGACTCTCTTCAGAGAGCGAGGCCAGCGCGGCGCAGGTTGCTGAGATCATCAATCAGATCAAAGCCGACGGCGTAAAAACCTGGTTTATGGAAAACCAGCTCGATCCGCGTCTGGTGAAGCAGATTGCCTCGGCGACGGGCGCGCAGCCAGGGGGAGAACTTTACCCGGAGGCCTTGTCAGCAAAAGGCGGCGTGGCAGACACCTACGTCAAGGCGTTCCGCCACAATGTGAATACCCTCGCCGACAGCATGAAATAACCTCTTCCACGGCCGGTGCGTTTGCACCGGCTTTTTTCTGAAGCCCCCTCGTAAAACCTGAAGCGCATCCCCACATCTGACGAGAAAGTGCTATCTTGTGCAGCACGTTTTTCTGATGCCTGGAGCGAGAATGACTGACCATGAATTGATGCAGCTTAGCGAGATCGTTGGCCTGGCGCTTAAGCAGCGTGGGGCGACAATGACCACCGCGGAATCCTGCACCGGCGGCTGGGTGGCGAAAGTGATTACCGATATTGCCGGCAGTTCCGCCTGGTTTGAACGCGGTTTTGTGACCTACAGTAACGAAGCTAAGGCACAAATGATTGGCGTGCGTGAAGCTACGCTGGAACAGCATGGCGCGGTCAGCGAACCGGTGGTCATTGAAATGGCCATTGGCGCGCTCAAGGCGGCGCGGGCAGATTACGCGATTTCCATTAGCGGCATCGCGGGGCCGGACGGCGGCAGCGACGTGAAGCCTGTTGGCACCGTCTGGTTTGGGTTTGCCACGTCTAAAGGGGAAGGGATCACCCGCCGGGAGTGCTTCAGCGGCGATCGCGAAAGCGTGCGCCGTCAGGCAACGGAATATGCGTTAAAAACGCTCTGGCAACAATTTCTACAAAACACTTGATACTGTATGACTATACAGTATAATTGCACCAACAGAACAGAAATCCACGGTGAAGCACAGTCGCTTCTCCCGGCATGACAGGAGTAATAATGGCTATCGACGAAAACAAACAGAAAGCGTTGGCGGCAGCACTGGGCCAGATCGAAAAGCAATTCGGTAAAGGCTCCATCATGCGCCTGGGTGAAGACCGTACCATGGATGTGGAAACGATCTCCACCGGTTCGCTTTCTCTGGATATCGCGCTGGGCGCGGGCGGCCTGCCAATGGGCCGTATCGTAGAGATCTACGGGCCAGAATCCTCCGGTAAAACTACCCTGACGCTGCAGGTGATTGCTGCGGCACAGCGCGAAGGTAAAACCTGTGCGTTCATCGATGCCGAGCACGCTCTGGATCCTGTTTATGCGCGTAAGCTGGGCGTGGACATCGACAACCTGCTGTGTTCTCAGCCGGACACCGGTGAGCAGGCGCTGGAAATTTGTGACGCGCTGGCGCGCTCCGGTGCGGTTGACGTTATCGTTGTTGACTCCGTTGCCGCACTGACGCCAAAAGCGGAAATCGAAGGTGAAATCGGCGACTCTCACATGGGCCTCGCGGCACGTATGATGAGCCAGGCGATGCGTAAGCTGGCCGGTAACCTGAAGCAGTCCAACACGCTGCTGATCTTCATCAACCAGATCCGTATGAAAATTGGTGTGATGTTCGGTAACCCGGAAACCACAACCGGTGGTAACGCCCTGAAATTCTACGCGTCTGTCCGTCTGGATATCCGCCGTATCGGTGCGGTGAAAGAGGGTGAAAACGTCGTCGGTAGCGAAACCCGCGTGAAGGTTGTGAAGAACAAAATCGCTGCACCGTTCAAACAGGCTGAGTTCCAGATCCTCTACGGTGAAGGGATCAACTTCTACGGTGAACTGGTTGACCTGGGCGTGAAAGAGAAGCTGATTGAAAAAGCGGGCGCCTGGTACAGCTACAACGGTGACAAGATTGGTCAGGGTAAAGCGAATGCTATCTCCTGGCTGAAAGAGAACCCGGCTGCGGCGAAAGAGATTGAGAAGAAGGTGCGCGAGCTTCTGCTGAACAACCAGGACTCCAAACCTGATTTCGTAGTCGATGCTGCGGATGCTGAAGAAACCAACGAAGACTTTTAAGTCTCTCGTGTAAAGATGAAGGGCTGCTGATGCGGCCCTTTTTGCATTTCTGATTCTACAGGTTTTTTATGAGTGAACCGACATCACGCCGACCCGCCTACGCGCGCTTGCTGGATCGTGCGGTGCGCATCCTGGCCGTGCGTGACCACAGTGAGCAGGAGCTGCGGCGGAAGCTGTCGGCTCCGGTGATGAGTAAAAACGGGCCGGAAGAGATTGATGCCACGGCGGAAGACTACGACCGCGTGGTGGCCTGGTGCTATGAGCATCATTACCTGGATGACGATCGCTTTGCTTCCCGCTTTCTCGCCAGCCGCGGCCGCAAGGGCTACGGCCCTGCGCGCATCCGGCAGGAGCTGAACCAGAAAGGGGTGGCCCGGGAGTCCATCGAAAAAGCGATGCGCGAGTGCGACATTGACTGGTGCGAGCTGGCAAAAGAGCAGGCCATTCGTAAGTACGGCGAACCGCTGCCGCGTGAATTTTCAGAAAAAGTCAAAATCCAGCGCTTTTTGCTCTACCGCGGCTTCCTGATGGAAGATATTCAGGATATCTGGCGTAATTTTGCCGATTGAACGCATGCGGGATTTTACTTCCCACTAAAGAAAACTTATCTTATTCCCACTTTTTCCAGTAGCTGGTCTGTCCAACGGTTTACCGATACAGGCTGGCTACGACATTTCGTTAGCTTGATTTCAGGATAATTATGAGCAAGAGCACCGCTGAGATCCGTCAGGCGTTTCTCGATTTTTTCCATAGTAAGGGACACCAGGTTGTTGCCAGCAGCTCCCTGGTACCGAACAACGATCCGACTCTGCTGTTTACCAACGCCGGGATGAACCAGTTCAAGGATGTGTTCCTTGGTCTCGACAAGCGTAATTATTCCCGCGCCACAACCTCACAGCGTTGCGTGCGTGCGGGCGGTAAACACAACGACCTGGAAAACGTCGGTTACACCGCGCGTCACCACACCTTCTTCGAAATGCTGGGTAACTTCAGCTTCGGCGACTACTTCAAACACGATGCCATTCAATACGCGTGGGAACTGCTGACCGGTGAAAACTGGTTCAACCTGCCGAAAGAGCGTCTGTGGGTTACCGTCTATGAAACCGATGACGAAGCCTACGAAATCTGGGAAAAAGAGGTCGGTATCCCGCGCGAGCGTATTATTCGCATCGGTGATAACAAAGGCGCGCCATACGCGTCTGACAACTTCTGGCAGATGGGTGACACCGGTCCTTGCGGTCCGTGCACCGAGATCTTCTACGATCACGGCGACCACATCTGGGGTGGCCCTCCAGGCAGCCCGGAAGAAGACGGCGATCGCTACATTGAGATCTGGAACATCGTCTTCATGCAGTTCAACCGTCAGGCCGACGGTACCATGGAGCCGCTGCCGAAGCCTTCCGTTGATACCGGTATGGGTCTGGAGCGTATTGCCGCGGTACTGCAGCACGTTAACTCCAACTATGAGATTGACCTGTTCAGCACCCTGATCAAAGCCGTTGCGGAAGTCACCGGCGCGACCGACCTGAATAATAAATCGCTGCGCGTTATCGCAGACCACATTCGTTCCTGCGCGTTCCTGATTGCCGACGGCGTTATCCCGTCGAATGAAAACCGTGGCTACGTGCTGCGTCGTATCATTCGTCGTGCTATTCGTCACGGCAACATGCTGGGCGCGAAGGACACCTTCTTCTATAAACTCGTTGGGCCACTGATTGGCGTGATGGGGTCAGCAGGTGACGAGCTGAAACGCCAGCAGGCGCAGGTTGAGCAGGTTCTGAAAACCGAAGAAGAGCAGTTTGCCCGCACGCTGGAGCGCGGTCTGGCGCTGCTGGACGAAGAGCTGGCGAAGCTTAAGGGCGACACCCTGGACGGCGAAACCGCTTTCCGCCTGTACGACACCTACGGCTTCCCGGTTGACCTGACGGCGGACGTTTGCCGCGAGCGTAACATCAAAGTTGACGAAGCGGGCTTCGAAGCCGCGATGGAAGAGCAGCGCCGTCGTGCGCGCGAGTCCAGCGGTTTCGGTGCAGACTACAACGCGATGATCCGCGTTGACAGCGCGTCTGAATTCAAAGGCTATGAGGCGCTGGAACTGACCGGCAAAGTGACCGCTCTGTTTGTTGACGGTAAAGCCGTAGACAGCATCAGCGCGGGCCAGGAAGCCGTAGTCATTCTGGACAAAACGCCGTTCTACGCCGAATCCGGCGGCCAGGTTGGCGATAAAGGCGAGCTGAAAGGCAATGGCTTTAGCTTCAGCGTGACCGACACCCAGAAATACGGTCAGGCGATTGGCCACCAGGGCAAACTGGTTTCCGGTTCTCTGAAAGTGGGCGAGGGCGTCCAGGCTAACGTTGATGAAGCTCGCCGCGCGCGCATTCGTCTGAACCACTCGGCAACCCACCTGATGCACGCTGCCCTGCGCGACGTGCTCGGTACCCACGTTGCACAGAAAGGTTCTCTGGTTAACGATAAAGTGCTGCGCTTCGACTTCTCGCATTTTGAAGCGATGAAGCCGTCTGAAATCCGCGCGGTGGAAGATCTGGTGAACGCGCAGATCCGTCGTAACCTGCCAATCGAGACCCACATCATGGATCTCGAAGACGCGAAGAAAAAAGGTGCGATGGCGCTGTTTGGCGAGAAATACGACGAGCGCGTTCGCGTGCTGAGCATGGGCGACTTCTCTACCGAGCTGTGCGGCGGTACGCACGCCTCGCGCACCGGTGACATCGGCCTGTTCCGCATCGTTTCCGAGTCGGGAACGGCGGCAGGCGTGCGTCGTATTGAAGCGGTGACCGGTGAAGGCGCGATTGCCAGCCTGCATGCGCAGAGCGATCAGCTGCACGATATCGCGCAGCTGCTGAAAGGCGATAGCCAGAACCTGGGCGAGAAAGTGCGCGTTGCGCTGGATCGTACTCGCCAGCTGGAAAAAGAGCTGCAGCAGCTGAAAGAGCAGGCTGCGGCGCAGGAGAGTGCAAACCTCTCCAGCAAGGCTGTAGACATTAAGGGCGTCAAACTGCTGGTCAGCGATCTGGCGGGCGTTGAGCCTAAGATGCTGCGTACTATGGTCGACGATCTCAAGAACCAGCTTGGTTCTACCGTTATCGTGCTGGCGACAGTAGCAGAAGGTAAGGTTTCTCTGATTGCGGGCGTCTCTAAGGATGTGACTGACCGCGTAAAAGCAGGGGAACTGATTGGCATGGTCGCTCAGCAGGTGGGCGGCAAGGGTGGCGGTCGTCCGGACATGGCGCAAGCCGGTGGTACGGATGCGGCGGCACTTCCTGCGGCATTAGCCAGCGTTGAAAGCTGGGTAAGCGCGAAACTGTAATAACTACAAAGCACAAGCAGACGCCATAGCGGTAACGTTATGGCGTCTTGTTCACTGTGCTATCGATAACGATAAAGTCAGGTTGAGTTTGTGTATATCGGCTAAACTTACGTTTAACAGAATGTGATGCCGTGACTGCTTACACTTTACGTGTTTGTCATCGCTTACTTTTTGGCGTTATATGATGGATAATGCCGGGATACAAGAGACCCGACTCTTTTAATCTTTCAAGGAGCAAAGAATGCTGATTCTGACTCGTCGAGTTGGTGAGACCCTCATGATTGGGGATGAGGTCACCGTGACAGTTTTAGGGGTAAAGGGTAACCAGGTACGTATTGGTGTTAACGCTCCTAAAGAAGTATCTGTCCACCGTGAAGAGATCTACCAGCGTATCCAGGCTGAAAAATCCCAGCAGTCCAGTTACTGATATTGTCGCGTCTCGCTGTCGGGCGAGACGCAACCCTCCCGCTATTTTTCCTGCGCAAAGTTACCGTTTAATTTCAATCGCTCTCTTTTTGACCACTCCGTTACCCTTATCTCGTCCCAACACTGTCCTTTCCGCATCAGTTTTCTGTGAAGATGCCTGCAAAATCCGCTTATAAAACACCCTCTTTGCGGCTTTTACATGCGAATTGCGTGTGATTTGTGCAAACGATAAAAGCTTTTGGAAAATTGTTTGACTTATAAGTCCCAGAAAGTAATATATGCGCCACGCAGCGACGAGAAGCTCTTAACGAGTTACTCGAAGCACTCGAAAGAGGCGTTGTGTGGTGAGGTGGCCGAGAGGCTGAAGGCGCTCCCCTGCTAAGGGAGTATGCGGTCAAAAGCTGCATCCGGGGTTCGAATCCCCGCCTCACCGCCATTTTGCATCCGTAGCTCAGCTGGATAGAGTACTCGGCTACGAACCGAGCGGTCGGAGGTTCGAATCCTCCCGGATGCACCATCTATTACTTCATATTGCTTTAGAAGTGATATGAATATCGAGCAGTACAGTAGTAAATCCCGATGCATCCGTAGCTCAGCTGGATAGAGTACTCGGCTACGAACCGAGCGGTCGGAGGTTCGAATCCTCCCGGATGCACCATTTACTATTTCTGAAAGCAGTACCCTGATGCATCCGTAGCTCAGCTGGATAGAGTACTCGGCTACGAACCGAGCGGTCGGAGGTTCGAATCCTCCCGGATGCACCATTACTGTTTCTAAAAGCATTTCCCGATGCATCCGTAGCTCAGCTGGATAGAGTACTCGGCTACGAACCGAGCGGTCGGAGGTTCGAATCCTCCCGGATGCACCATCTTCTCCTTCTTTGTTTATTCCTTCGACGTTCCGTCAGCAATCACTCTCTCTGTCAGCGACAAAAACCACCATTTACGATAAAGTAATGCTTTGTTAATCGGTTAGCGAGAGCACGATGTACGCACAGTATGACGGTTTGATCTTCGATATGGATGGTACCCTTCTGGATACCGAACCCACGCATCGTCAAGCCTGGACCGACGTCCTGGGCCGCTACGGTATGCGTTTCGACCTTCAGGCGATGATCGCCCTCAACGGCTCCCCCACCTGGCGTATTGCACAGGCCGTGATTGAACTGAATCAGGCCGATCTCGACCCGCACCTGCTCGCACGCGAAAAAACCGATGCGGTAAAAGCCATGCTTTTAGATACCGTACGTCCTTTGCCACTGATTGATGTGGTAAAAGAGTGGCACGGGCGTCGCCCGATGTCGGTGGGGACGGGCAGCGAAAGCGCGATTGCAGAAGCCTTGCTCAATCATCTTGGCCTGCGCCACTATTTTTCTGCCGTGGTCGCCGCCGATCATGTTAAACGTCACAAGCCCGCACCGGACACCTTCCTGCTTTGCGCAGAATTAATGGGCGTCCCGGCGGCAAAGTGCGTCGTGTTTGAAGATGCCGATTTTGGGATCCAGGCCGCGCGTGATGCCGGAATGGATGCGGTGGATGTACGCTTACTGTGAGTGACGCGCTGTCACTTGCCTCATTATTCGCCAGCAGTTTTCTCAGCGCCACGCTGTTACCGGGCAATTCGGAAGTGGTGCTGGTGGCGATGCTGTTGTCCGGCGTGAGTCAGCCCTGGCTGCTTGTATTAATAGCAACAATGGGTAATAGCCTTGGAGGGCTGACTAACGTTATTCTTGGGCGTTTCTTTCCGCTGCGCGAAAAATCGCGCTGGCAGGAAAAGGCAGTCGGCTGGCTAAAACGCTATGGCGCTGCCACGCTGTTATTAAGCTGGATGCCTGTAATAGGCGATTTACTGTGTCTGCTGGCGGGATGGATGCGCATCTCCTGGGGACCGGTGCTCTTTTTTTTGTGCCTTGGCAAGGCGTTGCGCTATGTTCTCGTGGCGTGGGCAACACTACAGGGTATGACGTGGTGGCACTAATTGGTGGAATGAATACGCGACCTTCAATCGTCAACCATTACAATTATGCTGAGTAACATTACTTTGACAGGCGGGAGGTCAATTTGATCCCGGACGTATCTCAGGCGCTGGCCTGGCTGGAAAACCACCCTCAGGCATTGAAGGGTATTCAGCGTGGTCTTGAGCGTGAAACGCTGCGCGTTAACGCGGACGGCAGTTTAGCGACGACGGGTCACCCGAAGGCGTTAGGCTCGGCGCTGACACATAAATGGATCACAACCGATTTCGCTGAAGCGCTGCTGGAGTTCATCACCCCAGTAGAGGGTGATATTGATCATATGCTGACGATTATGCGCGATATCCATCGCTACACCGCGCGCAATCTCGGCGATGAGCGTATGTGGCCCCTCAGCATGCCGTGCTATATCGAGCAGGGCCAGGAGATTGAGCTGGCGCAGTACGGCACGTCAAACATTGGTCGGCTGAAAACGCTCTATCGCGAAGGTCTTAAAAATCGCTACGGCGCGTTGATGCAGACCATCTCTGGCGTGCACTACAACTTCTCGCTGCCAATGGCGTTCTGGCAGGCGAAATGCGGTGAAACGGATAAAGACGCCATCTCAGCAGGCTACTTCCGCCTGATACGCAACTACTACCGTTTCGGCTGGGTGATCCCGTATCTGTTTGGTGCCTCCCCGGCGATCTGTTCTTCGTTCCTGCAGGGGAAACCGACGACGCTGCCGTTCGAGAAGACCGACTGCGGAATGTACTATCTTCCGTACGCCACCTCTCTGCGTCTGAGCGATCTCGGCTATACCAATAAATCGCAAAGCAATCTCGGTATTACGTTTAACGAATTGCACGAATATGTGGCAGGATTGAAGCGGGCGATCAAAACCCCGTCGGAAGAGTACGAAAAAATCGGCCTCGAAAAAGACGGTAAGCGCCTGCAGATCAACAGCAATGTCCTGCAGATTGAAAACGAGCTGTATGCGCCAATTCGTCCTAAGCGAGTGACGCGCAGCGGCGAAACCCCGTCGGATGCGCTGCAGCGCGGCGGGATCGAATACATTGAAGTGCGCTCGCTGGATATCAACCCGTTCTCACCGATTGGCGTTGATGAACAGCAGATTCGCTTCCTGGATCTGTTTATGGTCTGGTGCGTGCTGGCGGATGCGCCGGAAATGAGTTCAGACGAATTGCTCTGCACCCGTACAAACTGGAACCGCGTGATTCTGGAAGGGCGTAAACCTGGCCTGACGCTGGGTATCGGCTGCGAAACGGCACAGTTCCCGCTGACGAAAGTCGGCAAAGATCTGTTCCGTGACCTGAAGCGTGTTGCCCGGACGATGGACAGCATCGACGGCGGCGACGCGTATCAACAGATTTGCGACCAGCTGGTGGCGTGCTTTGATAACCCGGAACTGACGTTCTCAGCGCGCATTCTGCGTTCTATGATTGATCAGGGCATTGGTGGTACGGGGCGCTCACTCTCGGCGGAGTACCGTGAAATGCTGATCCAGGAGCCGTTAGAAATCCTGAGCGAATCAGATTTTGTCGCGGAACGCGAAGCGTCCGTTGTGCGTCAGAAAGAGGTTGAAGCGGCGGATACCGAGTCGTTTGAGGCGTTTCTGGCGAAGCAGGCTTAAGCAGAAAAGAAAAAGGCCACATCGCTGTGGCCAAAATATACATCTCTGAATTCAGGGATGATGATAACAAATGCGCGTCTTTCATATACTCAGACGCGCATTCTGTAGAAGAGTTCAGTTTATTTTAAAAAAAATCACTATCGGAGGTGACGTATGCCGTTATTAGATAGCTTTACTGTCGACCATACCCGTATGGAAGCACCTGCAGTCCGCGTGGCGAAGACCATGCACACCCCGCACGGCGACACGATCACCGTCTTCGATCTGCGCTTCTGCGTGCCAAACAAAGAAGTGATGCCGGAGAAAGGCATTCATACGCTGGAACACCTGTTCGCTGGCTTCATGCGTGACCACCTGAACGGCAACGGCGTTGAGATCATCGATATCTCTCCGATGGGCTGCCGTACCGGTTTCTACATGAGCCTGATTGGTCAGCCTGAAGAGAAACGTGTGGCAGATGCCTGGAAAGCGGCCATGGAAGACGTGCTGAAGGTGAAAGAGCAGAACCAGATCCCTGAGCTGAACGTTTACCAGTGCGGCACCTACCAGATGCACTCTCTGGAAGAAGCGCAGGAGATCGCGCGCCACATCATCGAACGCGACGTTCGCGTGAACAGCAACGAAGAGCTGGCCCTGCCGAAAGAAAAACTGCAGGAACTGCACATCTAGTATTGTGCCTGTGGATGCCCGGTGGCGCTTCGCTTACCGGGCCTACATTGTGCTGGTGCCTCCTTTGACCACAACCTTAACCTTCTCCTTTATCCACCGTCCTCTCGTTCCGTTTGCCCATGATTACGTTCATGGTGACAGCGAACCCTGGCACAAGCACGACTGCGCGCAGCTGCTGCACACCCTGAGCGGCGTGGTACGGGTGGATACCGCATCAGGCTGTTGGGTTGTGCCTCCCGGTCGCGGCGTCTGGCTGCCTGCGGGCACGCGGCATTCCCTGCGCATTACCGGCAACGTGGCGGCGCGAACGCTGTTTATCGATCCGCTGGCGCGGGCCGATCTTCCCGCCACCTGCCAGATCGTCCAGATCGCGCCGCTGCTGCGCGAGCTGATCCTCGTCTGCCTTGCTTTACCTGAATCGTACTCACCCGGAAGCCGGGATGAGCGCGTCTATGAGCTCATTCTCGATGAAATCCGCACTATGCCGGTGCTGCCGTTTCACCTGCCGGAGCCGGAAAGTGAGGCGCTACGTCGCCTGTGTCTGCAAATCCGGCAAAACACGGGGGAAAGCTGGAGCAGCGCGCAGGCTGCGAGCCTGATGAACATGAGCGAGCGCACCCTGAACCGCCATTTTCATCAGCAGACGGGTTTAAGCTACGGCGAGTGGTTGAGAAGGGCGCGTCTGCTGGAAGCCTTAGTGCGGCTGGCGCAGGGCCAGCCGGTATTGCGCGTGGCGCTGGATCTGGGGTACGGCAGCCACAGCGCCTTTACGGCCATGTTCCGTCGGGTGATGGGCGTCTCCCCCAGCGATTACTTTAAGAACGACTGACGGCGTTAAAGAGCGCCTGAAGCGACGCGCGCGCCACGTCGCTATCAATGCCCACGCCCCAGCGGCTGCTGCCGTCCTGAAACAGGCAGCGGATGTAGGCCACCGAGCGGCTGTCGCTGCGTTCGCCTAACGTATGCTCGTGATAATCTTTAATCACGAACGGGGCGTTGACCCAGCGGCTCAGGCCGTGAGCGGCGGCGGAGAGCAGACCGTTGCCGTGACCTTCCAGCTGGCGCGTTCCTCCCTGTGTGGCGACGCTGGCCGTCAAACGCAGCTGGCCGTCCTGCTGGCTGTCGCTGCGGTAGGATTGCAGGGCAAAGTGCGGGTCTGCGACCAGCCCGTAGCGGGTGCGAAACAGCTGCCACAGCGCATTTTGCGTCATCTCTTTTCCGTGACGGTCGGTTTCCTGCTGCACGTGCTGGCTGAAATCCTGCTGCAGGGCGCGGGGCAGTTTCAGACCATGATTCTGTTCGATCAGCCACGCGCTGCCGCTTTTCCCTGACTGGCTGTTTACGCGGATCACCGCTTCGTAGGTGCAGCCGATATCCTGGGGATCGACGGGCAGGTAAGGCATCTCCCAGCGATCGCCAGGCCTGCGGGCATCAAAGCCTTTTTTGATTGCGTCCTGGTGCGAGCCGGAGAAGGCGGTATAGGCCAGCCGTCCTGCCCACGGATGGCGCGGATGGACTGGCAACTGGTTGCAGGTCTCTACCGTTTCGACCACCCGATTCATATCGCTAAAGTTCAGATTGGGACTAATGCCCTGGCTGTAGAGGTTCATCGCCAGCGTCACCAGGCAGACGTTGCCCGTGCGCTCGCCGTTACCAAACAGACAGCCCTCCACGCGGTCAGCCCCCGCCATTACGGCCAGCTCCGCGCAGGCGACGCCGGTACCGCGGTCGTTATGCGGATGCACGCTGATGCAGACATCGCGGCGGCGGCTGAAATGGCGACAGAAGTACTCGATCTGGTCGGCATAGACGTTCGGCGTGCTCACTTCGACGGTGGCGGGTAAGTTGATCACCATCGGGCGTTCGTCGCAAGGCTGCCAGATCTCCGCCACGGCTTCACAAATCTCCAGCGCAAATTCCGGCTCGGTAAAGCAGAAGGTTTCCGGAGAGTATTCGTACTGCCAGCGGGTTTCAGGGTTCTCTTCACAAAGCTGGCGGATAAGCCGCGTGGCGCGGGTGGCCAGCTCAACGATTTGTGCTTTATCCATGCCGAATACTAGGCGGCGGAACAGCGGAGCGGTGGCGTTATACAGATGCACGGTCGCCTGCTTCGCGCCGCGCAGGGATTCAAAAGTGCGATGGATGAGATCTTCCCGTGCCTGAGTGAGCACCTGAATCGTCACGTCATCCGGGATGCGGTTCTCTTCAAGCAGCTGGCGAACAAAGTTGAAATCCGTCTGCGAGGCGGAAGGAAAGGCAACTTCAATCTCTTTAAACCCGCAGCTTAACAGCAGGTCCCAGAACTGCAGCTTGCGCGTGCTGTCCATCGGTTCGGCCAGAGCCTGGTTGCCGTCGCGCAGGTCGGTCGAGAGCCAGCGCGGCGCGCGGGTGATGCGTTGTTCCGGCCAGCGACGGTCGGGCAGGGAAAGGGGGGGAAAGGGTTGGTACTTGTCGGCGGGTGTGTTCAGCATGATGCGCTCCTGTTGTCTTTTCACTATCGTGAATCGATTTCAGGCGCGCTGCTTTATCGGCACTGACAATGGCTGTCGCGTTCTGGACACGGTGGCAATGGTTGCCCGGTGGCGCTGCGCTTACCGGGCCTA